>CAZAEM010000010.1:0-78098 GCA_964484225.1 uncultured Eubacterium sp.
TATCAGTTCATTATAAAAATCTCTGATTTTTGTCTTGACAACTGAGCCATTATACAGATTCATGTCCGATGCCAGTATAAAGGATACGTCATTCTTCATCCCCAGATAGATCACATCGTCCAATGTCGCGATCTCAATCTGGTCGGCATCGGTATATTCCGTCCCCCGCAGTGCGTTGTACAGGGACAAGATATGTTCCTTGTTTTCTTCCGCTCCAAATATAAAGCGAAATAGCCGGTCTTTGTATTCTCGACGTACCCCAGTCCCGCCTGCTGTTATCTGTTCTCTTTCTCTCATGCTTTCTCCTCTCATTATAATAAATCTTAGCTTATGCTTCAACTATTATTTTAAAGAGGTATGAGAAAAAATACAAGTGCTGTTCAGACGGATTTTGATGCCGTTCAGCCGAAAAATTTAGTTGCAAGTTCCAGTGTTTGTGTCTGTTCAAAAAACAAAACAGGTGTAAAAAGGCGCAAGCCGGAGCTTTTTGGCTCTGCAAACACCGTCAAGCCACCCTCCTTAATATTTAACTGCTACATTCGTCCACAGATTGTACATCAAAAATATGATACTGACTGCAAGCAACGCTATGTTATAATACTCAGGTTTCATCTTACTTCTCACAATCGTCCTGCCACCGAAGCGCGTGACCATATATAGCACAGGGAGTACCGCAGGAAGAATATATCTCCCTTGACATCCGTTGACCGTATTGAGCCCCACCGGTGTAAACCCAATGTACATCGCTGTTGCACAAATCGCGCCTATCAAAATATACATAATGACAGCGGACACTTTGCTAATAACGGGCAGACACCTCCGGTCAACCTCACCCCGATCTGTCAGAGCGGCGAAAACCAGTATCGCAATTGGAATATAAGGCATATTAACAAGCCCCATATAGGCCATAAAAGTCAGGTACTGTGCACTATTTTCATACGAAAAATACACCTTAAGGAACTCAAACAAGGTTTTCACAAATTGTCCACCATTACTTTTAATATACATCAATTGTCCCATAGCACTTACACCTTCACCCCCCCTTAAATCTCCAGTTCCCAAATCGTAATTCCCACTTGCCACATAGACTATCACAGCTGCGATCGCAACAGCGGCTGCAACAAAGCAGGCATAATAAGCATAGGCCCACTTCTTTTCCCTAAATTTGGATCTAGGCATATGGGCAGTCAAAAACAAAAGCGGCGCATATACGAACTTGGGACCCAACGCCAAAATAAGTGGAACGAAAATCCCCAAAAAACGTCCGAATGTAAGTGGCGTCTCCCTGTCCTGCAATTCCTTAAAATAACGGCTGAAACCATAAATTAACATGATTGTCAGCCATGTATCATAACTGAAAGACGAGGCCAAAAAAAATACGGTAGGTACAAAAGCAAATACGGCAAACAGCATTTTGCCGGTTTTCACATTCTTCATAGAAAGAAATATCATAACTGCCATAAAGAGTACATTAAAAATCCTTATAAAAATGATACTGTGGGAAAAGGTCAGACAAAGTCCATAGCTGATCCATGTACCAAATACAGCAGGGAGATAGCCTATTGATGTGATGCTAAATGTATAGTCTGTAGCCACAACATCTCCGGTATCATATAAGTCATCGTAGAACTCAATACGCTCATTTTGGATATCTTTTGTGTATTCCTCTTTATTCATGATCGTCTGGACATACATATCTTTCATTTTATTATCTGCAACCATAAGTGTATTACTTAATCCTCTTGCACACTGAATGGTGCTGATATAATGTGTCTCATCATCCCAGGACAATCCCAGCGAAACAGGCATTACCACAGAAAAAGAAATGCCAGCCAACAAGATCAAAAAGGCTGTCATAAATTCGATCTTCTGTCGATATAAATCTCTCATAAACAAGACAGAATATATAAAAAATAACAAAGTCCCAAATATAACTGCTTCTTTCGGATTGTAACTCCGGTTCCGAAAAAATGACAGAACAGATTCCAATAGGGAACCACATATAACAGAACTCAGAATTCCAATCCCAAACATCAATAGATTTTTCGATAAATTACTTTTTTTCATGGTATCTTTTATCTTGAGTTCCAATCGATTAATCATTCTTTTTATAGTATCAATGCGCCAAAGGAGGAAACAAATAACAGCCGCCAACACAAAACACATCGACCAAACGATATACCGAATGTCTATAATGCTATATATGGTTCGGAACACCACATTATTTCCATATACTGCTTCCAGACAGAAAGAAGCATCAACATCTATCCTGATTTCGGAATAAGTACCCGACTCAAACAAAATATCTGCATTCTCTGACCCGGCAGGCTGTTGGCATGTTACAGCTCTCGCCTCCGAATATCCCCCCTGACTATCCGGATAATAAACCTGTATAAATGCATCCTGTGCAAGCGGCTCAGCAAAGTCAATATGGACACAACTTATCGCGCCCGATATGTTCTCCACACTCAAATACATTTGGGGATCCTCATCTGTAACAGTGTAACAATTGCCTTCGACTAAATATCCACTTGTTCTTGCAACCATAAGTTTTGAATAATCTGCATTCTCATGTGTCGTCAAAATATGCATCAATATATTTCCCAGAAATACAAGAAAAAATGCGATAACAAGATAATAAGCCAACCCTTTGATAATTTGTGAACACGAATTCCGTTTATATACATCTAAAATATTACGCACCTCACACTCACTCCTCTCATAAACGTTGTGCGTTCCCGGAAACCCGCCCCCTATTTTTCAAGGTTACTGCGATTTCCGAATTCACCTCACCTCAATGCAAAACCAATCCTTATTATAAAAACCCGGATGTTTTTCATACAATTTATTTCGTTCTTTTTCCAGACGTTTGAATTTGGCAGGATCCTTCCTATCATCTCCTCGGCTCAAGGACTCATAGTGAAAGAGCTGCACATCATTTCTCTGCACATTAAAATACCCCGTCTCCACCAGATCAAAACACAAATCAACATCATTATATGCAATGGGAAGATCTGTGTCAAATCCACCGATTGAATCAAACTTAGCTTTTGAAACCATAAGACAGGCTCCCGTAACAGCAATATAATTGAAATCCAATTTATTTTTTGCAAAATCCAAAACAATATTGTCATCCATTCCACAAAAAATATGTGATGGTCCCTCAATTCGATTCACCACACCGCAGTGTTGGATCTTTTTTCCCCCGGGGTAATACAATTTTGCTCCTACTGCACCTACATGCGGCAAGGATGCCTGTCCCACCATTCTCTGAAGCCAGTCCGGGGTAATAACCTCTGTATCATCATTTAAAAACAATAGGTAATTCCCCTTACTGTAAAATGCACCTTGATTACACATTTGGGAAAAATTAAAGGGAGTTTCTTCATAAACATACTTTATTTTGTTTTCTTTACAAAAACGTTCATATGCCTCTTTTTCCTCGTGAATACTTCCATTATCGACTGTAACAATCTCATAGTTCTTAAATGTGCTTTCCCTGATAACCGATTCCACACATCGCTTGTAGACATTAAAATTATCTTTCGACGGAATAATAATACTTACAAATTCATCCCCCTGAGGAATATAGTTTACCCTGAATTGCACCGCCTCTTTTACAAACTCCACTGTTCCTTTTAGTCCCCGTCGTACGAGTGCCTCTTCTTTTGCCTTTTTTTGCGCTTCCAGAATATATGGTTTTGACATTACATCCATTGAAGTAGATCCTTTTCGTTCTCTCCAATGATATAAAATTTTGTCGATATGTCCAATCTTGTCTGTCCTCTCTGTCATTCTTAATGTGAGATCATAATCCTGGGCCCCTTCAAACCCCTCACGAAGCATTCCAATCTCCCGCACTAAATTTGCCCGGTATACACCTAAATGGCTGGTATACATCATGCTCATAAGTGTATCCGGAGACCACTCCGGCTTGAAATGTGGAAAATGTCGATTTCCGCCTTCTTCATCAATTTTATCCTCATCACTGTATATAAAATCATATGACGGGTCCTCATTTAGCTTGACCGCTACCTCATACAAGGCATTGGGCGCAAGGACATCGTCACAATCCATAAATGCTAAATATTCTCCATCCGCTACGTCTATAGCAGAGTTTGTAGCCCTGGAAATATGTCCATTTTCTTTCCGATAAACAATCCTTATTCTCGTATCATCCTCATATTGTTTCAATACTTCTACCGTAGATTCCCACATTGAGGCATCATCAGCTATACATAGCTGCCAATTATCATAAGTCTGATCAAGAACAGAATTAATACATTCTTTCAAAATATCCTCTTCCACATTATATACAGGAACAATCACAGAAATAAGAGGTTTGTATGCTAATTTTTTTGTCTTAAAAATATCCCTTTCGTTTTTTTCTATCCAGCGCACAAAATCATCCTTGGGTTGCCTTTGTGAACAAAACTTAGCAATCAATAATTGCTTAAAGGCCGGAATACCACCTTCCCGCAACACCTTAAAACCCGTCGCTATTTTCCTCAATGGTCTCGTAATTTTCCATGAAGTAGATGCATATATATCATCTACTTGTTTTTTGTAAGCAACCTTTATATTATTTGCCGCAGATAACTCCTGTTCCTTTTGAGTTAGCTTTCCAACCAAGTCAGCTACAAATACATCATCTTCCTGTTTCACATACTCAAATACAACATGGCCTTTTTTTCCATTAGTCGGACAAACAACCCAGGGATTTGGGCAAAAATAAAGCAGCCAGCCGTCTTCCCAGATCCCGTTACTTTTTAGAAACTCTTCTGCATTCACATTTTCTCCATTAATCTCAAATCTTTTTACTTGTATACGGGCATAAGACATGACTAAATCTAATTTAATATCACATATTTTTTCCGGAACGTCAAACTCATAATGATAAACCCCGCCATCCCTCTTTTCCCCTCTGCTATCAAATGAATGCTCATATCCCTCACCATAGTCAAAATACACTCCCAGCGCCAAATCCCTGTCTATAATCTCATTCTGAATTCTTGTAGATATAATCATATCCTTTAGCTGGTAGTTTAAGGACAAAATTTTATAATAGTTTTCATTAAGAGTGAACTTTTCTCCCCATACA
Organism: uncultured Eubacterium sp.; assembly: GCA_964484225.1. Classification (GTDB taxonomy): domain Bacteria; phylum Bacillota; class Clostridia; order Lachnospirales; family Lachnospiraceae; genus Eubacterium_F. The sequence continues at coordinate 5,102 of CAZAEM010000010.1, forward strand.
TATCGCTGAAAATTTCTTTCCATTATTTCATATACTTGTATCTCTTGATCTTTTATACCAAATGATAAAAAAGAACTTTTATCATATAATCCTTTTCGATTAGGCACACACATATAATTTAACAATATTCTATATAAGATAAAATCAAATGGTATCGGAACAGAAAAAGTCCATTCGTAATCAATCAGATTCCATTCGTTCTGATTGATTATGATATTACTGAGCAGCATATCTATATCCGCATATTTTACGGCCTCCACTCCCTCCGGCAGTTCAACATTCCCAAATATACCTATAAATTCCTCTGTTTTTTCAAAAGGAACTATTTGCATTCCCTGTTTTATAATGTCAATATATTCTTTGATAGATTGTATTACTGTTTCCGTACTTTTTGTCTCGCGAAACAGCTTATCCAGCTTTTCTTCCAGCGTAATTCCTTCAATATACTCGAATTGAAGTATATTATCAACCATTTCACATTTATTGACAGAAATAACTGTACCTTTATAATTTTCTGCCAGTCCGGAATATGTCTTATAAATACTCTGCAAATGCTCTTCTGCCTCTTTTTCATGTGCACGTTTCATTACATACTTTTTCCCCTCCTTTTCATAAATGGAGGTTACCAGATCAAACTGCTCTGAGCGCTCATTATATTTTGTATATATCATATGTTCTGTTTCTTCTTCTCGATCACCCAAAAGAATAATATAGGAATTGGAAAAAAAGTCAAACATCTCATTTTCAATAACCTGGTCAAAGACTTTACTCTCATCAAACATCGTCAACCTTAATTGATCAAAATTCCGGATATTATTATTTAACTCACCCATTTTTGGCATGTATTGATCTGAAAATATTTTTAAAGGCAATTTATAATCCGGATATGGATAATAAAATTCGCAGTTATGAAAACCCGCAGAGACAGCATATCCCTCCAATTTCTTTTTAGAAAAAGTCTTAACACTTTTTACATTGGGGTATCCCTCTATTCCTTTATAAAACTCACCCAGATGATCCTCCGCACATCCGGCCCAGTATTTTAACCCAAATTGATTTTCAATTGCTATCACAAGCTGCCCATTTTCTTTTAAATGTGTTTTAACGATCTTCAAAAAAGTTTCATATGGACTCTGTGAATTGATATAGCCTCCTGCATATTCAAACACACCAATCAATGTAATATAATCATATTTTTCTGTCAATTCGGGTTCAATGTCCTGAAAATTACCTACCTTTATCTCAACATTATCATATTCCCTGTTGCGATAGGCATTAACCAGACTTCTCTTTTTAGACAACTCAATACACGTAACTTTACCTGCTTTTGACGCCAATGTCCCTGTGATCGCACCGCAACCGGCACCAATCTCCAGAACATTCATAGATTTATTGATGGGAAGCCATTCCACCACATTGCCCCTGACCGGAGACAAATGATACATCACCGACCAGTTCCGGCTCTCCGCAATAACTTTACTGTATTCATTTTTATTTTTTGTCTTTACAATTTCCAGAATCTCATCTTCAATACTGCCCTCACTATACAAATCCTCTCCACAGTATGATGAGTAATCTAAAATTACGCTCCCTATTCTTTCTTTCATAAAAATCTCCTTTTTCAACATGTTGTTATTCCACATCAACAATGGAATTCATATCGTAAAATCCAACTGTATTTTTTTCTGAAATTACTGAAATATTACAAATCTCGTAAAGCCTGTGGTAAACAACAAAATCTCCCTCTCGATATCCCGTACATCCTAAAGATAGGAGATACTCCCCTCCCTGTATATCCATTTTCTGTCTGAAGCTGATGATTTTGACTGTGCCATCATGGATATCTTTTATGTCGATATTTTCCAGCATAGTATTTGTTCCTGTCACTTCGGTCCCCTGTAAATTAAGAATGGTAAAGGCGATGATCGGCTCCTGGATACTTTTATGAAACTCTAATTTTATTTTTATAGTAAATTCCTCGCCTTTATTTATCGTATTCGTTATTTTCTTTTTACGATCAATAACGGCAAAGTCTGTTATCTCCGCATCCATGTTGCCATAACTGTTGATATTCGGATTCAGGCTTAGTTTCCCTTTCCAATTATCTGTGACCTCAGTTTCCTCAACCATTTCCTCATTGTCCTCAATCTCTGGATTGATCTCAAATTCCGGGTTTACCAGTATCTTTTTATATATATCAATCATCTCATGCGGCGTTCCCTCATCTACTTTTTTACCTTTATTCAATAGTATAACTTTATCACAATATTTTTCAACAGAACTGAGGCTATGTGTTACCAGCAATATCGTCTTTCCTTCTTTCTTAAATTCCTCGAACTTTTTATAACACTTAGCCTGAAAAAATACATCCCCCACAGACAAAGCCTCATCTACAATCAATATCTCCGGATCTATATTGATCGCAACCGCAAAGGCCAGTCTCACAAACATACCGCTGGAATATGTTTTGACCGGCTGGTATACAAAGTCTCCAATATCCGCAAACTTTAGAATATCATCCATGCGGGAATCCACCTCTTCCCGTGAGAAACCACACATTGTACCATTCAGATATACATTTTCAAGCCCGCTGTATTCAAGATTAAACCCCGCACCTAATTCCAGCAGAGCTGATATCCTGCCGTTTACTTTTATACTGCCAGATGTAGGGTTCAGCACACCTGTGATAATTTTCAATAATGTCGATTTGCCGGCACCGTTTGTCCCGATAATCCCGACGGTCTCTCCTTTTTTTACATGAAAGGAAACCTGGTTGAGAGCGTAATGTTCCGTATATAATTTTTTCCGGCTGAAGGCCAATGCTTCTTTTAGCCTGTCCACAGGTCTTTCATAAAGCTTGTATACTTTGCTGAGATCACTAACTTCAATAGCTGTTTCCATGAATCGTTCCCCTTATAGTACATCTGCGAAATGCGGCCGCAGTCTTTTAAACAATATGTTTCCAAATACAAACAACGCTCCCACCAACGCCCAGAAATAAATCGTCCAGGTTATATCCTGCCAAAACCAGAGTTTTGTACTCAAAGCGTCACGATATCCCTGTACTATATAATACATAGGATTTATCTTCATCACCCACCGCCATGTGGCAGGGATCATCTCAATATTCCACATGATCGGCGTCATCCAAACTCCAACCTGTAAAATTATTCCTATGATCTGTCCAAGGTCTCTAAAAAACGGAATAGCGCTGCATGTAATATATGACAACGATAACGCCAGTAAAAAGTTACACAGCATATAATACGGAAACTGCAGCCAATATAAATCAGGTAAATATCCATACAGCATAAACAGAATAAATAAGAGCATATGAAAGCAAAGGCTTATAAGCAGTGCAGACATGACTTTCACAATCGGCAGTACGCTGATCTTAAAAACAACTTTTTTCACAAGATAACTATACTCGATCAGACTGTTTGTAGCTCCATTCCATGCCTCCGAAAAAAAGAACCACGGAACCAATCCTGCGGTCATCCATAAAACAAACGGGCAATCTGCCACCCCCGGCGAACGGAAACCAACCGAAAAAACAAACCAGTATATCAGTATTGTTATAACCGGTTGCACAAATGCCCAGACTATACCAAAGAATGAACCGGCAAATCTTGTCTTAAAATCATTTTTTGCCAGATTAAAAATAAGCTGTCGATTCCTATATAACTCTTTTACAAGGTTATAGCAACGATCAAATTGCAAAAGCAATATTATAAAAAATATATCTACCAGTACACATACCAAACCATATCTCACGCGCAAAGAAATATCTGCTGCATTTCTGTTGGCAATATTAAAGACATAAACATTCAATACTACAGCAAATATAATGACTCCTGCAATCCCTATAATTTTCTTTTTGTTCATATCTCACTCCACATCATCCACAAAAGTATTATAAGTATAGCATATGCATTACCATTATTCAAGACAAAATTAAGCTCCGCCGCATATTACTGTTTGCTAGATTCCAATCCATTTCCTGAACAATTTATACGAAGGATTTGCATATCTGTCCACATTCTCCCCATATCCAACCGGCAGTTTTTTCATCCCCAGATCTAGTTGCCTTACCTGCCTGCACTCCGCCCTTACCCACGGAACATAGATATTTTTATAACCCTGTTTACTAATTTTAAGTGATACCTTTTGTAAAACACTTGTGGAATATTTTTCTTCCTGTATTTCTGTTTCGTATTGCCGATATAATTCCCTCCTCATCAGGAAAAAACCACATCCAACCATTTCAATATTTTGTGCATAGAGCATCATATTCATTAAACTAACGGAATGTATATTATGTTTCCGAAACATATGGATTACTTCCCCAGTATCTGTTATTGAATTTGGCCCCTGCAATATTTTCCCTTTGGGGTTTGTCACGGTACCTGTCACCATCCCGATTTCCCGCCTGTTTGCAAAGGATTTTAATACATCAATATCATTTTCACCTAAGTCTGCAACACCATCCTGTATCAGCAATACAGGGTCTTCCTGTTCATTTTCCATCCTATATTTCACTCGATAGACCACAGGTGATTCTTTAGTAATGTAAACATCTCCAGGCAGTTTCATTCTGTTTAGATGTTCACTGACGGCCATTCTCCCCGCCTCTGACGCATATGATTTTACCGCTATACCACCGGCAACAGATTCCTGATGTTTTCTCCAGTAATATAATATTTTTGATATATGGACAATCTTTTGAGCTTTTTCTGTTAAACGCAACGCCATATCATAATCCTGGCCGCCATCAAACTGCTTTTTATATCCACCCACCTGCTTTAATAATTCCTTTGAAAAAACACATAGGTGGCAGATATAATTACATCCCCGAAGATTCTCCGGTGAATATTCCGGTTTGATCTGCAGGCTGGTAATCTTCCCAAGCTTCTCTTCAAAAACCGCCTCATCTGTGTATACCATATCTGCCTTTTTCTCTTTAACCTCTTTTACAACTCTCACCAATGCTTCAGGATGTAATATGTCATCATGATCTAAAAGTGCTATATAGTCCCCTGAAGACAATGAAATACATATATTTGTATTATCCGCAATGCCACTATTCTTAATTTTCTTATATATAAACCGCTGCTCTTTTCCTGAGTACTCCCTGCAAATATCAGACACTTCGCCATGTACACGATCACTCGCATCCGCAATACACAACTCCCAATTATCATATGTCTGCCATAAAACAGAATCCAGCATTTGTTTTAAATAATCAACCGGCGTATTGTATACAGGCACCAGTATACTGATTTTAATTTCATCCGTAACGGTGCCTTTATTTTTTTCAGTTGATCCTACATCGAATCCGCATAACTGCCAGCCCTTGCCATGCTCTAATCTGTATTGAATATAACGGCTTTTAAAGGAGTAAAGTATACCATTCTTTTTTATATAAGATATAACTTTATTTAATATCATTTTTCGTCTCCTGCTATATAAAAGTGCAGGGTTCCATTTATGCAACGGCACCTACACCAAATAGTATTTAACAGAGTATTTCCTCGACATAAACAGATAACCTTTCCCGATACCCATGCAGGTTCTTGCAATCCTGTTTTTCCCCAAAATCCTGACATACTCAACAGCCCTGGGATCGTTATATTGTGTTGCATATGCCTGCGCCTGCATTTTCCTCTCATTTTGAAGCGTATGGTTATTGGCAATCAGCGTTTTCCAGTTCCTTATACTTATTTTTTTTAAGAAACTCCCGTGCCATCTTTTCCTGTCAAATCCTCCCGTCACATTATCAGGATGCTGCCTGTATCTGCTCAATTTTTCGGGCATGAATACTATTCTTCCGTTTCCTGATGCCGCCAGTGCAACCCACCAGTCATGCATCAATGCCTCTTTGGGTATGTCCGGTATGATCCGATGCAGTTGATCGTTCCACATCATTGCCGCCCCTTGAGCAACATTGCAGGAGAGAAGGTTTTCAAACACATTTCTTTGGGGAAGAAAAAGGCCACTGCCGGCGACAAACGACTCCCCGATCATAGCTCCGTTTTCATCAATCAGGTTGGCATCCGAATAAATCAAAAGTGGCTCATTTTGATTTTTTTCTTCAACTCTCAAGCGTCGCTGCATCAACTCCAGCTTGTTTTCACACCATATATCATCCTGATCGCAAAACGCATAATCACCGGGTTCTCTCACTTCTCTGACCAGTCTTGCAAAGGTTTGTTTCGCACCTATATTTTTTTCGTTTTTCTTTATGAATATCTTATTGTCATATCTCCTGGCAAATTCTTCTGCAATTTCCACTGTCCTGTCAACAGAGCAGTCATCACGTATATGAAGCACCCAATTTTGTTTGCTTTGCCTGCATATTGACTCCAACTGCTCTCTTAAATATTCCTGACCATTATATGTTGCCATCAATATGTGTACTGTCGTATCCAATCCCTCTATACCTCTCCCTGGTTTTTTTCATAAATTCTTTCCTGTATTCCCTAAATTCCTTCTGCCGGATGCACTTCCCATAATACTTCATCACGCGATAAATGTAAAGCGGCAATATCTGTACCCTCGAGGCGTTCAGGTATCTTCTGCAATAATACATCTCGCTCAATGTCTCACAGGTATAGGCAAATGGTTTGATCTCCCCGGTACTTTTTCCATGCAGGTGAATGACCGTACTCTCCGGATAATAAAATGTCTTATACCCCTTCTCTTCCATACGGATTCCCACAATATATTCCTCTTCATACAAAAAAGTACCCTCGTCAAAGGGAAACACCTCCCTCACACAGTCACCGGAAACCATAAAACAGCACCCCAGCACGGCATAGGTTTGAAATGTACTGTCATAATCCTGGTCGAGTCCGAAATAGCTCCGGTGCTGTCTGCGGAACAGCAGGTTCAATCGGGTGCGGACCAGATATTTTTCCTTCAACCCGGTTTTTCTCATCAGGCAGGATTTCTGGATCTCTCCCTCTCCATTCCGGATTTTGGGCCCGACGATCCCTGCATCTCTGTGGGAGTCGAGAAATTCGTACATTTTCCGGATGCTCCCGTCCTGAAAACAGACATCGTTATTGCTGATGAGGACAGCATCACAGCCATCCTCTATGGCCTGCCGGATCCCCAGATTGTTGCCCGCAGCATAGCCCAGATTTTTTTCACTTTTTATAAACTGGATCTCATTCTTTTCCTCTTGTAAATGATACAATTCCTCCGGCATGTCCAACGTCGAGCCGTTGTCTACAAGATAAATCCTGGTCCGGCAGGCAAAGCTTTCTCCTTCGCTCTCATATATACTTTTAATACAGCGCAGGCTGTATGACCATGTCATATAGTTTAGTATGATTATACCGATCATTTACTCTGACGCCCTCTCTCTCTTTTTCCTGTCGCCGCGGAGCCGGACCAGAAGAGGATAGGGCAGCAGACCCACGATCAATGGCTTGATGACATACAATATGCCCACGGGCATCAGCTTCAGAGCGCAAAATCCCCGCCAGCGGACTTTCGCCTCATCGATCCGGTACCGGTATTTTTTCCGGTTCAGACTCTCTCTGTCCTCGCGAAACAGATACAACTCCTCCTGGAGATTATAGCCTTTCATCCCCTTTGCATACATCCGCATAAAAAGATCGTAATCCTCCGTCCTTCTAGTCTCTTTTGCCACCCGGTATCCCTGCACGCTTTCCAGCGCTTCCCGGCGGAACACGGTGGAGGGATGGACAAAGGGAGAGCGAAACAACAGATCTCTTTTTCCCGGTTTTTCCGGCATGGCACGGCTGCCCCACTCGCCGGAAGAATCAATCAGCTTCACGCAGGTTCCCACCCACTGGTACTCCGGGTGCTTATCCAGAAAAGATATCTCTTTTTCCAGGCGGTCCGGCAGGCTGACGTCATCCGCGTCCATTCTGGCAATATACTTTCCCGCGGCCTCCTTCAGGCAGTGGTTGAGAGCCCCGGCAAGACCCGTGTTCCGATCATTTTTTAATATGCGGATACGGTCATCCTGTTCCCGGATTTCCTGCAGCCATAAAAGGGTATCGTCATCGGAACCGTCGTCGCAGATAAGAAACTCCCAGTCCGTAAACCGCTGGTTCCGGATCGAGGAGACCGCTTCTGAAAATATATCCCTGTCCCCGGCATTGTAAACTCCCATGATGATAGATACTTCTGCTTTCTCGACCATTGTTTCTTCCCTTCCTGGTTATTGTAAATACTATAGCACATCCCTTTAATACATTCAATTCTATCCGATCCGCACCTGCTTTCCCTCGAAAGCAAACCCGTAACTGCGTATTCTTTCTTTCGGAATGCCCTCCGCGATCAATTCCTGATCATACTGCTTTTCTTTGATCTGACGGAGCGCACTCTCAACGGTTTCCGCGAGATCCTTCTCATCCTCCGGATCATATACCTTAAACTCCAGTATGATAGCGTCCTGTTCAGCATTTTTCAGATCTTTTGGTTTCAGGATCACATCATAGCGGCCGAATCCACTCTCCCGGTTGGATTTCAGGACATAGCTGTCCTCCAGTTCCACCAGAAGTCCCAGCACAAATCCGTGATAGAAGCGCTCGGGTTCCGCATATTCCGATGGATGTCCTCCCGCATCGAAAAAATTGAATGTAGCCAGGGATACACGGTTCATGTATACGTTCATCGCTTTTTTATCGCCGGTCAAAAGAGCCTTGACAAAATCATTGTATGCCCCTGTCCCTCCTCGGAACCATTTCCGGATCAGGTTCCGGAACATCACCTTCACTTCAAAGTTGGTCAATGCCAGTCTATAGCAAAATACTCCATTTCCCTCCACAAAAGTACAATCGCAGATCTTTAAATATCCGCTGGCCAACAGCAGACTCCATATGGCGTCATCACCCTCGTTCATCTGTGAAAATACGGTCTGCTCATCCAGTACGATCTCGAAAGAACGGCCCTCAAGCAGATCTTCCATCGTCTGTTTGATATTGGTATCTCCTGTCTGGACGAGACTGCCGATGAGGTCGTTGGAACTCGTGTTGGCCCAATAGGTTCCGAACTTTTTCTCGCGCAGATAATTGATGATAGACCAGGGATTGTAAATATCTTTTTGTCTTCCAAAGGTAAAACCGTCGTACCAGACCTTCACATCGTCTTTCTTATCTTCCAACCCCTGTTCATCCAGGGCGGCAAAAGCCTCCTCCTCGGTAAATCCGAACGCAGTCTCATAAGAATGCGAGGTGGCAGTTACCACGGTCACATTATTAAAATCCGAAAATATACTCTCCTTTGCCACACGGGTGATCCCCGTCAGCAAAACACGTTCCATGTAGGGATTTGTCTTGAAACTGTTGTTAAACAGGTTGCGGATGAACTGAGCCATCTCATCCCAATAACCATGGATATATGCCTCCTGCATAGGGGTGTCGTATTCATCCAGAAGAAGAATGACTTTCTTTCCGTAATATCGGGACAGATATTTCGACAGATTGCGCAGGCTCATGGAGGCTGTAGTCTCATCCATATCCATCGTTATAGAGCGAAAATATTTCTCCTCCTCCTCATCCAGACAATTCTCTTCCAGAAGAAAATGGTTTTCAGAATACAGTTCGGAGATAAATCCGCAGATTTTTCGCAGGGTTGCCTGATAGGTCATTTCTTTCACTGGTGCAAATGTCATAGACAGCAGAGGATATGTGCCCTGCAGGTTTTGATAATTTTTCTCCTGCCAAACCGAAAGCCCCTGGAAAAGATCACTTCGACCCTTGTACTGATTGGAAAAAAAGCATTCGATCATACTCATATTCAAGGTTTTTCCAAACCGGCGGGGCCGTGTGATGAGAGTCACTTCATCTCCCTGTTCCCACCACTCCTTTATGAAAGCAGTTTTGTCTATATAAAAACAGTTTCTCTCTCGCATTGTCTCGAAATTCTGAATCCCAATCGATATTTTTCTGGCCATTGCTCCACCGTCCTTTCCTGTCACAGGATACGCTCAAGCGTATCCAGCAGCTGTTTCACATCAATCGGTTTGGCGATATGTGCGTTCATACCCGTCTCGAAGGCCTTCCTCTTGTCCTCCTCAAAGGCGTTGGCCGTCATGGCTATGATTGGGATACCGGCCAGCTCTTTGTTTTCAAGGCGGCGGATCTCCCGCGTGGCCGCGTAGCCGTCCATAACCGGCATCTGGATATCCATCAATACAAGGCTGTAGTAGCCGGGTCCCTTCTCAATCAGCCTGTCCACGGCAATACGTCCATTCTCCGCCTCCTCAACAAGCAGATCCGCCTCTCCCAGTATTTCTCCTGCTATCTCCCGATTTAAGTCGTTATCCTCCACCAGGAGGACCCGCTTTCCTTTGATGGATATTCTGTCTGCAGGTGTGTCATCCTTCTCCGCTTCGGGTGCGGTCTCTGTCTGTTTCCCTGAAACCTTCTTCACCGGAATCCGCACGGTAAACTCTGTCCCCACATTCTTTTCGCTGGTGACGGAAATCGTTCCATGCATCATCTCCACAATGCTTTTTGTGATCGTCATGCCCAGCCCCGTGCCCTGGATCCCGCTGGCGGTCGAATCCCGTTCCCGCTCAAAGGGCTCGAAAAGGTGCTCCAGGAACTCCCCGCTCATACCGATGCCGCTGTCTTTCACACGGAACTCGCAAACTGTCTCATCCTCATCTTTCCCCGGATTTTCCCGGATCTGCAGACGGATGCTGCCCCCCGGCTCTGTAAATTTCATGGCGTTGCCCAGGAGGTTCAGCAGAATCTGGTTCAGGCGAAGTCTGTCGCAGATGATCCGCCTCTCTGACACATTCTCCATATCAATGTGAAATTCCAGATTGCGGGACTGCATTTCCGTCATCAGCATATTTCCCAGTTCCTGCATCGCATCCGGCAGATCACATTCCGTTTCTTCCAAATGCACCCTGCCACTCTCAATACGGCTCATATCCAGCACATCGTTGATCAGGGACAGCAGATGATCCCCGGAAGCGGCAATCTTTTCAAGATAGCCCTGCACCCGCTCTTTATCGTCTATATGCGCCATGGCGAGCGTCGTAAAGCCGATGATGGCATTCATCGGCGTGCGGATATCATGGGACATGTTGGAGAGAAATCTTGTCTTCGCCTTGCTTGCGCTCTCCGCACGGAGCAGCGCAGCCTCTATCAACGCTTTCTGCCGCATTTCATTTTCCATGGTCACGGTATTGTCTATGGTGATCAGATTTACATACTGCTTTCCGTCCCGCTCCGCCTTATATGTACTGACAGAGAAAACCTTGTAAAACCCGTTTTGATTTTTTCTGCGGCTTCTGAAATCACAGCGGAATTTCCCGCCAACAGGCATGTTCAGCAGGTTTTCTATGCTCAGTTTTTCTCTCAGTTCCTCTATATCATCCGGATGAACGTACGGCTCCTGTTCCGTCAGCCATGTATCCCAGTCTTCCTCGTCGCACGGAGTGATGCGATTATCCTCAAAGGACAGATAGACCGTTGAAAAATCGCTGAGATCGAGCTGCCGGACTCCCTGATATATTTCCGAGGTGGTCATGACCAGCATCTGCTCATACTGGTGCAGCTGGATCTCTCTCTGTTTCTGTTCTGTAATGTCTTTGACGTTATGATAAGCGATCACGTCACCGCTTTTCTTGTCCGCAGCCAGATAGGTACTGCGCCGCACAAAGATTTTTTTCCCTTCCAGGGATTTTGCGTAATACTCGAATGTGATCTCGCTTTTGCCCTGTGCAAACTGTTCATTGAGATATGTTCTGTTGGTATTTCTTAAAAACAGTTCTCTGTCGCTTTCCTCCACATAGACGTCAGCCCATTGTACGATATATGTGTCATATTCGCATGGCAGATGAATATCCAGGATTTCCTCCACCGGTATCCGGGTTCCGTCTTTGGCCTTCCAGACGCCTTCCCATATCTGATTCTTCGTCAGATTGGCCTCGAACATGATAATGGCGTCCGCCAGGACGGCATTTTTGTATTTGCCCCTCTCCTCTGCCAGCTCCTCGATCTGCCTCCGCTCTTTCCGGTGAATGCGGACCAGCATCACCAGAACCAGGAAAAAGATTATGAGGAGCATGATCTCCAGCCTGACGCCCGCGCGGTTGGCATCATGGATCATGGTGACATTTGCCGCTTCGGGAAATATCTGGATCAAAAACCAGCCCTCGTTCTGGAGTTTTGTCATGCATCCGCCGGATTTTTGATTTTTCAGGGTGAAATTCAGGTTTTCACCGCTTTCTATTGCTCGCTGCATACTGTCCGCCAGCTCTGCATCCCCTTGGGCCAGATCTGTGACTCTCTGATCCGCGCTGGTATCCAGGGGCAGATTGCTGGCAGTCACTCTGCCCTCCGGTGTACAGAGGTACAGATCTGCCTGCTCCCCAAAGTACGTTGTTGTCAACAGTTTCTCTATCTTGTTTTCCGCCTGATATACACCGATCAGCACCCCGACTGTTTCCCCGTCAAAAGTAACCGGCGAATAAAACATCAGCAGGGTCTCGTGGGTCGCACGGGAATCAAAAACTACCTCCATGCCCTCATTTCCTTTGATTCCGTCCAGATAGTATTTCCTGTCTGTTGCGTCCGACACACCGCCGGTGATATTGTGATCCATGCCGTCCCTGTCCGCAAATTCTATAAAATCAAATACAGAATCCTGTGCGATATCCCTCATCTGGCTGATATCCACATCCGGCCCGTCCAAAGACCGGCTCAAAAGCGCACTCATAATATGGATATTTTCATATCCATCTGAAAAGACCTGATCGATCTGTCTTGCCATCTGCATTGTACTATCCTGGATATATTCCATATTCTGTTCCATGATACGCTGCTCATTTCCCCTGGTAAAGGCAAAAAATGCAAGCACGATCAAAAGTATCACAACAACGCAGGCAGATATCCGCTTGGACAGTCTTCTCCTTTTCGCCATATTTTTTCTCCTAATATTTTGAGCGGTAAGCTCATCTTCATATAAAATATCCCAATAGTTATGTTTACCGAAAAACAATCCGGAGACATCTGTGTCAGGGAGTCTCCAAAGCCCCGTATATCTCCCGCATCCTCTTCTCCACCACATCCAGGGAAAAGGCCTTGATCCGCTCTCTGTTCCACTCTCCCATCCGTTTTGCCTCATCCGGGTATTTCAGGAAATACCGGATGCCTTTGACATAATTCTCTGTCAGATTTTCCTCGAAGAGAAATCCCCCTTTCCCGTCCTCGATGAGATCCCGGTTCCCCCGGATGTCTGCCGCCAGCACAGGGAGTCCCGCCTGCATGGCCTCCATCATGGCCACGGGAAGTCCCTCCCGCCACGACGGAAGGGCAAAACAATCTGACTGCCGCAAAATATCCGGTATATTGGAACAGTATCCGGCGAGCACCACTTTCTCCTGCATGTGCATCTCCCGTATCATCCTCTGCAGCGTCTCCTCCCTCTCTCCGCATCCGCAGATCAGATACGTGACAGGCTCCCGGCGGAACCGGTCCATGGCCCGTATGACCATCTCATGATTTTTCAGCGGCGTCAACTCCCCCACACTCACCAGCACCCTGTTCTCCTCCGGTATCCCGTAGGTTTTCCTCAAGTCAAATTCCGGGTCTTCCTCCGGCATATCCCGCAATCCGATACCCGGCACATACTCCACAGACCCCCGCACCGGGAACTTTTTTCCCCGTTCCACATCCTCCCCGTTTATCAGGATCAGCCTGTCTGTATATCTGGCATAATGACGCTCCGGAAAATAGTAGAGCCAGTTTCCGGAGGGTGCCCCCTTGAAAAAGTGAAAGCCGTGGGCGGTGTACAGCACCGGGACCTCCCTGCCCGTCATCTTTCTCACCTTCCGGGCTGCCTTTCTCGTGAGAACTCCCGTCATGGGCATATGACAGTGAACCAGGTCGAAGTTCTCCTCCAGCATGAGTTTTTTCAGTTCTTTGTAGCATCTCCACACATCCAGCGAAAAGGGGGAGCGGCCGAAGGGTATGTGATGCCGCTTGATGCCCGTACCCATCAGTCTTTTGTTGTCCGGGCCGTACACAACCGTGTCGTAGTTGGCGGCGTAGTGGATCTCATATCCCATTTCCTGCAGGATTTTTACATTGTTCATCTCGAATTGCGGTACAAAACCGCTCACTCTTGTCACAAGCAGAGCCTTTTTATTCATTACGCCGATCCCTCCTGTTCTTTTGATCCCTGACTTCATATGATGTCAAGGATTGCTCCATTGCTTGTTGTTCTTTTGACCCTTGACTTCATATGATGTCAAGGATTGCTCCATTGCTTCGCAATTTTCGCAATCCGCCAAGCATTCGCAATCCGCTAATTTACTCTGTAAATTGCTCCTTGCTCATGTTTGGCGGGTCAATAAGGTCAAACATTGCTTTCGTGCGAGCACGAGCAATGTTGACCTTTTTGACCCTTGACATCATCTTACCATACCCTCATTGTTATTGTCAATTTAGCCAAATTCTGTTATACTATTGATATCTATCGCAAAATAAGGAGGGATTTACCAGGTATGAAAGGTATTATTCTTGCCGGAGGCTCCGGCACGAGACTCTACCCCCTGACAAGGGTGACGTCCAAGCAGCTGTTACCGATCTATGACAAACCAATGATATATTATCCGCTGTCTGTGTTGATGAACGCAGGGATCCGGGAGATCCTGATCATCTCCACCCCGGAGGATCTGCCCCGTTTCGAGGAACTTCTGGGGACGGGAGAGCAGTTTGGCATCTCTCTCTCCTACAAGGTCCAGCCCAGCCCGGACGGCCTGGCTCAGGCTTTCATCCTGGGAGATGAGTTTATCGGGAAGGATTCCGTGGCCATGGTACTGGGGGACAATATTTTCCACGGACATGGTCTGACAAAGATCCTCCGCTCCGCCGCCGGAGTGGAGAGCGGCGCCACGGTCTTCGGATACTATGTGGACGATCCGGAACGGTTTGGTATCGTGGAGTTTGACAGCAGGGGACGGGCCATTTCCATCGAGGAAAAGCCGTCAAAGCCAAAGAGCAACTACTGCGTCACCGGTCTCTATTTCTATGACAACCGGGTGGTGGATTACGCGAAAAATCTGAAGCCCTCCCCCCGGGGCGAGCTGGAGATCACGGATCTGAACAAAATTTATCTGGAGAACGGGGAACTGAATGTATCGCTGCTGGGACAGGGATTTACCTGGCTGGATACCGGTACCCACGAGTCCCTGGTGGAGGCCACCAATTTTGTGAAGACCGTGGAACAGCACCAGCACAGAAAGATCGCCTGCCTGGAGGAGATCGCCTACCTCAACGGATGGATCTCCAGAGAAAATATGCTGGAAACCTACGAGGTGTACAAGAAAAACCAGTACGGACAATATCTGATGGATATTCTGGAAGGAAAATATATCAACTGATGGAGGAAGAGAAAGATGGGAAAAATAAAGGTAACCAAATGCCCTATCGAGGGGCTCTATGTCATTGAACCGATGATCCACCGGGACGAGCGTGGATATTTTGTGGAGACCTATAACAAACGTGATATGGAAGCGAAGGGGCTCAACATGGACTTTGTCCAGGACAACCAGTCCATGTCCACAAAGGGGATCCTCCGGGGACTTCATTTTCAGAAGCAATACCCCCAGGGCAAGCTGGTGCGGGCGATCCGCGGCACGGTCTTCGACGTGGCCGTGGACATGCGGAAAAAATCCAAAACTTACGGACAGTGGTACGGGGTGAAATTGTCAGCGGAAAATATGAAGCAGTTTTACGTGTCCGAGGGATTTGCCCACGGCTATGTGGTCCTCACCGAAGAGGCAGAATTCTGCTACAAGGTGACGGATTTCTACCACCCCGGGGATGAGGGCGGTATCGCATGGAATGACCCGGAGATCGGCATAACCTGGCCGATCCCGGAGGAGATGGTGAAATTGAATGAACGGGACAGGAACTGGAAACCGCTGCGTGAGACGGACATAAACTTTTGATCTTTCCGCAATCTGGACAGTATTCCGGGTTTCGAACATTTTTTTAATGAGAAGGGATGGTACCTGCCATGGACAATCGAAATTTTACTCTGTTGACAGATTTTTATGAATTGACGATGATGCAGGGGTATTTTCACAATAACACCAACGAGACGGTGGTTTTTGATCTCTTTTACCGGCAGAATCCGGACGAGGGAGGGTATGCCGTCTGCGCCGGTCTGGCCCAGGTGATCGAATACATCAAGAGTCTTCATTTTGACTATGAGGACATCGACTACCTCCGGGGGCTGAACACATTCAGCGAAGAGTTTCTGGATTATCTGGCCAGTTTTCATTTTACCGGTGATCTCTATGCCATCCCCGAGGGCACGGTGATTTTCCCCAGGGAACCCCTGATCAAAGTGGTGGCCCCCATCATGGAGGCTCAGCTGGTGGAGACCGCGCTCCTGAATCTGATCAACCATCAAAGCCTCATCGCCACCAAGGCGGCCAGGGTCTGCTACGCCGCCAGGGGCGGGAGCGTCATGGAGTTCGGGCTGCGCCGGGCACAGGGTCCGGATGCCGGCACCTTCGGCGCCAGGGCGGCTGTCATCGGCGGCTGTGTCGGCACCAGCAATGTGATCTGCGCCAAGGAATTCGGTATTCCGGCGCTGGGCACCCACGCCCACAGCTGGATCATGAGTTTCGGCGATGAGCTGACGGCCTTCCGCAAATACGCAGAGCTCTACCCGGACAACACTACTCTCCTGGTGGATACCTACGACACACTGCGCTCCGGCGTCCCTCACGCCATCCAGGTTTTCGAGGAAATGCGGGAACAGGGCCGGATGCCCGTGAAATATGGCATACGGCTGGACAGCGGCGACCTGGCCTATCTGTCCAAAAAGGCCAGAAAAATGCTGAATGAGGCCGGTTTCAGCGAGGCTGCCATCTGCGCCTCCAGCGATCTGGACGAGTATCTGATCGACTCCCTGCTGTCCCAGGGGGCCTGTATTGATTCCTGGGGTGTGGGCACGAACCTCATCACCTCAAAAAACACCCCCGCTTTCGGAGGTGTATACAAGCTGGCGGCCGTGGATGAGGACGGCGTGCGCAAGCCAAAGATTAAACTGTCGGAAAATCCTACGAAGATCACGAACCCGGGAGACAAGACCGTCTACCGCATCTACGACAAAAACACAGGGAAAATCCGCGCGGATCTGATCGCATTGGCCGACGAGACATTTGACGAGAAAAAGGATCTGCTGCTCTTCGATCCCAACGCCACCTGGAAAAAGACCAAGCTTCTGGGTGACACCTACCGAATAAAGGAATTGCTGGTTCCCGTATTCCGGAACGGCCAGTGTGTCTACGAATCCCCCAGTGTGATGGAGATCCAGGAGTACTGCCGGAAACAGCTGGACACCCTCTGGGAGGAGACCAGACGCCTGGTAAACCCCCAGGAAGTGTATGTGGACCTGTCCGACGCCCTCTTTCAGATGAAAGCCAAACTCCTAAACGAATACTCGTATCCGTTTAGTTGAACCCGTAAATCTTCTGGGACAGAGAATACCCCCAGACCACGATCTTCCGGCCGGCCCGGCTCCTGTACTGCATGGGTTTGCTCAGGGCCAGCCGGTTTACCATGCGGTACATATCCTTGTTCTGCTCCCGCAGATACCGCCAGAGTTCCTCTCTCTTGGCCAGGCTTTCCTTCGAGCCCTCCTTGATGAGAAAGACCGAGCTGATCGTCATCATCATTGTGAGATACTTTACCATATAAGCGCGCAGTCTTTTGTTTTTTATCTTAGTCAGGTCAAAGTCATCGATCATGATCTTGTTCACCTTGATCTGCTGGTCAATCCGGCTGATCATCACCTGTTCATTGACAGACTGATCCTCCCTGCCGATAAAATAACGGTATAGATCCACATTCAGATAATACATATTCTTCACAAAGGGCAGGGGATGATAGACGAAAATATTGTCCACATAGAACGTATGCCCGGGCAGTTTCAGCCCGCAATCCCTGAGCAGCTTTGTCCGGTAGATCACAGAGTGCATCAAAATATTCTGGCTTGTCTTGAAGCGCTTCACATCGCTCCAGGTAAATACCCGGTTCTCGGGAAAAACCCCATCGTATTTTATCACCTTGTGCTTATGCAGGCTGGGCTTCTCGTACACATAATTGGACAGGAGCATGTCTACCCCGTTGCCCTCGGCCACAAATCCCCGCAGCACATCCAGCACTTTCAAAAAGGCCTCCCTGTCCACCCAGTCATCGCTGTCCAGCACTTTGTAGTACACGCCTTTTGCATGGCTCAGACCCGTATTCACGGCACAGCCGTGACCGCCATTTTCCTGATGTATCACCCGTATCATGCCGGGGTGGGTTTCTGCCAGCTCATCGGCTATCTCTGCCGTGCTGTCCGTCGACCCGTCGTCCACGATGAGTATCTCCACGTCCTCACCGCCCACCAGCACCGTCTCCACGGCATGTCTCATGTAATCCTGCGAATTATAGCAGGGAATCGCTACTGTCAAAAGTTTCATCGTTCTTCTCCTCACTATCTAACACTATATCTGCTCTGATAAGGTCAAAGCTCTGTCCACAATGGCATCTATGTTATAATACTTATATTCCGCCAGGCGTCCCAGCAGATAAAAATTCGGTATCCCCGAAACCAGATCGGCATAGTGGGCAAACAGGCGGTCATTCTCCGGGTTATTGATCGCATAGTAGGGAATCTCCCCCTCGTTTCCCCGATAGGACATGGGGTACTCTTTCACGATGGTAGTGCCCTCCGCCTCCAGCTGCCCGGACAGATACTTAAATTCCGTGATCCGGGTAAAATCCTCCGATACCGTATAATTTACCACCCCGTGGCTCTGGTAGAACTTCCTGTCATAGTGCTCGAAATCAAACCGCAGGGATCGGTATGGCAGACGGCCATACCGGCAGCCGAACAGCTCGTCCAGCGCCCCGGTAAATATGATATTCCCGCGGAAGGGCTGCCCTTCGAATTTTACCGGGACATCCCCCGCCGGATCAATTTTCAGGACAGATTCCGCCTGGCATCCAAGCCTCACATCTATTCCGTCAAAATCCAGAAGTTTCTCAAAAACCGGAGTGAAACCGTGCAGCGGCAATCCCTGATAGGCGTCCTGGAAATACCGGTTGTCCCGGGACAGGAGCACCGGCACCCGGCCGGATACCGCCGGGTCAATCTCTTTGGGGGATTTTCCCCACTGCTTCATGGTATATTTCAGGAAAATATTTTCGTATACATACTCTGCGATCTCCTGCAGCTCTCTGTCCTCATGGTTCATCAGCTCCAGGATCGGCACCCTGGCCCCCTCTGAAAAATTCTCCAGCAAAAGCTTTTCCAGATGCGGCGCCCGGTCCCCGTAGACCATCTCCAGTGTGTTTAGATTAAAGGGAATGGGCAGTTCTCTGTCATATACCTTTCCCACAACCTCATGGCGGTATTCATACCATTCGGTGAAGCGGGACAGATAGTCGTAGACCCGCTTTATATTGGTGTGAAAAATGTGGGGACCGTACTGATGGATCCGTATCCCGTATTCGTCCTCCCGGTCATAACAGTTGCCGCCTATATGATCTCTCTTATCTATGACCAGCACCCTGTGCCCCTTCTGCTCCGCCAGCTGCCTGGCTGCCACGGCGCCGGCAAAACCGCTGCCGATCACAATACTATCGTACATATCATCCCTCCTATAAATAGTAACAACCCCTGACATCATTTTATCAGACTTACCGTATAATATCTACCACCAATTTTGGGATATCCGGCTTTTCCGGTCCGATGGTGATACAGTCCGCCATATATGCGGCGGCTTTCCGCAGCAGGGGATCCGCACCGGCATACAACTCCGCCACCGTCTCCCCCTGCCTCACCGCATCGCCCAGTTTCTTTTTCATAATGATTCCGGCGCTGTGATCAATGACGCTGTCTTTCGTCGCGCGCCCCGCTCCCAGTATCCCCGCACTGATCCCGATCCCCTCGGTATCCATTTTTGTGATATACCCACTGGACCCTGCCGTGACGGTCCGCATTCCCGCCGCCGTCTCAAATCTCTCCGGTTCCTCGATATATCGAACATCTCCTCCCTGGCCCTTCACAAAGGCCTTGAATTTGGCGAAAGCCCTTCCGCTGTCCAGTTCCTCCGCGGCCAGCTTTCTCCCCTTCTCATAGGAAATCTCCTTCCCCAGGGCGATCATCATCCCAGCCAGCCCCAGGACCACTTCCCGAAGGTCGTCCGGTCCCCCGCCCTGCAGGGCGGTGATGGCCTCCTTCACCTCCAGGTTATTTCCGATGGCATAGCCCAAGGGCTCCTCCATGCCGGTGATCATGGCCACCGTCTCTTTGCCGGCACCTTTGCCGATAGCCACCATGCGCTCCGCCAGCTCCCGGGAGCCCTCCGGATCTTTTATCAGGGCGCCGCTTCCGGTGGTGACGTCCAGGAGTATCTTGTCACTGCCGGCCGCCAGCTTTTTGCTCATGATCGAGGAGGCGATCAGCGGAATGCTGTCCACCGTACTTGTCACATCCCGCAGCGCATAGAGCAGTTTGTCCGCCGGCGCCAGATTCCCTGTCTGACCTGCGACACAGAGTCCGCACTCATTTACCCGTCCGAAAAATTCCTCTCTGGTGAGAAATACCCGGAATCCCGGTATGGATTCCAGTTTGTCCAGCGTACCCCCGGTGAAGCCCAGCCCCCTGCCGCTCATCTTCGCCACCGGCACAGAACAGGCCGCCGCCACAGGGACGATGATCAGAGTGGTCTTGTCCCCCACTCCCCCGGTGGAATGCTTATCCACCTTGATCCCCGGAATCTCCGAGAGATCCACCACATCCCCGGAATCCCTCATGGCCATGGTCATGGCGGTCAATTCCCGGTCACTCATCCCCCGGAAACAGATGGCCATCAACATGGCGGACATCTGGTAATCCGGTATTGCATGCTCCACATAACCCTGGATCATCTCACGGATCTCCTCCTCCGTCAGCTCCCGTCCCGCCCGTTTCTTGTGGATCACATCGACAAATCTTCCCGTCTCCATAACGCTCTCTCCTCTCTCAAATGCAGTCCCACTGTTATTATCCGCATCCTGCAGTATGACCATCATACCACATTTTTACAAAACTTGCCACTTCCCCCTATTTGTGGTATGATATGTCATGTTTACGGCTTGCTGTTCCCAGGTCGGATGGACTGTGAACAGAAATGCTTAATACGAACAAACAACATTTAGGAGGTTGTATTATGTCTGGAAGTACATTTGCAATTTTAATCGCTTTCGTCTGTTATCTGTCACTGATGATTGTGATCGGAATTATTTCTATGAAAAAAACAAAGAGTACAGAGGATTATTTTCTGGGGGGCCGCGGTCTGGGAGGCTGGGTGGCCGCCCTGTCCGCACAGGCATCCGATATGAGTGGATGGCTTCTGATGGGCCTGCCCGGCTCCATCTACGCGCTGGGCACCGGACAGGCGTGGATCGCCATCGGACTTTTTATCGGAACAGTGCTAAACTGGCTTCTGATATCCAAACGTCTTCGCCGGTATACCATTGTCGCCAACAACTCATTGACATTGCCGGAGTTTTTTGAAAACCGCTACCACGACAAAAAGAAGATCCTTCTGGGGATCTCCTCCGCCGTCATCGTGGTTTTCTTCCTGGTTTATACGGCGTCCGCCCTCGCCTCCGGCGGAAAATTATTTAATACGGTATTTGGCGTTGACTACCACATTGCACTGCTGATCGGCGCCGCCGTCATCCTGATCTACACATTCCTGGGTGGATTTCTGGCTGTGTGTACAACAGATTTTATACAGGGCACACTGATGCTGATTGGTCTTCTGGTGGTTCCCATCATTGCCTACAACCTGATAGACGGTGACTTTGCCTCCGCCCTGACCATGAACGGTGTGGCCAGTGCGGATGACTACATGAGCCTTTTTTCCAATGACGGAAAAGCCTATTGTTTCGTCGATATCATCTCCCAGCTGGCCTGGGGCCTCGGGTACTGCGGCATGCCCCACATCCTCGTGCGCTTCATGGCGGTAAAGAGCGAAAAAGAGTTAAAAAAATCCAGTGCCATCGCCATCACCTGGGTTTTCATTTCCCTGGCTGCCGCCTGCTTCATCGGCGTACTCGGCCGCGCCTACCTGGTGCCCGTGCTGGAGGACGCCGCCACCGAAACCGTGTTTATAGCCATGATCAAGGATATTTTCTCTGTGAGATTCGCCCTCCCCTTCATCGGTGGACTTTTCCTCTGCGGAATACTTGCTGCCGTCATGTCCACAGCGGACTCTCAGCTTCTGGTCTGCGCTTCCTCGGTATCCAAGGACATATATAAAAATATTATCAACCCGGAGGCCGACGACAAAAAGGTTCTGAATATCAGCCGGATCACTGTGCTGGCCGTTGCGGTGCTGGCCTTCATCATCGCGTGGGATCCCAACAGCAGTATTATGAATCTTGTGTCCGACGCCTGGGCCGGCCTCGGCTCCGCCTTCGGCCCCCTGGTAGTCTGTTCCCTGTTCTGGAAACGCACCAATCTGCCCGGCGCCGTTTCCGGTATCATCTCCGGCGGTCTGTTCGTCATCGTCTGGGATTATCTCCCTCTGGTAAACGGTGAGACGCTGTACACCGCCACGGGAATTTACTCCCTGCTGCTGGGCTTCTTCATCAGCCTGCTCTGCATCGTGATCGTGAGCCTGTGTACGAAAGCCCCCTCGGCAGAGATCGTGAAAGAGTTCGAGGCTGTGGATCATTACACAGAGTGATGTCAGGGCCAGGGAGCAATGGAGCAATAGGAGACATTTGTTGGAAAGCGAGCAACACCCGGACATCCGCCCGGATGCTCCTGCAAAGAACTGATACCTTATAAGTCATCAACCACCAGTTGAACTGGTGGTTGATGACTATTCTTGATATTCTCTGTATTCTTTCTTGTATTTGAACTTTTTGCAAGCATGATTGCTTACAATTTCTTTTCCGATTTACTCAAACGCTTTTCATCTTTTTTTATCCTTAATAATTCCATTGAGCGAATAAAGTCTGCTGCCTGCAACAACCTGTACCTTTGCGGTTCAGCTTTTCTAAACTCGACGTTTAAAAACTGTATCGAAAACACTGCATTTAGAATTGCACTAAGCTCACTCTGCCCATTATCATAATACACAATTATTTTGTCAAAACTTGAAAAGAAATCCTGATGTACACTCATTGTTGTACTAATCGTTTTAGCTAATTTCCCTGACAAAGAAATCTTGTCTATAGCTTATTTTCTATCTACAACAATGGTCATATAAGAGATTGGACATGCATTGACAAATGTCATACGCAAAAAATAAGGATGTTTCGACGTCCTCATTTTCCTAAACTATCACTTGCAAAATGCCCGTGAATCATTTATATTCATCTTCTTCACAACTTGGTCATTATCTTTGTAGCTTTGACCAAGATGCAAATCATTTCCATCATTCATCAATTTCAAATACTTATCACAAGCCTTACATAGCACCATAATTCCAGATGCACTGATATTATATTCTGGCAGACGTCCATCGTACTTCGCACACGCCTCCTTGATTTTATCAAATCCCCTGCCCCATGCCTCTATCATGCCACTCTTAAAGAAAACATTTGCCAGTTTGGGATTATACGGTTTAGAAGAATGCTTCATAAACAACTTATCAGTAGAATCTAATTCAGACGGCATCTCACCATCATTCCAGATACATATTTTATCCTCATATACACTAATCTGGATTGGGTTGCAGGCACTATAATCCTTGTGAACCACAGCATTCAGCAATATCTCACGGAACGCTTCCTGCGGAAACATAAACTGCTCAATCCTCTGAATCCCTTCATAATAAATCAAGGCTTTCAAATATTTTGTATAAACCAAATCAACAGTCTTATCAATCTGTTCGATCAGAGAGCCATGTACCTCGTCCTGATATATCAGGTAACCTTCCCCATCAAACAAATGAAGATTCTCCAGCAGTATGGTATCATCAACTCTTGTTTCTTCATTCGTCAGCCTGTGCCTTCTCAAAGCCTTTTCCTTAAGCTTCCAGTAGTTTTTTTCTATCTTTATCGCTGAGTCCGACATACTTCACCTACTTTCCTCTATTTTTGGCGTTATTTTCTTTACTGAGAATTATTACCAATAATTCCTTCTTTCTTCGAGTTCTAACAACACCTCCAGCAACTGTTCTTGTAACTCTGTTTTCGAGAGGCTTTTAACATATTTTTTCACATCTTCATAATGTTGCTGCTCTCGTTCTTCTTCCTCAGCTTCCCACTTTTCCACTTCTTTCAAAAAATTCTCTGCCGCTTTAGGCTCCGCTGTAAAATATAACGCTATCATATGCTTACACATAACACGTCTTTCATCTGCAAAAAGACAGTTGCAAAAAGACTTTCTCAGATGCCCTATATCATATGTAATGTATAAGTATTCCCTTCACTGCCAGAAACCTTTCCATCATAAACATCAGCTTCGGGTGAGTCCCTCTCAATCGTTTCAAACCAGATGAATTAACCTAATTACATATTATTTTGCATTCCATTTACCTCTTTTAATAAAAGAGTACGGTTTTTTCTTTCCTGTTTCGTATCTGCCTGTTTGCTCTTATCATCTGACCAGAAGATTCCCTCTGACGTTCCCGGATAATCACCCCATTCCGGCTCAGTAGAAAAGTATCCTTTTTCATGATAATAGAAGTCTACATCACCAACCCGACACTTTTTCTGATCATCTAATATTAAATCATGTAAGCCGCTGCCAAATTGCTTTTCCGCAACATATTGATTTGCATAAAATCCATTGTAATAGGCTTCAAAAAAAGGGTAAGAATCACTCTCATCATGCCGCCATTTCCCCACAAACAAATATCCATCTCTACAAGCTATCGATGCCGTGTTGGAAACCTCGCTTTCATTTATTTTATTTGATAGATAATCATACTGAACAATCTGATCAATTATTCCAAAATAATTCTCATTTGATGATAAGTCTCCCACCTCATAATAAACATACGCTCCCCTCAGCCTTTTTCCCGCACATTTTTTATCAATTTGATAAAAATAATGACAGCTAAGATAAACAATCCTAATATTCCGGAAATGAGTATGATTCCAAAAATCGTTTTCTTTCCATACTTTATTATTTCATTTTTGTTTTCCTCTTATTTTACACCCATGAGAATCGTGCGCCGCAAAGCGCACAAATGACCAGAAAAATTCTCACGAACATCTCTGGCCATTCGCTTTATCTGTTTCTCTTTGAAAACTTCATCAAAGGTCATTCAAGACCGCAATGATATCTTCATACTCCTTTACCACTCCCGGCATCATCTCTTTTGCCTCCGCCCCTTTCCCGGCGCGGAGAAGCTCTGTCTGCTCGCTGACGATGGTCTGCAACTTGGAGAGAGAGAGATTGCCGCACAGACCTTTCAATGTGTGAGCCGCTTTGAAAGCGTCGTCAAACTTGTCTGCCTCCAGCGAGGTCACCAGCGTATTATAATTCTCATCGGCAGGAAATTTTTTCAGAAATTTTATCATCAATGCTGAATTTCCCATAAAACGATCCAGAGCGCTGTTTACATCCACTCCTGCCTGAATCAGTTTCTCTTTCAGTTCTTCATCCATTCCACATATCTCCTTCCCTGAATATAATGCCAGAGAAAAGGAATATGTCCCCCCCTGATCTCTATTTTTATATTACGTGATTCGGAAAGGTTTGTCAAGGATTTCCGGTGCTGTCCGGGCAATTGCTTGTTACCATCTCTTAACACATATATTTCTCAGCTTCACTGTCCTCCCCTACCGGAAAACCCGTATACTCTTCCATACCACAGCACTGTCCGGGCGGATATGGATAACGATCTTTCCGTCCTTCACCTTCTGCAGCTCTGACGCCACGGAAAAGCCCTCCTGATTTGTCTCTATCATGCGGGCCATATAACTTCCCTCTTCCACTCCCAGGCGCCATACTTCCACTTCCACATCTCTCTCCTGACCGCCTATCTGCACCAGCACAGCAAACTGGTCTCTGTCGTCAAACCGCCCATAGCCAACCAGCCCGAACTCACCGTTCAGATAGATCAGGCTGCCCGTCCTGAGCGCAGGATAATCCTTGTGGATGCGAATGATCTCTTTGTGGAAAACAATCATCTCCTGATTCTCCCAGCCCCAGGGATAGGTGCGTCGGCTGTCCGGGTCCGTCCAGCCGACGACGCCGGCTTCATCCCCGTAATACACCGTGGGCGCTCCCACCCAGGTCATCTGCATCACAACCGCCATGCGCATCACCGCATGATTCACCCCAAAGCCTGCTACGTCCGGCCCGGACAATGCCGTGCGGCCCACAATATGGTTGGTTCTGGTCAAAAACCGGGAGTGATCGTGGTTGGACAGCTCATTCATCGCCACCTGATCCGTCTGCATCACAAACCGGGCCCGGTAATCTGTCATGGCCTGAAAAAAAGCGTCTGAATTTCCTATCATATCCTGTTTATACACATCGCTGTGTTTTTCCATTCCGGTGAGGAACCACCCGATGGGTTCCATGAAAGCGTCATAATTCATCACCGTATCCCACTGTTTTCCGTCCAGCCAGGCAGAGGGATCCCCGTAGTGTTCCGCCAGGATGATTGCCTCCGGATTGGCCTGCTTCACCGTCTGCCGGAACGCCCGCCAGAACATGTGGTTAAATTCTGCGGAATGTCCCAGATCCGCTGCTACATCCAGGCGCCATCCGTCCACATTGTACGGCGGCGACACCCACTTTCTCGCCACATTCATCACATAATTAAACAATTCCTCTGATTCCTCGTAGTTCAGTTTCGGCAGCGTGTCATGCCCCCACCAGCCGTCGTAGTGGGTGTTATCCGGCCATTCCCCGTCGGGATAGAAATGAAAGAAATCGTGATAGGGGCTGTCCTCGGCGACAAAGGCCCCTTTCTCATATGTAGAGTCCCTGTCGTATATTTTCTCCCGGTCCAGCCATTTATTGAAAGAACCGCAGTGGTTGAAAACGCCGTCCAGTATGATCTTCATCCCTCTCTTGTGGATCTCCTCCACAAAACGGGCAAAGTACTCGTTGCTGGCCTCCAGGTTCTCCTTGTTCACCACCCGCTGGATATATCTGGATGCATGGGAGTTGTCCATGTCCGACGATGCCAGTACCTCCCCGCCGTCTTTCTTGATCACGGTATAGTGCGGATCGATATAGTCATAGTCCTGCGCGTCATATTTGTGGTTGGACGGAGAGACAAAAATAGGATTCAGATAGAGAACCTCCACCCCCAGATCCTGCAGATAGTCCAGCTTTTTCAGGATCCCCTCCAGGTCGCCGCCGTAAAACTCCCGGACGCCCATGGCAGCGGGTTTTTTGTTCCAGTCCTTCACCTGGTTCACGTGCTCACCGATGTAGCAGTATTCATCGTCCACCACATCGTTGCTTTTATCTCCATTGTAAAAACGATCTACAAAAATCTGATACATCACCGCCCCTTTTGCCCAGTCCGGCGTGGAAAATCCGGGGATGATACAGAAATCAAAATACGTGTTGTGGCTTTCCACCACGCCCTGTCTGTTGTACAGGACAGTCTCCTCCCCTTTTGTGATCTCATAATGGTAAGTGATGGGATTCTCCTTTACGTTGAGAATCGTCTCATAATAATCAAAACCGGCCTTGCTGATGCTTTTCCACATTGTTTTTCTGCGCTCACCGCTGACAAGAGTGACCGAATCCACATTGTCACCTGCCACACGGCAGCGGACCCGAACCGACTGGAATGCTTTCGGCTGCGTCGGGCTTAAAAAAGTCTCTGTACTATCACTGAAAATTGCTTTGCGGTTGATTTTTTCTTCTGCCATGTTTTTCCTCCACTGTCATACGTTTTAGATAATTAAGAAAGTCAAAAGGACAGCTTCACGTTGCTGTCCTTTTGGGAGAAGGTATTTTGTTACTTATGGGGTGTAGCAAAAACTATATAATGTATTGGGGTTTACGGTTATTACTATACCACCTTATCCCAAATAAGTCTGCACAAACATTCCATTTTTTTCACATTTCTTTTGTGAAAAATGCCTAAGCTTTTTCTCCCTTATGAACTTTTGCACAACGGTCTAATCAATTTGCTTTACTTCTTCGTCATTTTGTTCAAACAATGCCTCGAACTCCTCTTTGCCGATCCTCTCCTTCTCGATCAGCAGCTCCGCCAGCCTTCCCAGGATCGTCTCGTGCTCCCGCAGTATCTTGGTGGCTCTCTGGTGGCATCTGTCAATAATCTTCTTGACCTCGCGGTCTATGGCCTCGGAAGTACCCTCGCTGAAGTTCTGGGCATGGCCGATCTCCCGTCCGATGAACACCTCATCGTCGCTGGTCTCGTAGTTGATCATTCCCAGTTCTTCTGAAAAACCGTATTTCATTACCATATCCCGGGCGGCCGCCGTGGCCTGGCGGATATCCTGGACCGCGCCGGTGGTCACATCGTCAAAGGCAATCCCCTCGGCGATCCGCCCTCCCAGACATACGGTGATATCCTGCAAAAGCTTCCCCCGGGTCACATGCAGTTCATCCTTCTCCGGCAGCGGCATGGTATACCCCGCCGCCCCGTGTCCTGTGGGAATGATGGACACCGTATACACCGGCCCCACATCCGGCAGAAGGTGGAACAATATCGCATGGCCCGCCTCGTGAAACGCGGTGATGCGTTTATCCTTTTCCGAGATGATCTTACTCTTTTTCTCTGCTCCGATACCCACCTTGATAAAGGATTTCTTCACATCTTCATCTATTATGAAGGCCCGGTTTTCCCTGGCCGCCGCGATGGCGGATTCATTCAGAAGGTTCTCCAGATCCGCCCCGGCAAATCCGGCAGTGGTCCGGGCAATGGCCTCCAGATCCACATCCTCAGCCAGAGGCTTGTTTTTGGCATGAACCTTCAGAATGTCTTCTCTTCCGTGGACATCCGGCAGTCCCACATGGATCCTCCGGTCAAACCGTCCCGGCCGCAGGATCGCGGGGTCCAGGATATCCACGCGGTTGGTAGCCGCCATCACGATGATCCCCTCATTGACGCCAAACCCGTCCATTTCCACCAGCATCTGGTTCAGCGTCTGCTCTCTCTCGTCGTGGCCGCCTCCCAGGCCGCTTCCCCGCCGCCTTGCCACGGCGTCGATCTCATCGATAAAAACGATGCAGGGCGAATTTTTCTTTGCCTCGGCAAACAGATCCCGCACACGGGAAGCGCCCACACCTACAAACATCTCCACAAAATCCGAACCGGCAATGCTGAAAAACGGCACCCCGGCCTCTCCCGCCACCGCCTTGGCGAGCAATGTCTTACCGGTTCCCGGCGGGCCCACCAGGATCACCCCCTTGGGGATCCTCGCCCCCAGCTGGGTATATTTCTGAGGTGACGCCAGAAAGTCCACGATCTCTTCCAGCTGATCCTTCTCTTCCACCAGCCCCGCCACATCGGCAAAGGTCTTGACCTTGTCGTCCGGCGTGGTCATTCTGGCACGGCTCTTGCCGAAATTCATCATCTTGGCATTGCCGCCCCCGCCTCCGGCATTGGCCTGGTTTGTCATCATGCTGAACAATAAAAATATCAGGACAAATCCCAGCAGATACGGCAGGATCTGCAGATACCAGGGAGTCACAGCCACGTCCAGCACCTTCACCGTGGGGAAATTCATGGTATCCAGGTATGTCAGTATCGTGTTTACATCCGGCACATAAAAACTCTTTTTCTTGTTGTCCGACGTGGTCACAACCACCTCGCCGGTGGGCACCTGCTGATTCTGTGTCACGACAACGGAATTGACCTTCTTGTCCGTAATGTCCTCTTTAAACTGCGAATAGGAATAGCTCTCCTGTCCGGATCCCGAAAAATAGTCGTTGGCAAATATCGCCGCCAGTATGATCGCTGCCATCAGGATAAAAAAACCATATCCCTTAAAATTTTTCATGGAACTAATCCTCCTTTATTTTCAACTCTCCTATATATGGCAAATTGCGGTATTTTTGGGCATAATCCAGCCCCATGCCAACCACATATTGGTCTTCTATCTCAAAACCCACATAGTCCACTTCCAGTTTTGACTGGCGGCGGGCAGGTTTATCCAGCAGAGTACAGATGCTGAGACTGGCCGGATTCCTCTTGCGCAGCATATGGGACAGATAGGAAAGTGTCCGGCCGCTGTCTATGATATCCTCCACCAGGAGCACTTCCCGTCCCCCGATATCAATGGTCAGATCATGCTCGATCGTGATCGTCCCGGAACTTTTCATGGCGTCCCCGTAACTGGATACATTCATAAAGTCCATGGTCACCGGTACTTTAATATATTTTGCCAGTTCACAGGCAAAAAATACACTTCCTTTCAGAACACACACCAAATGAAGTTTCCGGCCCTCATAATCCCGGTTGATCTGATCCGCCAGTTCCCGGATCCTCTTTGAAATCCTTTGCTCATCAATCAGTTCACTAATTTCCTCTTTCATGATCGTATCCTTTCTTTGGTCACCACCAAAATATTTTTAGTATTTTCAGAAACCAGAAATGCGGCGCTGGTCCGGTCCGGAAAGGCCCAAAGCACATGCGCTCCCTCGGCCAGGACGATCTGCCGCCCTCTCTCTCCCCGCGGAAGCTTGCAATCCACATAGTGTCTGGCAAGCTTCTTTCTGCCGCCCCGGGCATTCAAAATGAAATAATCCCCCGGGGCAGGGTTACGAATTACTAAACCATTGTTTATCTTATCATAGTCGAACCATTTCGAAAAGACTTTTTCAGGAATTTCCTCCGGCAAATCTCCTCTTTTTTTTATCTCCATCCCCAGATAATATTTTTCCCCGCCACAGTCTACTATATGCCGGCAGGGCGGATGACATTCAATCCAAAGGCAGCCGCCGTCCGGTTCCCCCGGAGTCTCCGGTTCCCGGGAGAAAACGATTTCCCCATACTCTCTTCTGGCCCGGCACCGGCAGGGCAGATCCACAGTTTTTCCCGTCCCGGATTCAGATAGCATGGCAACTCTGTCATAGTGATATTTACCGATGTCCTTCGCTCCCGGTATCATACAGCGGAAGATCCGCCGCAGCACCTCGCCCTGCACTGCCCTCTCTTCCCTGCCATACCCCGCCAGGTCCAGGCGGAGACAATCCCCGTGCTGCGTGACGTGTCTCTCAAAGGCCTGCTGTCCCAGCCGCTCGATCGTATCCCGCCAGATTCCGATCTGCTCCGCCGCCTGGGCAATATGTCTGCCCGCCCGGGGATTGATATTCGCCTCCACGTAGGGCAGAAGTTCCAGACGGATCTTATTTCTGGAGTATTTTGCCGAGGCATTGCTCCTGTCCTCCCGGAAATCCAGCCCTCTCTCTTCTATATATCGGTCAATATCCTCCCGCTCTGCAAACAAAAGAGGCCGGACAATGCGCCCCCGCTTCACCGGCATACCTGCCAGGCCCCTGGGGCCGCTTCCCCGGAACATATGGAACAGGACGGTCTCCGCCTGGTCGCCTCTGTGATGGGCGATGGCGATCCTGTCCGCCCCCTGGCTTTCACAGCAGGCCTCCATGGCCTCATAGCGGGCGCACCGCCCGGCCTCCTCCTCCGACATGCCCCTTCCGGCAGCCATGGCAGGAACATCTTTTTTGACACCGAAAAAAGGCAGCCCGAGCCTGTCTGCCAAATCTCTCACAAAATCTTCGTCCCTGTCCGCTTCCGCCCCCCGGATGCCGTGATTTACATGGAAAACCAGGAGGTCGAGGGCATAAATATGCCGGATCTCATATAATAAATGAAGAAGACACACTGAATCCCGGCCGGCCGACACACCCACTACCACTTTGTCCTCCCGGTCAAACAGCTGGTGTTCTCCTATATAGCGCAACAAACGGTCCCTCATGTCATTCCTCCATACCGTACTCTCTCTCTATGATAACGGTTTTGAGGGCGCCGCGTCAAGTATTCTTTTTCCATATCCCAGCCACCAGCACACTCATGTCATCGGTGGCCTCCCTGGCACTGCGCGCCAGGGCGTTCATCAGGATCTGATTGGCCATATCGCTGGGATTCTGGCAGGGGAGATTCTCTATCAGCGTTTCCAGGGTCTTCTCCTGGCCGGAGCTTCCGGGTATCCTCTCGTCATAGAACCCGTCTATGACTCCGTCCGACACCATGATCACCATATTCCCGTCCTCCAGCTCATGCACTGTCACATCCGACTCCGCCTCCATGGCCACCCCCACCGGCAGGGCATCGGAGCACACGGTCTCCACTCCCTTCTCATGCCGTATGAAAGTTGCCGCCGCCCCGCTCTTCATAATCTCGCACCGGCCCGTGTGCAGATCAATGGAAACCATGTCCAGCGTGGTGAATGTCCTTCCCTCATAATTCATCACAAAGAGCGTGTTCAAAAGCCGAAGGGCGGATTTCTTTTCAAAGCCCGCCTCCATCAGATGCTCCAGGGTCTCGATGAGGTTGCTGCTGTCCCGGTATGCCATTTCCCCGCTCCCCATACCGTCCGCCAGCACCATGAGGAGTTCCCCGGTCTGGAGTTCCAGAAAAGAGTAGTTGTCTCCGGACACTGTCTCACCGGACTTGGCCACCCTGGCCAGCCCGGTGAGCGCCTTGTACCGGGTGTCCTCGCGGAAAAACATCGTGATCTCCTCCCCCGAAAGCACGTTGCGCGTCTCCCGTCCCGGGCATACATACACGCCCACTGCCTCCGACAGCGCCCGGGCGATATCCGTCTTGGTGAGACACTGATTTCCCCTGCAGGAACCCCGGAACACAATCTCCAGACGCCCCTTGCGCCGTTTCACCTGGCATTTTTTGACTTTTATTGCCAGCTTTTTCAGGGCATCCGATATCTGCCGGACACATTCCTCCTCCACCTGTCCCACGTCCTCCAGATCCGCAGTGAAGGCCTGCAGCGCCGAGGCCACTTCCCGCATCTGCCGGGATATCATCTCCCGGTTTTCCGCCATGCGGTTGCGCCATCCCAGATTCATCTTGGCCACTGCCATCTTCTCCTCCGCACTCTCCACATAGCTGGCCAGGCGGATACACCGGCGGCCGAAATCCGGACTGATCTTCTCC
Organism: uncultured Eubacterium sp.; assembly: GCA_964484225.1. Lineage (GTDB taxonomy): Bacteria > Bacillota > Clostridia > Lachnospirales > Lachnospiraceae > Eubacterium_F. Next base: position 38,190 of record CAZAEM010000010.1, read on the forward strand.
AGCTCCACCGTGCCGTCCCTCCCCGCCTGCCACAGGATACTGTGGATATTGAGGCTGGTCTCCTCCAGATGCCTGTCCCAGCAATATTTGCAATTCACACAGCCGCCGCAGATCTTCTGGGACAGTTCCTCAAAGATCTGCTCCACCTCCTCGCCGGATATCTCTTTCTGACACACCTCCCCGGTTTCAAAGCTTTTTGACAGCCGGTTGAACGCTCTGGAGAAATCCTCGATCCTGTGATTGGCAAACTCCCTCACATCCTCCTCCGCGAAAGAATTCGTCTCCGTCTCCGCCTCGTCCTTCTCCACGATATGTACGGCGGACCCTGGCAAAGCCAAAAAAATAATGGAAGCCGACACCATGGCGCGCAATTCCATGATTCCTACCCCCTGATTTTTCATCCCGTATATCATGACAGCACCCATGACAAAAAAGGCGATAGCGGAACAGATCCTGCCCATCCGCCGAAACATCCCCACGCTGACTCCCAGCAGGCAATACACTCCCACCAGCGTCATCTCATTCCCCACCAGGGCCGCCGGCACCCCGCCGGCCGCCCCGGCGATGGCTCCCGCCGCCGCACCGTACCGGTAACCCATAAACAGTACCAGCAGATATCCGGCTGTGTCCGCCAGGGAGAAAAAGGCGTCGAACTCCCTGGGTATGCCATACAGGGCGGTGGCGGCCAGGAAAAGAAGGCTGAGCAGTTCCTCGTTGCCCGGCTTTTTCTTCCAGTTCTCATATAGAAGGAAACGGATCCCCCACTGGTATACATTGGTCAGCGCCAATATGGCTATGGATTCCAGCACACACAGCCACAGCGATTCCCAGGTATTGAAGGTCAGAAAGCTCCGCGTCACGCCAAACACCAGATTCAGCCCGCCGCAAAGCAGAGAGACCGTCACCCCGTTCATTTTTATCCGGCGCCATTTCCACTGCATGGAGTCGATCGCCAGAATAACCGTAAACAGAAGCATATATTTTATCAGTTCCAGTCCCCCTGTGCAGGACATCATCCCCGCCAGTATGGAAAACGCCGCCAGTTTCTTTCCCCTCTTCTCGGCGCAGATCGCCGCAAAATAGGCGACACCGAAGGGATTGATCTGAAACAGCCACACCCGGCCCATCAGTACCCCCGCCACTGCCAGCAAAATCAGGCGCTTATCCACTGTAACCCCCTGCCTGTCTTCTTTCAAGATCATGTGCCTCCCGTCTCTGACGCCGGCGGCGTTCTCTCCCTCGCGCCCACCCCGGCCCATAATAGTGTGTAGAGACAAGTATAGACAAGCCGGTGGAGTTTTTTTGTCAAAATCGGGGGACAGAGGAGAAAAAGTTTTCGACAAAATCTTTCTGTATCCGCCTGTCACTTCCGGCAATGAAAGGAAATACTAAAGGGACCGCCACTGCAGTCCCCGTATCATTCCTTGGATTCCGGCACAAAGATAATCTCGTCGTCATAGACCAGCCCGAATTTTTCCCTTGCCACGTCCTCTATGTATTTATCCGTCTTCATATAAGCGGTTTTTTCCCTGATCTCCTCCTGCTCCTTCTCAAGACTCTCCTTTTTCTCCAAAAGCTGGCCCTGCTGTTCCTCCAGTTTCTTACAGTTGACTCTCAGACTGTAGCCCTGGACCAGGAGAGTACAGAGAAAGATTCCAACGACCAGCATCACCAGATACAGACCGGTGCGCCGTCGTCTCCTCCTGACTGTCCTCATGCTTACATCCCCCTGCCATATATTTTCTATTGTTGTAGTAACCCCCATATAATGTCATTATAGTGGCAATAAAGCATTATTTCAAGCCTTTTTTTCTTTTTTTGGTAATTTTCTGCCAAATCCAAACGTACGGTCGAAAAAACAGCGTGAATATCCCGGAAACTAACCGGACAAACCGGTCTTTTACACACTTTCTGTAACCAAGCATACCCAGGACAAAGGATACCACAAAAAAAACGCGCATGATACCGTAATTCAGAGAAAATATCATCTGAAACACCAGTATGGCGGACAAACCCCAAAATGTCCAGTCTTCCAGAAAATTCCAGACCCAGCCGTGTTTCACTTTGAGACGGAATACCCGCAGCAGATCATAGACCCACATCAGAATACACCCCCAAAAAAAGGCGGCACAAAAATACTGAGTCTGGCGAATGATCATCTCCATCAGCGGAACAGACGGCTGAGAACGCCTCCCGCCGTTTTCCCTTTCTGTGATTCATGATAGGAGATCTCCTGGATCCTCCCCTCCAGAACCACTTCGCCCTTCTCCAGCGTGAGTTTTTTTACATGAAGATTTTCCCCGCCGAACCGGGCCATCCCCTCGGTAGTCTCCAGCAGGATTTCTTTATTGTCAAAAGAGATCACTTCCGTCACCCCTGTCAACTCCACTTTCTCCCGATTGTTCATGACCAGTCGGTGCCCCTGCACGGTTCTGGGCTGCTCCTGCACCATATCCTCCACCAGCTTTCCGGTTATCCTTAGAATAATTATATGCAGTGTTCCCGACTCAATATCACTCAGTCGGGCAAATTTACCGGTGTAATTGATTGCCCAGGTTCCGCCTCATTGAAGATTGCATTTCGGCTCATCCTATGTTATACTTTATATTGTCGGGGGGCAAAAGATCTTTTTGCCCCCCGACCGATGTTTACGGGTACTTTTGTGCAAACAAAATCAAAACAGGAGGATATGATATGAAGAAAGTTTTCAAATTCACGTTTATCTGCGCCTTTCTTTTCACTGTATTCCTATGGGGAAGAGAGACCGTTTTTGCGGCGGAGCTCGAGGCTCTGATCCCGACGGAACGCGCCGTTTACCAGAGAAATGACAGGAACAAAACGGACATGCTTGTGCGCGCGGAGTACGAGGCGGGAAAGGAGGTCGTGGCCACTCTCTGTACGGAAAATGATCAGAAACTGGCAGAGGAGATTACCCTGACCGCGACAGCTTCGGACAATGCAGTGTATGAGGGAACCATCCCCGATGTCCCGGCTGGCGGCTGGTACCGTCTGAACATTCAGGCGGCAGACCCGGGAACAGGGCAGGAAGAGAGCCGGATAACGGTTGAAAAGGTGGGAGTCGGCGAGGTCTTTATCACAGGAGGCCAGTCCAATTCGTGCAGTTTCGGGGCGGCAGAAACCAAAGCCCAGGAGGACCGGGTCTCCGCATTTGACTCTCAAAGCGACGTATGGCAGCACTGTGAAGATCCGCAGCCATGCATCAGCGGCTTTGGCAACGGCAATGGGAACGGCTCTCCCTGGCCCAGCGCGGGGGATGAACTGTATGCCCGGCTGCAGGTGCCCATCGGTTTTATCACCACCGGCTTCGGCGGTTCCACCGTTTCGGAACTTCTCAATAAACACTACGATGCGATCAAGGATGCCATCGATACCCTGAAACCCTACGGCTACCGCTCCTTTTTGTATCACCAGGGTGAACACGATGCCTCCGGCGGCACAAAGAGGGATGAATACGCTGCACTCCTCACCGAACTGATCCAAAAGACGAGGACAGATGCGGGATACGATATGTTCTGGATGGTGGCAAACGCAGCCTACACGCCCTACACCTCCCTGACGGCCGAGACTGAGGTACTGGAGGGCCAGAAGATAGTCTGCGATGAGGAAACGATATTTCTCGGCCCCTGCACCGATGATATGACCATCGGATACCGCGCATCGGATAATCTGCATTTCAATGAAACAGGTTTGAAAGAACACGGCCAGCGCTGGGCGGAGGCCATCGTACAGAAAATGATACCGGATTATGCCAGCCTGCCGACAGACCCGCCGACTGCCAACACACCGACCCCCGATCCGTCGATGTCGCAGAACCCGGCGGGAACCACTGTTCCGGCAGCCGCCGCGACGCCGGCTCTGACCCCGGCCCCCGTTACGTCTTCCTCGCCAGACCCGAAAGCCACTGCGGATCCCGAGAAAAAAAAGACAGCGTCCCCTTCTTACAAGGGAAAATCCTTTAAAAACGGCATCTTCCGGTACAAAATCACATCGGACAGCAAGGGCAGCCGCAAAGTGACGGTCACCGGCATCAACGGAAAAAACAAAAAGTTTATCACCGTCCCGAAAAAGGTGAAGTACAAAAAGAAATCTTACCAGGTGGGGTCCGTCAAAAAAAATGTGTGGAAAAACCTGAAAAAACTTCGGAAGGTCAAAGTTCCTTCCGGGATCTACAAGACCTGCAGGAAACAGTTAAAGGGGAAAAAGATTACCATTAAAAAATATTAACGTGACTGTCGGGGTTGTCGCTTTAACGAATAGAAATTCGTAAGGCGTGATATGCTCCCTTCTAGGTAGACAAGTGAAATAATAAAAACTTGTCACTTAGAAGGGAGCATATCACTTAGTGCAACAGCCCCGATTTTCATTACAGATATCTGTACAATTCTTTCGCTTCTTCCTTTTTGTAGGTCTCCTCGATGCTCAGCACTTCCACTCTGGTGTTTTTATTTCCGAATTGTATTTCTATGATGTCCCCTGGTTTTATCTTTTGAGAGGCTTTCGCCACCTTGTCATTCACGAGAATACGCCCGGCGTCGCAGGCCTCATTTGCCACCGTGCGCCGCTTGATCAGCCGGGATACCTTCAAATATTTGTCCAGTCTCATATGTTCTCCTCCTGTTGCTATAGTCCTTGATTGCTTCGCCGGGCGCATCCTTCACCGCCGCACCCACACCGCCGGGCGCACCCTCACCTCGCCGGGCGCACCCTTCACCTCGCCGGGCGCACCCTCACCTCGCCGGGCGCACCCTCACCTCGCCGGGCGCACCCTTCACCGGTGTATCCACACCGGTGAAGGGTCACGGGCTTCGCCCTATGTGCGGGAAGAGAAGAGGCCCCGGATGGCTGCGAGCAGCCCCGGGCCCTCTTCTCTTCCCGCAGCACACGGCTCATTGCCTACGTGCAAAAGGACACCCGAGCTTGTCCGCCAGGGTGTCCCAGTCTCTCATGTCAATCAAAATTATGCGTTCACAGCATCCTTCAAGCCTCTGCCGGCCTTAAACTTAGGCGCTTTGGAAGCAGGAATGCTCATCGGCTTCTTGGTAAGCGGATTGATGCCCTCTCTGGCAGCTCTGTCAGTAACCTCGAAAGTACCGAAACCTACCAACTGCACTTTCTCGCCCTTTTTCAGTTCGTCCGTAACAACCTCGATAAATGCTTTCAGCGCACTCTCGGAATCCTTCTTGGACAACTCGGCTTTCTCTGCGATAGCTGCTACTAACTCAGTTTTGTTCATGGATTATATCCTCCTCGAATAAAATTTTCTAGATTGGAAATTAACCTATATTTATATATATAACCTTTTTCAACCTGTTTGTCAAGGATTTTCTGGATTTCGTCCCCATTTTTGGTAAAAATTACTGTTCCATCTGCCTGCCGAGAAAATTAGCTCCGCATATAGCCATTTTTTCTTCCAGTTCCGTAAATTCCCGATCCAGATTCCTGCTGATCAGTATGACCGCCCCGATGGCGTCTCCCTCTGACACGATGGTACTGATGGCCTGGGAAAACACCTCCGCCCCATCCTCTGTCACCTGACAGAATCTGGCGTCTGCATCCGTAGCCAGCACATTCTCCCTGCGCTCGATACACTGTATCATATCAGAATGGATCTCTTTGCCGATAAATTCTTTCTTGTTCGGCCCGGCCACCGCCACGATCATATCTCTGTCCGCCACACAGGCCGTACATTTCGCGACCTGGGCCAGCGCCTCCACATACTCCTGAGCTATCTCACCCAGCTCTCCGATGGGCGAATATTTTTTGAGGATGATACCTCCCTCTCTGTTGGTAAATATCTCCAACGGGTCACCTTCCCTTATCCGCAGTGTTCTCCTTATTTCCTTCGGCACGACTACCCGGCCGAGATCGTCGATCCTCCTTACAATTCCTGTTGCTTTCATATCTCTACCCTTCCTCCATTTTGTATTTGTTGTGTTGTTATTATCTGTAAGAAATGGGGAATTATACATGAGAATCAACATGACAAAAATTCAGAAAATATCCCTTTCTTTACCTGTTCTCCCCCTCATAGACGATCTCTCCGTTTATCACCGTGTACAATGTCCTTGTGAACGTTTCCATGGGATTTCCGGAAAACACGGCAAGATCCGCATCTTTCCCCGCCTCCAGGGAGCCTACCCGGTCTGCCGTCCCGCAGATCTCTGCGGCATGTATGGTCATGGCGCAAAGACCCCCCTCCATGGAAAGCCCCTGCTTGACGCTGAGACCGACACATAGGGGCAGATACTGGATCAGCGAGACCGGATGATCCGTCATGACCGCCACCTTTATCCCCGCCCGTTCAAGGACTCCCGCCGTCTTAAAGCTCATATTCTGGATCTCGAGCTTAGAGCGGGCAGACAGATCCGGCCCCACGATCACCGGGAAGCCGGACTCCGCGATCTCATCAGCAATCAGATGGCCCTCCGTACAGTGATCCAATGTCATTTTCAGGCCAAATTCCTTTGCGATCCGGATGGCGGTCTGTATGTCATCCGCCCGGTGCGCATGGGCCTTCAGAGGGATCTCTCCCCGCAGGACCGGAAGCCAGCACTCCATGCGGAAATCCCTTTCCTGCAGCTCACCCCGGTCAAGCTTCTTACGATACCGGCAGGCCCGGTACAACTCTTCCCGCAACATACCGGCGACCGCCATACGGCTTCCCGGCATACAATCCTTCTGACCGTAATTTCTCTTCGGGTTTTCCCCGAAGGCCACTTTCATCGCCGCCGGGGATTTTATGACCATGGAATCCACCGTCCGTCCCTGCACCTTCATAAACATCGACTGGCCGCCGATCACGTTGGAGCTCCCGGGCCCCGTCATCAGTGAGGTGATCCCGGCCCGGATCGCATCATGGAATGCCGGATCCATGGGGTTTACCGCGTCCAGCGCCCGGAGCTGCGGAGTGACCGGCTCTGTCATCTCATTGCTGTCATCCCCGACAGCGCCCCATTTCTCCTCGCATATCCCCACATGGCAATGGGCGTCGATCAGCCCCGGCATGACCCAGGCGCCCCGGACGTCATAGATCCGCCCGTCATCGCTCCACTTTTCCCGCTGTCCGTCCGGCAGTTCCTCCATCCTCCCCGCGGCAGCGATCCTTTTCCCCGAGAGACGCACGTATCCGTCCTCATACGTGTCCCCCGCCATTGTCAGAACTTTCCCGTGAACAAAAATCATACCACCACTCCCTCCCTGGGCTCCGCAAGATCAGCGGAGCACAAAAATATAAGTCCTCGGATTGCTTCGTGCTTTCGCACTTCCGCAATCCTAACCGGCATTCGCACTTTGCGCTCCGCAAGATCAGCGGAGCACGTGCTCATGTAGTAATATGACTGTTTCCGTTATTTTTTATGCAGGGGGAAGGGTTTTGGATCATCGCTATTCCAGAAAATCCTCCATATTGAATTTCTCCATCGTACTGCTCATCCCCTCAGTATCCGCCAGTTTGTCCAGTCCGGTACTCTGCATGAATTTTTCAGTGTTAAACAGCACCAGCACATCGGTGATCTTCCCCTGTTCCTCCATGATCCGCCCGATAGGCGTCTTTCCATACCGGTAATCCATCATGATGATCCGATCGAAATCCTCCGTCAAAAAAGGCACAAAACAGTTGGCGAAGGAGTCCTTTATCACCAACAGCTGCCTCCCTGACTTCCCGGCGGTATCTATCCCCACCTGAAATGTATTCCCCGAAAAAAACACATCATAGCGGTTAAAACCTTCCGTGGCCGCCTGGCAAAAATACATGCTGTCCGACCTGCTGCCATCATCCAGAGTGACCTCCACTTTCTCTTCGTCCCTGTGAAACAACTCCACCCGGTCCGCCGGAACCCGGACATGAGCCTTATTATATGTGGTCCCGTAGAAATCCGTAAACGCCTCCTCCCGACGATAATGCTCCAGAGGCCGTACCACGGCCAGTCCCGTCTTCCCGGCCCAGGCCGCCCAGGCGTAATAAGCACCCAGAGTGTTCCAGTGATGATCACTGCGGTAATAAATATACTCTCCCTGATGCTTTCTCAGGGTGTCCTCCGGGGAAAATACCATCTCCGGATCCGATAATTTCCGGCACAGCTTTTCTATCGTATCCCGGTGCCACGAGGGCGCCGTGACATGATCCGGCAGATAGTCCGGCAGAGCCTCCGCCTTTGACGGCACAAGAAGGGCTGAAACATGCCCCTTTCCGTATTTTTTCTCCGCGTCATTCAGAAACGAGGCCAGATACTCCGTATTTTCTTTGACCTGCTCCCGGTCAAAATCCGACTGCTCCTGCTTTTCCACAAGATACCCTTCCTTCCCCAGCCAGACGCCGTTGATGTCCTTGCGCCCCAGGGAAGACTGCATCCAGGCCGCCATATCCACCCATCTCTCCCGTCCAAAGAACTGGTCGCTCAGATATTTCTCATACTTTTTCTGATATTTCCCCTGGAGAAATTTTTTCCCGCTAAATTCCGGTTTCTGCGTCAGTTCCCGGGGCTTCAGGGGATGACTAAAAACGGAAATAGAGAAACGGATTGTAGGAAGAATTCACCAGCATGGCAACACAGGCCCCAAAAAGCGTCACAACAAATGCGATGTCCACCACTCCCCGGCGGATGGTACCCTCCGGCAGCAGCCGTCCCAGAAACCTCTTGACCAGAGACAGGGATCCCAGACAGCAGATCGCCAGCAATATCCCCCATGATGACAGAAGATACAGCGTCTGCGCGTCTGCCAGACCGGCCCCCGCCACTGAGAACATCGCCGCCAGATAGCCCGGGGCGTCCGCCATATCCTGCCAGGCAAACAGACTCCAGCCAAACACCACCAGCACCATGGTACAGGTGTGTTGAAGTACCGCCGGCAATCTCCGCAGAATACGGTTGCCAAATAACTTCTCCAGCGTCAGCAGTACACCGTAGTACATGCCCCAGAGCACGAAATTCAGCGCCGCTCCGTGCCAAAGTCCGGTCAGCACCCAGACGATAAAGATATTCAGGAGCTGCCGCCTGCGCCCTCTTCGGTTGCCGCCCAGGGGAATATAGACGTATTCCCTGAACCAGGTCCCCAGGGAGATGTGCCACCGCCGCCAGAACTCCGTAATACTCCTGGACTCATAAGGGTAATTAAAATTTTCCAGAAAGGAGAAGCCAAACATGTTCCCCAGTCCGATGGCCATGTCCGAATATCCGGAAAAGTCAAAATAGATCTGAAGGGTAAATCCCACCACTCCGAGCCAGGCCGTGGCCATGGTCAGACTGCCGGGAGCCGTCCCGCTGACGCTATCCCACAGCATTCCTATCTGATTTGCCAAGAGTACCTTTTTCCCCAGGCCCACCATAAATCGGACGATTCCCCGGCAAAACTGTTCCACCGTCTCTGTCCGGCCCTGGAGCTGATCCGCCACCGTCTGATAACGGACGATGGGACCGGCAATCAGCTGAGGGAACAGGGTTACATATGCGCCAAAGGCAATAAAATTTTTCTGTACCGGCGCCTGGCCCCTGTACACGTCAATCGTGTAAGACATGGTCTGAAATGTGTAAAACGAAATGCCGATAGGCAGCGCCAGCTGCGGAGCGGGCACCGCAATATCCACGCCAAGGAACTGCAACAGGCCCTGCAGCATATGGCAGAAAAATCCGGCGTACTTAAAAAACCCAGCAAGGCCAGATTGATCACCGCAGAGGCCGTGACGGCCGTCAGTGCTCCCCGCCTGTTTCCCGACTCCCGGAAGTGTGCCACAGTGCGTCCGGCAATATAGTCTACAATCGTAGAAAGCAAAATCAGCACTACATACACCGGCTCGCCCCAGGCATAAAAAATCAGACTGCTGATAAACAACACCAGATTCCGGCATCTGCGGGGTAATAAATAATAGGCAAGCAACACCCCGGGCAAAAACCGGAAAAGAAATAACAAACTGCTGAAAACCATGTCAGACCTCGCTATATTTTTTTCTTAATAGCCGACTGTCCCTTCTTGTTCTTTGACTTCGAGGTGGACATGGCGATGTACCAGGCATACTTGCCTTTTCTCCCGCAGACAGCACTCTTGAACACCTTTCGCTCCGGGGCTGTGTAATCACTCAGATAATCACTGCTGTTATTGTTCTTTTTGTACTTTTTTAATGATTTCAAAAGTTTCTTTGCCTGGGCTGCCGTGCCGGCCTCCATGACACAGAGACTGTACACTTCCTTGGCATCACAGACATATTGTATGCTCTTTACCTTACTCCGGTCAGAGCTGGACAACCCGCCGAAATCCAGGGCGCTGGAAGATTTCCTCCGGAGTCCTTCAAAAATGCTGTATAGTCGAGATAATGTGTCCCTGTCTGATCTGCCAGTTTCCTCAATTTCTTGTTGAACACCGGTATCTGATTAAACCCTTTATGTCTTCCGCGCTCTGCCGCGGTAACCGGCGCGATGGCGCACAGCACGATATCCGTATCCGGACAAGCCTGTTGGATCGCCTTCACCATCGCCCTGTATTCCGCAATCATATCACGGCAGCGGCGGAAATGGATCTCATTCACTCCCATCATCATATAGACCCGGTAAGGTTTCTCCGCTATGACTTTCTGCAGGCCGGTCCTTCCGTTGAAAATCCTCTTGGTGTGGAACGTAACCGTATTGAGTCCCCGGTATGCCACTGTCTTCTTGATCCCGCTCATATGCCAGGTGAAATATTTATATCCGATCCCCTGGGTGATAGAATCCCCTGCGAAGATAATCTCGCGCCGGAATGTCCGCATTTTCATGGACAGCTTTCCGGAGGGCGGGCTCTCTGAGGCCAGTGCCTTCTTTTTCTTTGACTTCACCGCCGTCACATTGAAATAATATTTCCTGTGATTCTTTCGATTCCCCACCAGATAATGGGTATCTTTCGTGATCCCCGCCAGCCTGTATCCGCCGTCTCTCTTTTTCGCGCAATACACGCGGTAATATTTTGCCTTTTTTACCCTTTTCCACGTGACCTTGACCGAATTGGTGGAATACCTGACAGTTTCACATTGGACACCTTTTTCAGCCTTTTGACAGCCGGCCCGGCGGTGGGCGCCGGGGTATCGGCAGGTGCTGCCGGCGGTTCCGTGGGCGCCACATAGGGCTCGGCAGTGACCAGTGGCAGCACGGCAAGCGCTATCAGGTAAAATTTATGTCTCTTTCCCATTCGTATTCTTATGTCCTCCTGTCCCTTTCAGATTTTTCACGGAAATCAGATAAACCGCACCACATTCCTGGCCGGCGCAAAGACAAGCAGCAACACGAGCACAACCCACACAAAGACATTGTGGATCCTGCTCTGTATCTTCCCGTGCCGGATATAGAGAAAGGCGCACCAGACTGCGTCTGCGGCGGCAAAAGGCAGCAACACAAGCACGCCCGGATTCCAGCGAAACGCCGCCGGGAAGTCCAGACGTCCTATGGCCAGAAACATGCGGGTGATGCCGCATCCGGGGCAAAACAATCCGGTGACTTCGTGAAAAACGCAGGGAACCACCAGGCCGGTGATCCTCACAAACAGATAATAACCTGCCAGGATCAGGGCAAGGGCGCCGCCGCGGCACGCCAGCTTTCTCACACGCTGATTCCTGTCCATCCCGTTTTCATCCATTTTTCCTTACCCTCTGCGCCTTCCTGTGCTGAACGGATTATTTTTTGCTCTCCTCCAGATACTTTCTGGCAATTTTCCCGAAACGCATACGGTCGGCATATTGCAAAAGCCTCTCCGGTCTCCTCTTCTTGTAGTCGGCATATCCCTCCAGGACAAGCTGCAGGCTGTCGCTCCCGATCTCTCTCTCCAGACGGATACAGTCGCATACACTGCGGTCAGCGTCGTAAAGCCGGATATTGCCATATTTTGTCTTGACCGTCTTCACGTCCTCCTCGAAGGCCTGGACGGAGAAATAATGTCTGGACACCGGGAAAGTGAGCCTCATCCCTCCCCGGTCCGTGCGGGCGGTGGCAATGTAGAGCTTTTCCGGCTCATCCTGGATGATGCCGTGATAATAACAGGCGCTGAGAGCGCAGATGACCACCTTGGGATTTGTCATGCACGCCTCCAGCATCTTGTAATTTTTCGGCTTCTCTCTGCCGCTCATCCTGTTCCAGTAATGGCCGTGGGAAACCTTTTCGATCTTGCCCTCCTCCAGCATCGTGCGGATCTGGATCGTAGTGATCTTGTTGTCCAACAGCGTCCTGGTGGGCAGATACCCGTTGTTTTCCTCGAATAATGCGTTTACCTTGTCGTATGTTCTCTGCAGCACTTTTGTCTCCTCCTTACAATACCATGATATACATGTAATATAATTTTTTTATTACTTTCGCATCTTCATAAATCTTTGTGCGAATGTTTTCACAGATCTTTCGGAAAAACTCTACCTGTTCCTCCTCTATATCATCCGGTCCGAAACGGGCCCGGTAGACCAGGCTGACATACCCGTACATTTCTTCCACCGGCATATCCAGCGCCCTTGTCATCTCCACCGTGAGTTCCGCCACCGGCTGACCCCGGTAGACGACTCCCTTCTGCCGCATGGCGGCCGCCAGGTGGTGATAGCCCGCCCGTATCCTCTTCTGTGCTTTCATATTTGCCAGACTGCGCTCGTACAGCCGCCGGCGCAGCCGCCTTTGGATCTCCATCACCAGCGCGAGAAATACGAGAAGAAGTCCGGCCTCTATGACAATCTTCAGCCAGCCTGGGATCCTGGAAGTCTCTCCCTCTCCGCTGCCGTCCACATCCAGCTCCATTCCCTCTTCGTCCTCCTCGTTGCCCTCAATGTCATCAAACTCCATGTTCTCCTCCGGGATCTCCGTGACATTGGGAGTGGGGGTGACCTCCTTCGGAACCTCCTTCTGGGAACTGCTGTCGGAATCACCGCCACCAGCGCCACCGCTGTTGTCGCTGTTGTTGTTTGGCGTCCCCTCGCCGTCTTCCTCCTCATTGCCCGGCGTGACTTCCATGGGCACAAAACCGTACCGGTCATCGAACACCTCCACCCAGGCGTGGGCGGCACTGTCCGGCACGCTGATCTCCCTGTCCGGCGCGCAGTCCTCCAGCTGTTCCTTCTTCAGATGCATTCCCTCCACATACCGGGTGGGGATCCCCACGCTCCTCAGCAGTATGGCAGCCGCCGAAGCGTAATAGATACAGTATCCCTTTTTATTCTCCGTCAGGAAATATTCCACGGAATCCCGGTCGGAAGGCGTCCTTCCGGGAGACAGGGTATAGGACGTATCTTTCGTAATATATTTCTTCACCGCTTTCAGAACATCCTGCTGACTGTCCACAGCGATGTTGTTTTCTTTCAGATAATTTCTGAAATCATCACAGACTCCGGTGAGAGAATCCGGCACCTGCAGGTAATATTTTTCCACAAAGCTCTTTAGCTTCTCCCGCTCTGCCCGATTGCCGTCCCAGAACTGCAGACTGGCCATGGGCTGTTCCTCCTGGCCCAGCAGGCACTGCCTCATCAATATCGGATAATTCAGATAATACTCCACCCGGTAATCAATCCCCAGCTCATCAATGGTTGTCCGTCCGTTAGCAGTGCGCTTGAAAGAGGATTCCGGCAGATAGGGCACCAGATAATTTCCGTAACCGAAAGCCAGATTCCGGATGCGGAGGGAAGCCGTCCCCCACAGATCGGACACCCCGCTGGTCTCGCTCTCCCCCAGCTCATTGCGCAGCTGTATATGCCAGTTGTCCGGCGTGATGCCGCCATTTTCCAATATCTTTATCTCCGACGCATAGGCGTCATCCCGGTAGAGGGAGGACCATCTATTATTCTCATACACATCCCCCACATAACCCTTTAAGTACATTCCCCGGCTGGAGTTGACCGTCCCCGATATCTTCAGCATCGTCTCCCCCGTGTACACGACTTTGGATTTCTTCCCCAGCTTCCCGTAGGTTATGGCGTCGTCGTTGAAGTAGGACTTAAACCAGGTGAAGACGTCCTCCGACTCCCAGGACGCCAGCGCCATCACGGAGTTTTTCGTCTGAGTGATGCGGCCCGTGTTGCGCTCATAGCGCTCCGGCGGCATGACAAGCAGTATGATCCCTGTGGCCGCCACCCCTGTGAGGATTATGACAAAAGACAGCTTCTGCCTCATCCTCCGGTCTGTGGCATCCGTCCGTATATGCCTTGTCCCGATGACAGTGATCGTCACGATAAAGTACACGATCAGATAGGAAAACCCCGCCAGCTCGCCGAATATCAGAGGGACCACCACCCAGGGGACCGTGGCCAGAAGATATACGACAGGGCGCCTTCTCCGGTAGAAGAAAGCACTGACTATGGCGATCAGAAGCACCCCCAGCAGTACAATGACAAAGGTAGTACAAAAGCGCACGCTGGCACTCTCCGTGTCCGTGTAAGAAAAAAGGGGAAGATGCGCCCCCGAATAACTCATAAATTTTTTCAGGAAGCTGTTGGCCACCGTGACCGAGCCCTTTTTCACCACACTGAAAAAACGAAATACGATCAGGACATAAAACAGGATCAGACCGAGAATCCCGTACAGCTTTCCCTTTCGAAATGTCTCCAGCACCGTGAACAGACCGTAGAACAAAATGGCTCCCAGAAAGAGGATCAATGCGCTGATCCCCCAGTCCATCGTCAGCTCCAGGCAGGACGTCACGCACATCAGAGAAGAATATACACCGAGAAAGACCAGAAGAATCTGGCTTATCTCCAATATGAAATTGACCAGTTTATTCTTCATCCTCAATTCCGTCACCTCGTAAATCCATCACTTCTAACCGATCCCGGACCAGACCGCTCTGGCTCAGATCACCGTGATCACACACCGTGAGATATATCGCCGACTCCAGAGGCCTGCCCTCCTCCCACTCCAGGTAGGCCATGACCAGTTCCTCCGGGCTGCTCGACGTCGGACAGCGAAACAGTGCCTGGAACATCCAGAGAAGCTCCTCCTCGTGTTCCACCAGCCGCTCCTGGATCATCCCGTTTTCCCTGTCGTACCAGATATATTTCTGAGGGATCCCGTGTTCTATCATAAACATGGAGATAGAGTAGATCCCCTGCACAAGCAGATCTGAATTTCCACATCTCTCCTCTTTCACACCGGCGATGCAAAGATCCACAAAAATATGGACGGCCTTCGTGAGCGGGAGGCTCCCCTCCTTCACCATGAGACTTCCCACCTTGCCGCTGAGTTTCCAATGTATGCGCTGGATCTTATCTCCGTCGGTAAATTCGCGGATATTAAATATCTCGGAGGGATCGTCGCCCTTTTTGTACAGGGAGAAGCGGTCGCTGTCCTCTGTGGTCTCATTGTACCACCGGTCTCTCCCCAGATACATCTCCTTGAGGGGAGGCATCACCAGTATATTCTGAGTCTCATATTTTTTCCCCACTGTCCAGGCAAAAATACTGAGATAATCGTATATTCTCACCTTTTCCACCGTGATCGACACATTCCCGCAGTGCTGGATGACCACCGGAACACGGCGGTCTCTCTTCTTCCCCGCGTCCACGGAAAAACGGATCTTCACTTTCCCTCTCTCCCCGGAGAAGGCATTCTCATACCGCACTCTGGCGATCCCCTTCGTGATCGGGAGAAACCGGGACCGGTTCTCCAGGGACAGCGTGATCACCGCCCGGCCTGGCTTGTCCATGGCATCCTTTTCCGCCACCGGATTCTTGCTGTCCACGGAAACTGCCACCCTCGTCCGCATGAACACAAGAGAAACCCACATGAACACAGGCAGCAGCACCAGCAGACCCATGATCGCCACCGCGCCAAATCCCAGGTAAAATATAGAAACAATCAGCCCCAGAATAAAAAGGAGGGCAAAAATAAGTGTTCCTGTCGTCATTGGCGTCTCCTTTACAATTTAGGCACAGAGATCTTCTTCACGATTTCCTCCACCACATCTTCCTCCGATATGTGGCTCATCCGCGCTTTTCCGTTCAGCAGAAGGCGGTGGGCCAGCACGGCCCCCGACACGGCCTGGACGTCCTCCGGCAAAACATAATTCCTCCCCTGGACAAACGCTCTTCCCCGGGACATGTCCATCAGGGCCAGAGTCCCCCGGGGACTGATCCCAAGAGAAATCATGGTGTGGTTCCTGGTTCCGTCCACTATTTTTGACAGATAGGCCAGCACTTTGTCATCCACATAAACCTGCTTCACCTGATCCTGCATGGCGAGGAGTTCCTGCTTGGAAATGATCTCCTCGATGAAATCCAGAGGATTGATATCCTGCCGCTCCTTCAAAAGACGCATCTCCTCCTCTATGGTGGGATACCCCATGGAAATGCGGATCATAAAGCGGTCCAGCTGGGATTCCGGCAGCATCTGCGTACCGGCCGAACCCACCGGGTTCTGTGTGGCCACCACGATAAACGGGTTGGGGAGCTGCCTGGTCACGCCGTCCACCGTCACCTGACCCTCCTCCATAACCTCCAGGAGAGCCGACTGGGTCTTTGTGGAGGTACGGTTGATCTCATCCGCCAGCATCAGGTTGCAGAGAATGGCTCCGGGCTTGTACTGAAATTCCCCGTCAGCGCCGATCATGTTGAAACCCACCACATCACTGGGCAGCACATCCGGCGTGAACTGAAGTCTCCTCTCCGTCAGCTCCATGGCGCGGGAAAATGCCACCGCCAGCGTTGTCTTGCCCACGCCGGGGACGTCCTCGATCAGTATATGTCCCCTGGCCAGGATCGCTGTCATGACCAGCTCGATGGCCTCCTCCTTGCCCCGGATCGCCTTTCCCACTTCATTCAAAATCACTCTTACCTTATCGTTCACGATGGTATCTCCTTTCCGCTTGCACATATGACACAGGCCGACAGGAAACAGGGTTTCCCGTCAGAGAACATAACAGAGAACGCCTCGTCTCCTTGGCGTTCTCAATTTCCTATGATTATGATACTTTCATCTTAAACTTGCGAACCGCTCTGTCGTCTTCCGCATCTATTTTTTCCATATGGCCGCCAAGACCGCGTATCTTTTCCTCGAAATTTTCATAACCCCGCTCGATATAATGGATCTGATCCACATGGGTAAATCCCTCCGCCGCCAGTCCGGCGATCACCAGAGCCGCCCCCGCCCGGAGATCCGGAGCGCTGACCTTGGCGCCGGTAAAGCCGTCTACGCCCGTGATAAACGCCGCGTTGCCCTCCACTGTGATATTGGCGCCCATCCGGCGAAGTTCACTGACATATTTCAGCCGGGTCTCAAAAATCGTCTCTGTCACGATGCTGGTGCCCTCTGACAGGGCAAGCAGTGTCGTCATCTGGGGCTGCATATCCGTGGGAAATCCCGGATATGGCATGGTCTTCACGTTGGCGTAGGAGAGCCTGTGATCCGCCCTCACCCTGACGCAATCATCGAATTCCTCCACTCTGGCGCCGATCTCAATCAGCTTCGCCGTCATGGCCTCCAGATGCTTGGGGATGACGTTCTTGATATAGACATCTCCTCCCGTGGCCGCCACGGCAAGCATATACGTGCCCGCCTCTATCTGATCCGGGATAATGGAATACTCACTTCCGTGCAGCGACTCCACCCCCCGAATACGGATGGCGTCCGTACCGGCTCCCTTGATATTGGCCCCCATACTGTTCAGAAAGTTGGCCACATCTACGATATGCGGTTCCTTTGCCGGATTCTCAATAATGGTCTTTCCCTCCGCCATGCAGGCGGCCATCATAATATTGATGGTGGCCCCCACGCTGGGGCAGTCCAGATATATGTGATTACCCAGCAGACGCTCCGCCTTGGCATCAATCTTCCCGTGGTGAATAGACACCTCTGCCCCCAGCTGTTCAAATCCCTTGATATGCTGGTCGATAGGGCGGCTGCCAATCTGGCATCCTCCCGGCAGAGCCACCAGGGCTTTCCTGTATTTTCCCAACAGTGCCCCTACCAGATAGTAGGAACCCCGAATCCTTCGAATGGAATCCTCGTCCACGCTGACGTCACTGATCAACGCGCCGTTTATACGCACCGTATGCGCATCCAACCGCTCTACAATCGCGCCGATTCCCTCAATAGCATCCAGAAGCACATTCACATCGTCCACTTCCGGTAAATTCTCTATGGTGACCGGCTCATTGGCCATGATCGCTGCCACTATGATCCCCAGTGCCGCGTTTTTGGCCCCGCCGATGGTCACTTCGCCTTGCAGTGGTGTACCACCTTTTATAATGTATTGTTTCATCATACCTCCGCTCTATCCGTAAAGCGTTTTTATATTTTCTGATATCATCGTTACGTTCATCTTTTAAAGTATAACACACTTTTGACATTTGTAAAACGGTAAATTGAATACATTTCATGGAAAATAATCATTATTTTTTTACAGAATAACCAAATTTCCCGATTTTGTCACCGAGAGAAAAATATTCTCCATGAGAATAAGCGACCAGATCCGTCTCATTCAGTTCAAATTTCCCCGCCTCATTCATATATTTCTCACTGGCCAGCACATCCTCCACCTCGGCGATGAACATATGATGGCTCCCCAGCTCCTTCACTTCCTTTACCCTGCACTCCAGGTTCACCGGACTCTCCGCGATCACAGGGGCATACTTCATCTTCTCCCCCTTCGCCGCCGTCAGGTTCATCTCCGCAAACTTGTCCACGTCCCTGCCGGATCTCACCCCGCACCAGTCCGTGGCATAAGCCAGCTCCCGGGTGGTCAGATTGATGACAAACTCCCCTGTATCCCTTATCATACCATAGGAATACCGCTCCGGTCTGACAGAGATGGACACCATGACGGGATCCGAACAGACCGTCCCCGTCCAGGCGATGGTGACAATATTTTTTCTGCCCTGCCGGTCCCCGCAGCTGACCATCACAACGGGCAGCGGGTAGAGCATATTTCCGGGTTTCCAAACCTGCTTTTTGTCCATAACTATAACCTCACTTTATATTTCATTTTCTCCGCCAGCTCCGGATAAATAGAGAGGAAGCAATCCATCTCGTCAAAGGCTCCCGCCATCATTACCACCAGACGGTCCTCCTGTTCGTCGATCACTTTCAGGACATCCGTCACGGTCTTCTTGTTCATCTCCGGCGCACCGGTGATGAGCAGACAGCCCCCGAGCAGCTTTTCCACCTTTTCCGCCAGGTCGATCTCATTCAACTTCTCCGCCGTGATCTTCACGATGTTCTGCGCCGAGAAGTAACCCTGATGGTTCAGTTCCTTTGTGATGCGCTTGGCCACGGCCAGAGTGATCCGCTCCTCCCCCCCGGCAAAGACAAAATGCGCATTTCCCTTGTTTTTCTTCACATTCCGGATGGTCCGCTTCAGAGTAAAATATTTCACTCCCCGGGAAGAGACATCCTCCGGTTCATCGTCAGACAGACTCTCCAGAACCTCGACCGTCCGGGTTTCCGGCGGCGGAGTATTTTTCTTTACCACCACAGGCTCCGACACGGATTCATAGTCCTCCCCTGCCGTCTCCGCCGGCTCTTCCCCGTCCTGCGGTTCTGCAGGCTCCGGCACCTCCGGCGCTTCCATCGGTTCCGGCGGCTCTGCCGCCTCTCCTGTCTCTGCCGTCCCGGGCTCTGACGGCTCTGCCGTCTCCCCATCCCGGCCGTCCTCCGGCTCGGTATAGGAAAATGTCTCCTCCGGATCCGGTTCCACGGGATCCGGTATCGTATCATCCACGGGAGGTTCCCAGTCCTCAGCCTCACAGCGCTCTTTCAGCGCCATGGCGGCATCCACGATCTTCCCCTCGCCAAACCAGAGTTTCAGATCCCTGCACTCCTGGATACATTTCTCCTGCATCCCCTCCATCTCGTATAGGCGGGCCAGCTGATAGCCCCACTCCTCCGTGTACTCTTCTTTTTTCAGATGCTCCAGGATCTCCACCAGTTTGCTCCTGGGTTCCCCGGTGGCCACCGCCAGGCGGTACCGGAGCTCGTAGGTGTCCAGTGTCATCCCGCCCACGACCTCATACGCCAGCAGCAGCTCCTTCGCCTGATCCAGCTCACCCAGCCGGATGACAAGGCGCAGCAGACGATAGAGTATATGCTTGGAGTGTGTCCTGTTATATATGATATAATACACCCGCTCCGTCATATCCAGCCGCTCTGCTTTTTCATAAATGGCCGCAAAGAGATACAGATCCTCGATGGACTCAATCTCTTCCAGGGGCAATGTATCTATCTCGCCCAGCGCCGTCTTGTACTGATTTTCCGCGATCAAAGTCCGGATCTGTGTACAGTGGCGCAGTATATCCCGCCTTTTTCCCATATGGTCTCCAACTCCTTATGTATCCAGCAAAAACTTTTTCGTACGCTCTATCTCCTCCGGCACATCCCGGCCGTGTTTTATAAACTTGCGCTCCAGAAGGGACAGGGATTTCTCATGCCTCTTCTGCTCCATAATATACTTCTTTGCCGCTTCCTTGTAAGAATTCTGCACCAGAAGCCCCTCGCCAAACTCCGAGGAGATCGGACAGTAGGTATACATGATCGCCCTGGACACGCGGTTGAGCTTCATCGCCCCCACGGACTCCCTGAGGATCCAATCCATGTAATCCTTTGTAAACACATCCCTGTGGCGGTTGTTGCACTGCTGCAGCTGGGCCCGGACTTTCTCCTTGCGCTCCTGGCTGAGCTCGTTGTTTTTCTTATAAAATTGAAGATAATCCGTGTACTCGCTGGTGAGGGAGGGATACCGGTAGTTGTTCCAGTTCGCCCCCATATCCGTCCGGCATTTCTCCCAGCGGAAATGCGCCATGGCTTTCAGGATCTCCTGCTCCAGATTCTGCTCGATCAGCGCGGGCATCAAAACCCTGGCATGGGTATTTTTTCTCTTGCCCTCGATATCCTGCCACAAAATGGCGTTGCGGCCGTAGATGGGAAAGAGTATGAAATCCGGCGTGTACCGCTCGATCACAGCGAAATTGGGCACATCGATCTCTTCGTAGGAGGTGCGTATCTCCCGATAGAAAATGCTGTAATCCACCTTCTCCACCCTGCGCACACCCAGGTTGATATCGGCTCCCGACACCACTGAATTCTCCAGTTTGGAATAGATGCCCTCGGAGCAGAGAACCGGCACAAACAGGGAAATGTTGCCGCACACTACCCGGTCCGCATACCGCATGAGCCGGTCGATCTCAAAGTGCAGACGCTCATCGGGATTGCGGAAGGCCTTGCTGGCACTGGCCTTGTCCCTCTTGTGCTTAGACACCTCCTTGCGGAGGGTCTCCTCAAAATCCGTGTCAAACTCATCCTTGGAGGGATTCTTTCTCCCCTCGTAAATCTCCCGCAGCCACATGGGCATGGTATAAACCTTACACTCAAGGGACTCGTTGGAGATATCCGGCAGGGACACCAGAAACTTCAACTCATCCGCCGTCAGCAGCTCCTCACTGACATAGCCGTACCGCAGGAATAATTTCACCGCCAGCGGCGGATTGTCATCCTCAAAACTTCTCTTGACCACCGCATAGTACACCTCAAAAAAACCGGCGGTCACTTTCTTTCTCACCGCTGCGGCCTCCGGGGCCTTGGAAAATTTATCTGTCAGGCCGAGGAAGGCTTCCACCGCCTCCTCAAACTCACTTTTCACCTTCATGTGCAGGGGCGCATATTCCAGGATCTGCTGGAGGGATTGATCGAGGATCTGCAAATCCTCCTTCTCGTACGCCTCCAGGTGGTCTACATCGTCCGACAGAAGCGCGAAATACACTTCCTCCATACGCGCCCTGTCCAGATTGGGATCGATCCCCGCCACATCTGTCAGCAGTTTCTCCGTCTCGTTGATCTTCCCAAGCAATTCGTCCAGAATACCGCTGATATCTTCATCGTCCAATCGGGCCCTCTTCGCCTCCATAGCGAGTTTCCCCACCATGGAAAACAGATTTCTCTCTTCCATGCTCATAGCGCGGAAAAACCGGTAGATCACTTCGCTGTAATGGCGCGCTCCCTCCAGCAGCACAGGAATCATCTGACACTGTCCGTCAAACTGCTCCTTCGCCACGTAAGCGCTGGCCCCGTAATAATTTTTCTGGGCCTCCACCCCGATCTTGGCGCACTGCAGAAAATACTCCAGTCTCGGCGGCAGGGAAAAGGCCTCCACTTTCTTCTCCAGCATCCGGTCCACCGATGCGATGTGCTCCGACGTAAATCCGGAATTTTCCCTGAGTTTGAGGTACCTTTTATATAAATCCGCGATAAAAGCTTCCAGGCTTTCCGCCTCGGTCTTTAATTTGGAAAAAATTCTGTACAGATCCGATATAAAGAAATTCTGTGATGTCACCAAAAGTCCGCGGTACTGTGTCTTTCCTTCCAGAAGCTGATAGGCCGTCTCCACATTGTTCACCGGCATCGTGTACAGAGACAGGTCATCCAGCGCAGCATAAGTAAAGGAATGTATCTCTGTCTCCACATCACACATTCCCAGGAAATTTCCGGAACCCATCACCATTCGAACGCCGTTTGCCCGGACAGTGACTCTTCCCTTTAATATGAGAGAAACCGACTGCAGCGGCTCTCCTTTTTCATAAATCGCAGTTCCCTTTACAACAGAATTTGTAGCATTGATATTAAGGTCAGCTGACATTTGACACCTCAATACTTTCTCCCGATACAGGTAATGTAATCCTAATGCTTCAAAAATATAAATCCGCGCGCCCCACGTCGAATCGCATTCAAGAGACGTTACCGTAACAGCCAGCTCAATCCAGGCTTCCTCGCGTCACACAGAAAGAATTGCTTAGTGCTGCTTCATTCCTGACCTGACACGGTTCACAAACTTCTATTGCACGAGACCCGGATGTCAACGCCGCTTATCCCGGGCAGCTCTCTATCCTGCGGCCCTCGATGGCACAACACCCCTGCTGTAGCGGATTGCAGGTACAGGGCACCGCTAACTCCCCGGCTGCGCGGAAATTCTAACAATAAATACACGGATATTATATCTTTTTTTATTCCCAGTGTCAACGCTAACTTTTCCTCATCCGCAGCTCCCGGAAGAAATCTGTCATCAGCCGGCTGCACTCCTCCTCCAGCACTCCGGAAGTGATCTCCACCCAGTGGTTAAACCCCGGCGTCTGCAAAATATTCAGTACCGAACCGGCACAGCCCGCCTTGGGATTCATGCTGCCCATCACCACCCGGGGGATCCTCGCCTGCACGATGGCCCCGGCACACATGGGACAGGGTTCCAGAGTGACATACATCGTGCAGTCCTCCAGCCTCCAGTCGCCGATGACCCGGCTGGCCCTGTGGATGGCCAGGATCTCCGCGTGGGCCAGGGTATTCTTTTTCCCGTTCCTCCTGTTGCTTCCCCGGGCGATCACCTTGTCCTGATGCACGATAACACACCCTATGGGGGTTTCCTGCCTGCGGTACGCCCTCCTGGCCTGGGCGATGGCAAACCTCATATATTTTTCATCTGTGTCCATCTCAAACCTCCTTGAGCCAGTACCCGAAATCCCCCATCGTCACCTTTTTCCGCCTGGTCCCCTTGAATCGGGGAAAGCCGAAACGGCTGGCCAGATACTGCTCCCGCCTGTGGAACTGTCCGGGTACGCCGATGTATTTTTTCCCTCTTGAACCAGCATACAACAAATGACGGTAATTGTAAAACCCGTGGAGCAAAAAACTGTTTTTTGCATAGTGCCAGTAATCCATGGGCAGGGAGGCGAAATCCTCCGGCTCCATCTGCCGGCACCAGTCCATCTCGTCGTCCTCAAAGGGATACATCTCGGAAAGCTTCCGGAAAAGCAGATCCTCCCCCCGCTCCGGCTCCTGCGCCGGCATCTCCGGGGCGGAAGCCGCCTCCAGACTTTCTTCTCCGGGGGACGGGGCGGGGGATCCCTCCCTGCTCTCCTGCTTTGCCTCCTCCGGAAATGACAGCATCTCATACCGAAGCTCCCCGCCGCAGCCCCGGCAGGTTCCCGCCAGGTACCGCTCCGGCCCCCCGATCAGTATGCCGCACAGATGTCCGGATTCTCCCAGCGCACCGGGGTCCGCGGGAGACAGGGGCGTCCCCCGGTCCCAGCCCTGTTCCTCCGGCACACCGCAGGACACCGGGATCAATATGCCGTCTCTCTCATATACCATATAAACGGGGGCAGGGGAGCCAAAGCACTCCGCCCCGCCCACCAGCCTCATATACCACAGCCCCCGCTTTCTCTCCAGGCGGACCGACCCCGCGCCATTCTGTACCAGTCCGTTTTCCACCTTCTGCAGATAAATGATCTCACGCAAATATTCCGGCACTTATCTCCCCCTCCTCTTGTCCATAATACTACAGTCTATGCAGGTCCAAATCAGGACATGCAAAAAATTTGACTTTTCTCACATTTGCCAGTAAAATAGTGGATAGACAAATCGAGGGAGGACCAAAATGGAAAACAAGAAAGGAAAAATCATCCTCACCGGCGACCGCCCCACCGGCAAACTGCATGTAGGGCATTACGTCGGTTCCCTGAAACGCCGTGTGGAGCTGCAAAACTCCGGCGAATACGAGGATATTTACATTATGATCGCTGACGCGCAGGCACTGACAGACAACGCGGACAATCCGGAGAAGGTCCGCAGCAACATCTCCGAGGTGGCCCTGGACTACATTTCCTGCGGCCTGGACCCGGAGAAATCCAACCTTGTGGTACAGTCCTACGTGTCAGAGCTGACAGAACTGACCTTTTATTACAGCAACCTGGTGACCGTATCCCGGCTGAAGAGAAACCCCACCGTGAAATCCGAAATACAACTCCGGGGGTTCAACTCCAGTATCCCGGTGGGATTCTTCACCTACCCCATCAGCCAGGCCGCCGACATCACCGCCTTCAAAGCCACCACTGTCCCGGTGGGTGACGACCAGCTCCCCATGCTGGAACAGGCCAGGGAGATCGTCCGCAGTTTCAATTCCACATACAGTGAGGTTTTAGTGGAGCCCCAGGCCCTGCTGCCGGAGAACGAGGTGTGTTCCCGTCTGCCGGGCATCGATGGCAGCGCGAAGATGAGCAAATCCCTGGGCAACTGCATTTATATTTCCGATGAGCCGGAGGATATCCGGAAAAAGGTCATGAGCATGTACACAGACCCGGATCACATCCGCATCAATGACCCCGGAAAACTGGAGGGCAACTGTGTATTCACTTATCTGGACGCCTTTTGCCGGGATGAACTGTTTGCGGAATACCTGCCGGAATACCAGAGCCTTCAGGAGCTGAAGGAGCACTACACGAAGGGCGGACTGGGAGACGTAAAAGTCAAAAAATTCCTTTACTCCGTGCTGATGGAGGAGCTCTCCCCCATCCAGGCAAGACGGAAGACACTGGAAAAGGACATCCCCGCCATCATGGAGATTCTCCGCCGGGGGAGCATAGCTGCCAGAGAAACGGCCGCAAAAACCCTCAGCGAAGTGAAACACGCCATGAAGATCGATTATTTCGCATGAAAGCGGGCTCAAAAAGCCCCCGCTCATGCCTGCGCACAGGCAATGACAACGGGCCGTCTACATCCCGCCCACCAGCAGGACGGCCGCCACGGCCCCGGCTGCCGTGACGAGCAGCGCCCCCGTCAGGGTATATCTCGTCCTCGTCACTTTGGCGGTCATAAAATATACGCTCATGGTGTAGAAGATCGTCTCGGAACAGCTCATAAGAACCGAGGCCAGAGTGCCCAGATAGGAGTCTGTTCCATAGGTCTTGTAGACGTCCAGGAGAAGTCCTGTGGCCGCCGAGGAGGAAAACATTTTCACGATGAATAACGGAAACAGCTCCGCGGGAAAGCGGAGGAAAGATACCACCGGAGACAACAGCCCGGCAAACCACTCCATGACGCCGGACTCCCGGAGGATCCCCACCCCCACCATCAGACCGATGAGGGTGGGGAGAATTTTGTACACCGTCTTAAACCCGTCCACCGCCCCCTCGATGAAGGCGTCAAAAATCTCCACCTTCTTACTCATCCCGTAACACACCACAAAGAGGATCAAAAGAGGTATGATCGCGTCGGATATATAATAGAGGATACTCAAGATCTGCCCGCCTTTCTACCCGCCTTTCTGGCCAGCACAGAGAAGATCACACCCACCGCCGTGGACACCGTCGTCGCCACCAGCCCCATGCCGATGATGGAAGTAGGGCTGGCAGAACCGTACTGGCTGCGGTAGGCAATGATGTTTACCGGTATCAGCTGCAGGGAGGATATATTGATGATCAAAAATGTACACATGTCCGCGCTGGCGATGTGGCTCCCGTGATTTAACTCCTTCAGTTCCTCCATGGCTTTCAATCCCACAGGGGTGGCCGCCCAGCCCAGCCCCAGCACATTGCTGATCATATTGGCCGCCATATACTCATTGGCCCGGTGGTCCCTGGGCACCCCCGGAAACAAAAAAGCGAGAACCGGTCTCAGGGCCCTCGTCAGCCCGTCGATGATTCCCGCTCTCTTCGCTATATTCATCAATCCTGTCCACATTGACATGATTCCCAGCATGGTAATACACAGAGTCACTGCCTCTTTCGAGGAGTCGATGGCCGCCGTACCCACTTCTGCCATTTTCCCGGTGACAGCGGCAAACAGTATCCCGATAAGAATCATGAATCCCCATAATTTATTCAGCATAGTCCGCCCCGCAGAAACATTTATTACTCATTCTATGAGGCGGACCGGCCAAATATGAAAGGGAGAAGCAGATCAGTTTTCGGTTATCTTATAGTAATCAAAATCCACATACCCGCCTGTCTCTTTGGTGGCGTAATTGTAAAGATAAGTCCGGTAGCCCATGAATACGGTCAGGTCATACGCCATGGCAAGGGAAGTTCCGATCCCTGTCCACTCTGTCCCGTCCAGGCTGTACTGGAATGTGGCTTTGCTGGTACTGAAATTGTAGACAATCCTCAGATACACATTATTCTGTGTCAGTTCCACCTTGTGTGCATCCTTTACCTCCATCTCCTCCGAACCTGTGGCCGTTCCGTAGTAAATGTACCTCTTTCCGTCCTCCTGCATGACGCCCACCTGTCCGTATTTGTTGGCAAATGCACAGATACCGGAGAAATCACCGTCTTTCATGTTGGCCGTATCCATCAGGACCTCCGAGGTGCACTTCGGCCCCACCGTCCGCTGGGTCAGGGAGTTGCGGGCGTTCATAATGCTTTCTGCCGTACTCCCGGTGCGAAGCCGCAGATATCCCTGACGCTCCGTCACCGACCAGTTGTCGTTGTCCGGATTGTGATTCCACTGCCACAGCAGACCCAGTTTATTTTCATTGTAGTCAAAATCGTCATCACCGTATACCTTATTTTCGCCGGTGCTGGTAAGGTTTACATCCAGCGATGCGGAAGTGCCCGCCTTGCCGCCGTCGGTTCCCATCATGGGCCAGTCTTCCACCCAGTACACATCCAGGAGTACCGGAGTCCTTCCCACTGCCCCGTGATCCTCAAAGAGGATCGCATACCAGTCGCCGTATACCGTATCAATGATACCACCCTGGGCAATACCCCCCGCGCCGGCGTCGCCGTTGCTGCAGAACACAACCTTCCCCTCCCAGTCGCCGGTCTCCTCTCGATGATCGTCCGGGCCGTCCCCTTGAAATCAATCCCGTCCTCAGTCAGAGTAAATTCCTGCAGGGTGATCGTACCGTTGCCGCTGACAATATAACTCTTTCCGTCGTCAAACAACAGGCCCGGGTCATGCCGGAGCCCCGATACGGAGTGTTTCTTCCAGTTTCTCCCCCGGATATCATCCGTGGTATAGATATAGCATTTACTCTGATCGTTGCTGGAAAAACACACGTAATACGTACCGTCATGGTACTTCAGACCGGCCGCCCAGGAGCCCTTGCCGTAACACTGCTTTCCGTTGGTCAGATTGGTGGTGTCGTTGTCCTCCAGCGTATCGTAGACATAGGATACGATCTCCCAGTGCACCAGGTCTTTGGAGTGCATGACCGGCACGCCCGGACTCAGAAACATCGTGGTGCTGACCATATAGTAGTCCTCTCCCACACGAATGTAATCCACATCCGGAATATCCGAATAGATCAGCGGCAAGCCCGCCACCGCATGAGTCCCGGGAGCCTCCGTAACCTTGGCGGGCACAAGCTCTTTCGGCTGATCCGTGGCCGGATTCCCCGTGCCCGCCGGGTTGTTTGTCCCATTTCCCTTGACCGTAGGTGCCGCCAAAGAGGAACCCGTGCTCACTGCCGGTGCTGCAGCCGTCACCACAGGACTCTGCACCGATCCGCCATCCTTCTTCACCTTCACCTTTACAACGCCGAGTTTCCTGGTTTTCTTCTTATACTTCTCCTTCACCGTCACCCTGGCGGAGCCTGCTTTCTTCGCCGTGATGACTCCCTTCTTGCTCACCTTCACCACCTTGGAGTTTGACTTGAAGGTATATTTTGCTTTCGCCCCCTTCCCGGTGATCTTGATCTTCTTCTTTTTCCCTTTTATCAATGTAACCTTTTTTGTCTTCAGCGCAGCCTTCTTTTCCGCTTTCTTTGCCTCTGACAGTTCCGTGCCTGCCGCCACGGAAGACACAGTCATCGCCGCTGCCAGCATGAGACACAGTCCGCTTTTCCACACTCTTTTTTTCATTTTACATCCTCCTGTCCTCTGATCAAAGACTGATTTTAAGATTAATCATGCCCTACCTGCAGGAGAATTTCAATGATTTATACAGTCAGTTTATTGATTTTTCCGGTATTTGCCAGAAATGTCTTCAATATGCAAAACCTAAATTTCTCTTAGACAATGTATCACTATCTTCTTTTCTCATAAGATAAACCGTTAGCTTGACTATAAAAAAATAATATCCCAATTGATTTAAGGATCCTATTCGTTTTACTCTTCCCAAATCTATTCCTTTAACGATCAAATCTTTGTTATATGTATTCATATACTCAAAATCAATAAATTTTAATGTTTTTTGTAAACCATCTTCTTCGAAATATATAAAAGGGATCTTGGACAAAATATCTCCTTGTGATAATTGTTTCAATGGTTTATACATCATATATTTCAGTTGTTCGCCTGTTTTTTCAAATTGAAGGATTGCATCCTTAGCCCTATCCCGAGTATCCGGGGATACTGATGGCAATATACTATCAACAAAATCAATAAATTCATTTAACATAACTCGAAAAAATTCACTCCTGTATCCTTAGAAATATTTCTGATGTACTCATTAACGCTCGCTGACTCTTCTTCTGTTGCTTCACGCATCTTCCCAAACAAAAAATCTGCCTCTGCTTCAAGTTGATTTGTCTGTTTTTCAACATAAACATTGCTTTTTTCTGAATATAACATACTATTTGTTGAATTATATGCCTTTTCCTCCAAATATCTATAATTTACACTGGTAACATCATTAGCATAACTGACAAGCCGAGTGCTATTGATACTCATAGTTGAAAAAGCCAAGCCCAAAACACATACTGTTCCCGTAATATTTTTCCACAGTTCTTTCTGCTCCATATCAATACTCACCTCTTTCTATTAAAACATGAAGCTTTTTATCGATTATGTTACTCATACTTTCCAAAAGAGCATTCAACATATTACTATCTGATTTATACTCTGGATTCGTATTGAATCCGTATCGATCATTTATATCTATTATCGCGCCAATAGATTCAGCGGTCTGATTGTCGTCAGATAACGCCCCTGCTCTGTCAGGAATAATGCCTTGTCTGAAAAGACGTGCATTTTGAAGCATGATGTTCACAAACATATTATCATTTTCAATAAAAGTATATTTAATATTTACATCGTAAATATCAGATATCTTCTCCGAATTTAATAATGTCTTCGAAATTTTCTTTGCACCCTCATTTGTAACTTCATCACAGATAACATTTGTCACAACCCCAATGTATTCATAATCATTGTTTGTCAATATGTTTAAAAACTCAAAAACCTTTGACATTCTTTCGGTAATATATTGTTTACATGCATTCCAGTTTTTTCAAAACCATCATTATAATGAACTTCAAATGTTGCTGTAACCGGAGATATATTTAACTGAGCATGCTCATGCAATGTTTCTATAATAATTCTGGGGATTTCAACAGGTGCATCATCAGGAACCGGGAATACTGTCGCTTCATTAAAGAATTCCCTGAGCATTTCTTCATTATTGTAATATACTTTTTTATTCCTTCAATCCTCTTATAAGTTACAGAAATTGATGTACCCTGAATCAGCATTTATGTCACCTCCAAATTTACATTTCTACAAAAAAGCACTACCCCACTACTATTTATTCTACACAATAATTCTTTTCTAAATCATTTTTTACAATAACATCTCTCACTCCCTACGCCCCGGTGATCTTTCTCTTCACCTGTTCCGCGTTGGCGGCAAACATCATCGCCGTCTCCGCGGTGATCTTATCCTGCTGGTACAGACCGAGAATATACTGATCCATGGAAATCATCCCCAGATTGCCGGAGGTCTGGATCACATTGTCGATCTGGTAGTTCTTACTGTCACGGATCATATTACTGATCGCCGGGATCGTTTTCATTATCTCAAATGCCGGCACCATACCGCCCCCCTTCTCCGGGAGGAGCTGCTGTGA
This sequence comes from uncultured Eubacterium sp., assembly GCA_964484225.1. Lineage (GTDB taxonomy): Bacteria > Bacillota > Clostridia > Lachnospirales > Lachnospiraceae > Eubacterium_F. The sequence continues at coordinate 68,735 of CAZAEM010000010.1, forward strand.
AACTATGCAGTCCAGCACCAGGGAGAGCTGGATGCGGATCTGGCCCTGCTGGTCCGCGGGAAAGGAATCCACGATACGGTCAATCGTCGTGACCGCCCCCTTGGTGTGCAGCGTGGCGATCACAAGATGCCCCGTCTCTGCCGCCGTCATGGCCGTCCGTATGGTCTCGGCGTCCCTCATCTCGCCCAGGAGGATCACATCCGGCGCCTGCCGCAGACAGGCCCTGAGCCCCGTCAGATAATTCAGGGTGTCGATGGCCACCTCCCTCTGGCTGATGATAGACTTCTTGTCTTTGTGCAGATACTCAATGGGATCCTCCAGCGTGACGATGTGGGCCTCTCTGGTGGAGTTGATGGCATCTATGATACAGGCCTGGGTCGTGGACTTCCCGCTGCCTGCTGTCCCGGATATGATGATCATGCCGTGCTTGAGCCTGGCCATCTGGACCACCTCTTTCGGTATCCCCATCTCCCGGTAATCCGGTATGCTGAAAGCTACCACACGGATCACCGCCGCCTGGGAGCCACGCTGCAGGTAGGTGTTGGCACGAAACCGGGCCACCCGCTCTATGGCAAAGGAAAAGTCATCGTCCCCCTTCTTCGCAAAGATCTCTTTCGGCCGTTTGGCGTACTTATATATCTCATCGATATACCGGGCCGTATCATCCGGCATCAGTTTCCGGTCCTCAAATACCGGCCGGATCTCTCCGTCTACCTTGTAACTCAGACTCCCCCCCGCTATGATAAAAATGTCAGAAGCGCCGTTGGCCACCGCCTTCTTCAATACCTCTACCAGACTCTCCATCTCTTCTCCTTTCACTACTCCGTAATCTCTTCGCCGCCCCACACTTTCATGGAGTCGTCTATCTTCCACTCTCCCGTGTACATCTTCTGCCACTGGAGAATACGGTAACTTCCATCCTCGTCCACACGGACCCTCACACACAGTTTTTGATTGTCCCCCACATCACAGGTATAGGAGTACTCATCACCGTCCCTCGACACACTCTCCGGGCAGTTCCCTCCCCGGATCTGAGCCAGTATTTCCTCCGCCTGGGCATCCGCCTCGTAATACTCCGACACCGATGTGATCGTCTTCTCCGTCAACAGGCTGTCCGCTTTCGCCGTGGACAGGGACAGCAGCGCAAACACAATAAAACAAAGCACAGCAAATATGGTCAATATGGAACTTCCCCCTACCGTAGTGAAGGACATTTTCCTCTTTTTCATTTCTCCTGCCCTCCTATCTGCCACGCTGTCCTGGTGGAAAAAATATCTTTCCCCTCCTGGTCGTAGACTGTCACATCCGCCTTGATATGCAACCGGTCCGCCTCTGTTGCTCTCAGCACAACCTTTACCTTGTCCTCCGGATACTCCACCGTCAGCGACATGGGTATATCGTCCCCAGCCGTTCCCGCCGTTGCCTGGCCGTCTGCAGGCACACCAAATTCATACTGTCCATCCAGCCGTTCTCCTACCAGCGCCAGATCCCCCCGGGTGGCCTTACAATACTCGATCACTTCCCTGGCCCGCGCCGAAGCTCTCTCCCTCTGCTGGCCGCTCTTCGACATCTGATCTGCATAGACATAGGCCTGAAGACATACGGCTGCCGTCAGGGCAAACACGAGAATCATAATGATCTGCTCCATCAACGCCAGCGGCGCCTTGCTCCTCTCATAACTCATGGCGTCACCCCGCTTCCGCTCCGCACCGCCACCTCCGTGCTGTCCTGTTCCCCATTGGCGTCCACAGCGTAAATGTGGATCAGCGATTTCCCCTGGGCGAACTTCTCTTCCTTCAGCGAAAATCCCCTGGCCTCCACAATCTGATTCCCCGCCTCCGGCGGCATGGAATTGCTCTCCGTGGTAAACAGTTCATATATGTATCCCTGGTAATAGTATATTCTCATATCAAATATTTGTCCATCAATATTCTGGTAGAGATGGAGCGTGGGGACACCGTCCTCCTGTTCCGGATCCACATACCCGCCCACCTTCACCGCTCCCTCTGTATCGTTATCCCGGATCTTCGCTGACACATAGGACGTGATGATCCGTTTGTTGTAGGCCTTATTATCCCTCTCCACGAGATTCCTATAGCTGTTGGCCCCCAGCGCCAGCACCGCCACGATCGTCACGGCAAACACAGCAAAGAGAAGCAGGACAAACACGCCCTCAATATTATGTTTTTGCATTTTCCCTTTCATATCCAGCCACTTCCCATCACCGTTTTTCCGTCACCGTTCCCATCATTGTTTTTCCATCACTGTGATATTCGGCATCATATTGTCCCCGAATATCTCATAAAATACCGTGTACTTGTCATCGTCCACCTGTATGCCGTAATTGTCCTCCAGGTACTGGATCGTCGGGGGATATACCCCCTCCGTGGCATAGCAGGTCAGGGTAGCTTTCCTGATGGAATTGTCCAATTGTTTCAGGCTCTCCGACTGCTGTCCCATCTCCATCTTCTCCGCACCTTTGAGCAGGCAAAAAACAGCCGCCGCCAGAATGGCAAAGAGACCGATGATTTTTATTATATTAAAATTGATCCTTCTCTTCATTTTCTCCTCCACACCTGAAATCCGTTATCCGATCGAGGACATGATATTGATCAGTGGAAGCATCACGGCAATCAAAATAACACCTACCAGCACCGATGTAATGATCACGATGGTAGGTTCGATCCGGCCCACTTTTCTCTCAATGGCTATCTGGACGCCGTCATCCATCCTGCGGGCGATCTCCTCCATGGCCGTGTCACTGGTCCCGCTCTTGGCTCCCAGATCCAGAATACGGCAGTACATAGCATCCAGCACCCGCTGTTTCTTGAAAGACTCCGCCAGGGGTTCACCCTGCTCCAGCATCTCCAGACATTTTTTGTATCTCCTCTTCGTCCTCGGCACCGTATCGTGGAACATCATGGCCGTGCGGAAGGCTTCCTCCGTATTCAGTCCACTCATCATCCCCATGGCCATGGCGGAGGCAAACCTGGCTTCCCCCATCTGCCTGGTGATGCCGTGATCTCCAAAACATCTCTTGTAAAGGTGTATGATTCCCCCGCGGATCACAGAACTGGAGCTGAGCAGTACAGCAAGCACAACCACAACGCCCAGCAGCACACAGAGGATCGGCATGGACTCTCCCAGGATATTTCCGACTCTCAGCAGTATCTGAGCCGTCTCATTCATACCGCCTCCCAACTGTTCATACACCTGGTTAAAGATCGGCAGAACCTTCACCAGGAGTACCACAATGATCACCAGCATCAATATCATCAGGATCGACGGGTAGAGCAGGGCACTCCGGATCTGGCTGCTCAGCTGCATCTGCCTGTCATAGTAATCCGACAAAGCCCGGAACGACTGTTCCAGCCTCCCGGACTTCTCTCCGGTCTCGATCATATCACTGACATACTTGGGAAACCGGCCGCTCTCTCTCAGAGCAACAGAAAAAGGCCGGCCATCGGCTATCTTTTCCGCCATCTGACCCAGCATTTTTCTGTTCGAGCGGTCACTCTCATCCTCCATCAGCAGATACAACCCATCCTCCGTTCCGATGCCGGCATGCATCAGAAGAGATAACTCCAGACAGAAGGAGGAAACATACTCATTGCTCAACATTCTCTTTTTCATAACCTGACAATTCCCCCGTCAATAACTGTATTTCGCCTTATAATTCCGGCCGTTACCGATGTATTTCATGATCGACTTGCTGGATTTGCCGGTAGAGGCAAAGGTAGGATCCATCAGTTTCCACTTCTTGCCGTTGAAATAAATCGCTCCCGTCACCCATCCCTTTTTCTGGGAGTACACATTGATCCAGGCATGGTAGGCGTTGCCGGTATAACCCACCACCAGTTTTGTGGGAACACCCTGGCTGCGCAGCATCGCTGTCATGATCGCCGCGTAATCAAAGCAGATCCCTTTCTTTTTCTTATACACCTTATTCAAGTCCGGAAGATAACCTGTCTTCACCGTCGCCGCAAGTTTTTTGTCATACTTGAAATTCTTGACTACATACTTGTAGACCTTTTTCACTTTGGCGATATCCGTCTTGCATTTCTTCGTCAAAGAAGCCGCTTTCTTCACCGCCTTGGTAGACGCGTTGTAATTGACATACTGGTTGGGTCTCAGATAGGGCGCAAACTGGCTGGACAGCTCTACATCCATGGTCTTCGAAGCCACCGTGGCATACTTGTTGCCACTCACATTGATGAAAACAGTCACCTTGTACTCCCCGTCTCCCTCCGTCAGCGGAAGCACCTCGTAGCTGCCCGACCGGAGCGTGTAGGTGTACGTATCTCCCCCCGGTCCCTGCACCTGCGCCTTGATGGTCTTATTCGTCGCCTTGGTATACTTTACCATCACATAGCCGTCCTCTGTGTTGGAGTAATCAATGATACAATCCCCATTGTCCTCCACCTTTTCCCCGCTGGCTTCTGTCGGATAGATCACAGTCTTCGCCTCTGCCGGGCTCTGTGATACACAGCCGATCAGCAGCCCCAATGCCAGCATCCATGAAATCACTCTTCTCCTTCTCATATCGAACGCTCCTTTCTAAGCACTTTTCTGGTCCGTTTTGGTACAATTACCATTATTTTATCACTTTTTTCCATAAAAATAAAGTCTTTATACTAGAATATTATATCTATCTTGTAGTAAAAATTTGTCAAATAGAGAAATTCCTGCTTTTATTTATTGACTAATCCATGAGAACATGCTATGATAGGTTACGCATCAGGAGTTTACACCGCAAAGGAGCACATTTATGAAGTCAGCAGAGAGGACAAATACCGGCATTGTAAGACAGCTGGACAAACTGGGGCGCATCACATTGCCCATAGAGCTGAGAAAGACCTTAGGTTTTTCAGAGCGGGAGACCTTGCAGATTTATACGGAAGATAATAAAATCATACTAAAGAAATACGAGAAACCTGGCGATATATTTACTGGAACGAATCAAAATCTGATCGAGTACAAAGGGAAATACATCTCTTTGGAATCCATCAGAGAATTATCAAAGCTTGCTGGTTTAATTTGATCATATATCCCTTTAGTGTGGCTGGCGCAACAACGCCAGCCAATTTTTTTGCTTTCTGCAGGGCATACAAAAACGGGACATCACTCTATCCCCAATTCACACTCCCGCCAAACACAACCCTCTTCCCCTCTGGGCAGGCCACGATTCTTCCCATCTCATAACAGTCATAACACTCTCCCACCTTCCCCGTCACTTCCCTCACTCCCGTCTCCGGCACCACGATCGCCAGACCAACTCCACAGTTAAATGTCGCCAGCATTTCCTTTTCATCCACATTCCCCATCCTGCGAATGTAATCGAAAATCGGCAGCGGTCTGATTTTGGACAGATCGATTTCCGCCCCGAGACCATCCGGAAGGATCCTGACCAGATTCCCCCGGATCCCTCCGCCCGTGATATGGGCCATACCGTGCACATCCATGTCATAAATATGTTTCAGTACTTTATAGTACGGGCTGTGGGGTTTCATGATCTGTTCAATAAATGTCTCATTCTCCACCTTATCCAATTTGATGTGCGGCATCTCCTCCATCAGCAGCCGAACCAGGCTGTATCCGTTGGTGTGCAGGCCATTGGAGGCCACCGCCAGCACCACATCCCCCTCCCGGATCCCGGATCCATCAATAATTTTATTCCTCGGGACAATCCCGGCGATACTGGATGTGAGCACATAAGTCCCTCTGTCCACCACCGACGGTTGTATCGACGTCTCCCCTCCGACCAGGGAACACTCATTTTCCCGACAGGCCTCCGAGATGCCTTTGACAAAGGATTTCACCGTCTCCTTCTCCGCATTTCCACAGACAATGGTATCCAGCACCGCCAGCGGTCTGGCTCCCATCACCGCAATATCGTTGACCAGGTGATTGATCATGTCATGACAGATTGACTCGACGTAACCATATTTCATCGCCAGTTTCTGCTTCGAGCCGGGCTCCTCTGATTTTAAAACCAGTACCGGATTCTCTATTTCAGGAAAATGAAAGTCATAGAGCGAGGCAAAGGGCCCCACTCCGTTCAGCACCCGCTTGTCCTCCGTCTGCAGCCAGACCGCCATCTCCTCTTTCATGGCGTCCGTGTAGGAAATATCCACCCCCGCCCTGCTGTATGAAAACCGGGCGTCCTGCTCACGGCCCATAAGCAGTTCATCCACAGACACATTAAAAATCTCCGCCAGCTTCACCAGCGTCTCCACATTCGGGAGTGTTCCGTTCTCATATTTGGAGACCGCCTGAAAAGAAACATTCAGTCTCGCCGCCACTTCCGCCTGAGTCATTCCCAGACGTTTCCGCCTTTCTGTGATAAATTCCGAAATCTTTTTGTAATCCAGCATAGGGTATCCTCCGATATTTTTGTTGTCTGTACCAATCAAATGATACTACGACTCTCCCGTTCCCTTCAATAACCGGATATGGGAAAAGGCATGACAAACTCAACCAGGAGTGGAATCGGCATTGATCCATAACCATTCATTCTCCAACCACCCTGTCAACCCCATCACGGATCCGGTACACCTTTTCCTGCGGATCCCCTATATTTTTCACGACTCCGAAAGCTACCGTTTTGTCCAGCAGCCGGCTTGCCGCCTTACTCTCCAGCCCCAGCACTTTCGCCGCATCTATATCCCGCATCCCCGTGCTCATCGCCAGATAAGCCCACAATCTCCTGAGCATACTTATTTCCCTCCCCGTCATCTTCCCCTCCAGTTCCGAGAGAACATGATCCGGCATCACCTCCACCTCAAATAAAAATTGGTCTGATTGAAATCCCTCGCGCATTGAAATCGTCGTGATCAGATAGGTCCTGTCAGGATCCGTCTCGAACTTCGGCGGCGGAGAGCCGTTTTTCTTTAACTCCCTCAAAATCTTGGGAATCCCCGTGCCCTGTTTCTCTGACAGATCCAGCTCCTTCAAAAACTCTCCGATCCTCCGGTTCCGATATTTTCTCGCCCGGACTTTTCCTGACTCAAACTGTTTCATGTCAATCCATTTGGCCGGCCCCGTAAAAGTCTTTTCCACAAAATCATCCGATGCCTCTGCATCCTCCGTCCGAAATCTGACCAGATTGATCCGGGCCCCCTTTATCCATTTATCCGGTCTGTCTGCAAACATCAATACCGCTATGTTCCGCAGGGCTATGCCCGTGTCTGTCTCATTTGCCACTTCCAGAGAAAGGAGCATATCCTCCTGCGTTCTGGTGTCGATCTCTTCCGCCAGCATACTATGGCTCTCCCTGAGAAAATCCTCCAGATATCCACGGCGGATAATATCCGGCGATACCAGCCGGTTTATTCTGTCATCAAAAGGAGCCGTGTTTAATTTCTCAAAAAGTTCTGCCACTTCACTTCCCCTGGCCTCCGTAGTCAGCGATCCCGGACGGATCCAGTAACACATCGTCTTATCCGTCTTTCCTCCGCCCTTTTTCGAGCATCCCTGCTTATATTCCACCCTGTTCTGCTCCACTTTTCTTTCTTCCAGCAGAGTTTCAATTTTCATAGAAATCATCCTCTTCCTCCTTCCCGCTGTGCCTGTCAAATTTTTCCAGAAAAATTTCCTGCCCATATCCTTGACAACCACCTGGAAAACACCTATTCTATATCCAGATCATTTGGAATCAGAAAGGACTTTAACATGGATATTTTCGTAGTCGCCCAGCAGATGCTCATTCTCTTCGCCATGATGGCCATCGGATTTTTCCTGTACAAAATAAAATGGATCAACGATGAAAACTATTCTTTCCTGTCCCGCCTGGTGGTGACGATCTTCAATCCTCTGCTGATGATCCACGGCATCTTTGGAAAATCACTGGCAGAGACGGGCCATGTATTCTGGGAAAATCTCCTGATGGTATTTCTCTGCTACACCATCCTCTTTGTGGCCGGTTTCCTCCTGGTCACACTCCTGCGGCCCGCAAAAGATGAACGGGCCGTTTACCGGCTGATGGTGCTGCTCCCCAACTGCGGGTTTATGGGGATTCCACTGGTTTCCTCTCTACTGGGCCAGGACTATCTCATCTATGTGACGATCTACATGCTGACCTACAATATCATCATCTACACCTACGGAATATATCTGATCCGCAAGTCAGCCAGGGAATCCTCCGGACAGGAGATAAGCCGCCCGACTTTGTGGGAAACGTTTCGCCCGGTGCTTCTCAACTCCGGCGTGATCACCTCCGTCATCGCCCTGATCCTCTTTTTCGGTGACGTGCCGGTACACGACAGCATCCGCACCCTCTGCGGCTACTTGGGAAATCCCTGTATCCCCCTGTCCATGATCCTCATCGGCGCCTCCCTGGCCGCCAACGATCTGCCAAAGCTCATAAAAAATGTCCGCATGTATGGTTTCATCCTGTGGAAAATGCTGCTGGTTCCCATCTCCTGCTGTTTCCTCATCCGGATCCTGCCCTTTGACGACATGATATGTAAACTCTTTATCATCATGCTGTCCCTGCCCGCCGGCAGTCTGGTGGTCCTCGTCACAGAACAAAACCGGGGAAATAAGGCCTGTGCCTCCTGCGGTGTGGCCCTGTCCACGCTAGCGTCCATCCTCACCATACCGGTGGTGGCTCTGTTTCTATGACAGGAAAAATCAATCGGCAGTGTTAAAATTTTTCCCCTCCCTCTCATACGCCTGCAGTGTCCGGTCATCAAACAGTACCCACTTGATCACCTCCATCTGACCGGGGTACTGTTCAACAAACCTCTTTGCCGTACCGACCGCGATCCTGGCGGCGTCTTCTAAGGGGAAGCGGTAGATGCCTGTGGATATGGATGGAAAGGCAATACTCCTGATCCCGTTTTCCCGCGCCAGCTCCAGGCAGGAGCGGTAACAGGATTCAAGCATCTCCGATTCTCCCGATCTGCCGCCATTCCACCGCGGCCCCGGCGTATGTATGACATATTCGCAGGGAAGCCGGTAAGCCTTCGTCATCTTAGCCTGACCAGTCTCACATCCATTCAAAAGCCGACATTCTTCCAGAAGTTCCGGTCCCGCCGCACGATGAATCGCGCCGTCCACTCCGCCCCCTCCGAGGAGAGTTGTATTGGCCGCATTCACGATCGCCTGTACACCATGATCCTGTGTGATATCGCCCCTGATCATCACAAACTCTGTCCGGGCAGATGTTTCCCGGATTTTATTTTTCTGCTGCATTTCCATTCTCCTTTTCCTTCTCTGAATCCGATTTCACATAATAAACCAGACTTTCCTGTTCATACGTCTCTATATCCGTTTCATCATGAAACAATCTGCGGTAGTCAATAGCAGATTTTGTTCTATCCCGCATGGCCTCCGCATCGTATGTCTCCAGCTTAAACTTATT
>CAZAEM010000011.1:0-77733 GCA_964484225.1 uncultured Eubacterium sp.
TCCTGACTCACATCAAAGATGTGAGTCATATAATAACACAGATTTCCCTGTTTGAAGATACCCAAAATGAATATTTCGGAGATCTTGAACGATTACAGAAAGTCATTGAATTCATGCCGGATGAAAAACTGATCCGGAAACTGGAAGGAATCAGGGGGAAGGGAAGAAATGAGTGACCGGTTGCTGCCATGTGGAAAACACGATTGGAGAAGGCGGGGGCGCAGTGCCTTCGGCAAAAATGCTTACAGCAAAATTAATTCTTCACACAAAACACTTGCAATATCGGTATTTTCTTGTAAAATAGAAACTGTTTGAAAGACAAAACATTTTGGGAGGTTTCTATGATACAGGCAAGTAATATTTCACTGCGTTTTGGCAAAAAGGCACTCTTTGAAGAGGTCAACATAAAATTTACGGAGGGCAACTGCTACGGCATCATCGGCGCCAACGGAGCAGGCAAGTCCACCTTTTTAAAAATACTATCCGGAGAACTGGAGCCCACCACCGGGGAGATCAGCCTGGGGGCCGGACAGCGTCTCTCCGTGTTGGAGCAGGATCACTTCAAATACGACAGCGAAGTGGTACTGGACACGGTCATCGCCGGCAACCAGCGCCTTTTCGACATTATGAAAGAGAAGGACGCCATCTATGCCAAGGAGGATTTCTCGGAGGAGGACGGAATGCGCGCCAGCGAACTGGAGGCCGAATTTGCCACCATGAACGGCTGGGAGGCGGAAGCCGACGCCGCCACACTGCTCAACGGCCTGGGCATTGATACCGACCTTCACTACAAGACCATGGGAGAACTCCTGGACACAGACAAGGTAAAAATCCTGCTGGCCAGAGCGCTGTTCGGAAACCCGGACATCCTGCTCTTGGACGAGCCCACAAACCACCTGGATCTGGACTCCATCCGATGGCTGGAAGAATTTCTGATCAATTTCGAAAATACGATCATCGTGGTATCCCACGACCGCTATTTTCTGAATAAAGTATGTACCCACACGGTAGATCTGGACTACGGCAAGATGCAGGTCTATGCCGGAAACTATGATTTCTGGTATGAATCCAGCCAGCTGATGATCAAACAGATGAAAGAGGCCAACAAAAAGAAGGAGGAGAAGATCAAGGAGCTGCAGGAATTTATCCAGCGGTTCAGCGCCAACGCCTCCAAGTCCAAACAGGCCACCTCACGCAAACGCGCGTTGGAAAAGATTGAGCTGGACACCCTGCGTCCCAGCAGCCGCAAGTACCCCTATGTGGATTTCAAGCCCGACCGGGAGATTGGCAATGAAGTTCTCACAGTGACCAATCTGTCCAAGACAATAGACGGCGAAAAGGTGCTGGACAACGTATCTTTCACCCTGGGGCACGACGACAAGGTTGCCTTTGTCGGTTCCTACGGCATCGCTGCCACCACGCTTTTCCAGATCCTCGCCGGCGAGATGGAACCCGACGAGGGGGATTACAAATGGGGGATCACCACTTCCACCTCCTATTTCCCGAAGGACAACACACCCTACTTCAGCAGCAGTGACACCATCGTAGACTGGCTAATGCCCTTCTCTCCGGAGAAGGACGCCACATTTGTCCGGGGATTCCTGGGGAGGATGCTGTTCAAGGGCGACGACGGATTAAAAAAGGTCAATGTACTCTCCGGCGGGGAGAAGGTCCGTGTCATGCTGTCCAAGATGATGATGCTGGGCTCCAACGTGCTGATACTGGACGAACCCACCAACCACCTGGATATGGAATCCATCACCTCAGTGAACAACGGCCTGATCAAATTTCCGGGAGTCGTACTGTTCACTTCCCAGGATCACCAGTTTATCCAGACCATCGCCAACCGTATCATAGAATTTACGCCAAACGGCATGATCGACAAAGTGACTACCTACGACGAATACCTGGACAGCGACGAGATGGCCCGAAAACGCCAGGCGCTGACTTGACAACCCGCTAACCATATTATAGAATGATACCAGAGTGCATTATATCGAAAACGAATAGGAGATGATGATTCTTGGAACCTGGTGACGCGGCAAGCATAATCATTTTATGCGTCCTGCTACTGTTATCTGCTTTCTTCTCGTCCGCGGAGACGGCACTTACTACTGTAAACAAAATCCGTATGCGTTCTCTTGCGGAAGACAAGGATAAGCGCGCCAAGCGCGTTTTACAGCTGATAGAAGATCCGACAAAGATGCTCAGCGCAGTGCTGATCTGTAATAATGTCGTCAATCTGTCGGCCTCCTCTTTTGCCACGGCCTACGCCTTTACTATCTGTGAACGGATGGGCATGGAGAACAGCACAAGTCTGGGAGCCGGCATCGCCACCGGCATACTGACGGTTCTCATCCTGATCTTCGGCGAGATCGCACCCAAGAATCTGGCAACGCGCAGATCAGAAAAAATCTCTCTGGTCTACGCCGGCCCTATCCTCTTTATCACAAATCTACTGACTCCCATTATCTTTCTGGTGAACAAGATCGCTCATCTTTTCCTGCTTCTGTTCCGTATAGACACATCGGAGAAGGTGGACAGCATCACCGAGGACGAACTCCGCACTTTTGTGGACGTCAGCCACGAGGAGGGTGTCATCGAGAGCGAAGAGCGGCAGATGATCACCAACATCGTGGATTTCGGCGACTCTCTCGCCAAGGACGTTATGATCCCCCGCATGGATATCGCCATGGTGGAGGCCAGCATCTCCTACCAGGAGCTTCTGGACGAATTTGCAGAGCACAAATTTGCCCGTCTGCCCGTATACAACGAGACCATTGACAATATCATTGGCATCATCAATCTGAAAGATCTGGTCTTCTACAAGGGTGACCGGGAATCTCTGGACATCCACTCCCTGATACGGGAGGCCCACATCACCTACGAATACAAAAACGTATCGGAGCTCTTTATGGAGATGAGGAGAGATTCCATCTCCATGATGATCGTGCTGGATGAGTACGGCGCCCTTACCGGACTGATCACCATGGAAGATCTCATCGAGGAGATCGTGGGAGAACTCCGGGACGAGTACGATACCGACGAGGAGGACGATATCCAGATGGTAGACGACACGAAATATATCGTTCTGGGATCCACACCTCTGGATGACATCCATGACGCACTGGGTCTCCCTCTGGAATCCGACGACTACGATTCCATCGCCGGCCATGTGATCAATCTCCTGGAGCATTTTCCGGAGATTGGCGAGACCGCAGAGGACGACTACGCCGTCTACACCATCCTGCAGGTGGACGGAAACCGCATCGACAAGCTGCATATCGACATCAAGCCGCAGCCGGAGGACGAGGATGAGAATGAGAATGAGAATGAGGAGACGGCGGAGGAATAGCGGTCACATCGCTATCCGGCGTCTCACGGACACACTTCTTTTCTCGCTTCCCGGAATATCGTAAACCCCCACTGCCTCCACTTCCATCTCTCCGCTCTCGCAGTCCAGCCTGTGGATCTTCACCGTCAGCTCCACATCGTCATCCAGCTTGCAGATCAAAGCCTGCAAAAAGGCTGCCAGAACTTCATTTCTGTTCTCCATTCCAAAACTGTTTTTCTCTGCCACCTCAGACATCGTCTGGGACATAGCTGTGGCCAGGGCGTCTTCCAAGCCCTCCCGCTGTCTCGATTCCGTGTTGACAGCAGTCTGTATCATCACAACTAAAATAACCGAACTGATACCGATTATCGACACGATCACCGTCCGCATCTCTCTCTCCTTTCCCGGGTCCAGAACTATCTGGCATACCCTTCTATCCTGTATTGTTTTGTCGTCTTCAAAACAGGGATGGTAAACGAGAACTCCAGTATCACTCTGGCATCCCGATTCCCCTTCTCCCCGTACTCCTCCACTGTAAGCCGATACCCGTTCTCCTCGGCCTGCCTCTGACACTCCGCCCTGACTTTCTCATCAAAATAACTGTTTTCCAGCTGTTCCACCACATTGCTGTGAAATCTCTTCGCACCGGAATACTGTATATTCTGCATCACATAGAGTACTCCCGTCCACATGAGAAGCATGAGAAAGAAAAACAGGACAAACTGACTGATCATCCCCTTCATTTCCCTTCCGCCTTTCCGTCCACAAGAATCCGGATCCTCTTCTCACACACCTTGCCCGATACCGGACTCTGCACCCGGAGGATCCTGTCATATATCCCCGCCCTGTCCGTATCAATAGCCGCCGAGGTCCCCGACACCGCCTTTACCTCCAGATATTCCTGCAGACTCGTACCGTCGCTGTCGTAGGCGCTGCCAAGATCCTCCACCCTGATCTCCTCTCCCAGGACGACCTTTCGGTCCGCCGCGTAGATGACCGGCTTATCCATCTCCCGCATCGCCTGAAATCCTCCCTCTGCGGCAGAATCCTCCACAATGCCAAAACGCCCCCACTCCCGATACAAAAGAAAGCTCAACCCCCCTACCACAAAAAACATCAAAAACATTCCACCAAACTTCTTTCTCATATGACACCTCCCGCCACACTATTCCACAGCATACGGAACACAAACAGGATCATCGCTCCAAACACAGCCGTGGCCAGCAGTTCCCCGTAATTTTCAACCATGTCACATCACCTCCCCCAGTATATCTCCCAGACATTTCACCATATCCAGCACAATCTTTCCACAGGCAAGCACCATGGGGATCTGTTTGAGAAAACCCATATAAATGATCTGGTTGTCAAAGCTCCTGCTCTCGCATTTATCCATGATGACATTGCTCTGCTCCACCAGAAAATGCACCTGTTTCCTGACATCCTGAATATCATTTGTGTTGACAGAATACAGGATCTTCATCCCCGTCTGGATCTCCGGCAGCTTATATCTGTCGAAAAAATCTGTGAAGGGTTCCAGGGAGGAAGGATGTTCGTACATCCCCTCCAGAAATTTTCTGACCTCCCCGGCAAAAATCCCTCTCACCTGTGCCAGAGACCGGTTCACCGCCTGGTACACGCCATCCTGCTGCAGATAGAGGGATACCGAGAGAAGCCAGTAGGGGAACTCACACTCCACTTCCTCCTTCGCCCTCCTCCCCGGATACTGCTTTCTCCCCGCGGTTTTCCCGGGATATACATCCAGCCATGGATCCGTCAGCCGCCGGGCCGCCACCACCTCCAAGACAAAGAGCAGAAAGAGAAATGCCATCCAGGTCCATTGATAATACATGCCCTGCTCCCGGACAGACAGGGCGGAGGGCATGAGAAACCGGGATATCCAGCACAGGCCGATGGCCAGTCCCGCCGCCACAACAGTCTCCGTCCAGACAAAAAATTTTTTCTTCTGGTATAACAAGGTCCTCCTCTTCCACATCTGCAGATCGTTCAGCAGGATATCCAGCGTCTCTGATGAGTCAAATCCCATACACTCGGCGTGACAGAGAAAATCGTGAAGCATGTGCAGCCGTCTGCTGGAATACCTCTCACGGATCCCTTCCAGCGCAGATTGCAGAATATCGCTCCCCTCCACCCCGTCGCCGGTTTTCAACACATGCAGAGTCCTCCGCAAAAGCCTCCCCATACCACCGTCCTCCGGAAAAAGTGTGACACAGTCCTCCAGCGAGAGACTGACATTTCCCAGCCTTCTGTAAGAACATATCATCTGCTCCATATACATTGTCAGATCATAAAAATCCTGTCTCTCCCGCCTTCCCCTTCTCCAGATCCTGCACAGAAGAGGAAAATACAGAATGACCGCAAAGCATATTATTACGATACCTGTCATACTCCACCCCCCTCGAAGGGTTTGCGTATTCCCGCCATCCGGAATTTTCGCCACAAGTTATCGGGAAGTTTACGGCTCACCATCTTGCCGTCCTCCACCAGCATGACCATTTCATTGACGGTCTCCCGCCACTCTATTCCCCGCCGGTTGAGGATCCCGATCTGTTCAATACAGCGGCGGATTCCCCCGGCCTCCTCCATGTGGCTCTGTATGAGGATCCCCACATCCACAAACCGGTAAGTATCGTTCTCGATTCTGCTGAGATCCTCCCCCGTGCCCGCCATATTTTTCATGCGATCCGGGATATTCCTCACGTCATCCGTGTGGATCGTCGTGAGCCCGCTGGTTCCCGTGCTGAGACTCTCCAGGAGATACCGCACCTCCTCCGAGCGCGCCTCCGACAAAATAATCCACTGGGGAAGCTGCCGCAGACTGGCCCGGATCGCCGAGGCATAGGAAAAATGCTCCATTACACGCATCTCCACACAGTCCTTACCCGGATTTATTTTCTGGTAGTGGATCTCCGGTACGTCCTCTATGGTGATCACCCGCTCCCTGGCCGGGATATATTTCGTCAGATACTTCAATAACTCTGTCTTCCCAGCGCCGGGCAGCCCCCCGATCACCACCGAGCAGTGCGCCAGGACACAATTTACCAGAAAATCATGGATCTCTTCACTGCAGTACCCCTGGGCCACCATCTCCTCCCGCTGCAGCCGACGCACGGCCGGGATCTTTCTCAGGGAGATGGTGATTCCCGAGCAGGCCACACTGGCGTGCACGATACTGATCCTCAGCTCCTCCGTCTCCGCCTCCAGAACCGGATTCCAGCGGTTAAATGCCACCCCGGTCACGTTGGATACCAGAGAGACAAAGCGGTCCACGAAGGCAGCGGTCAGTATTTCCGGCGACATATATCTCCCCCTTTTCAGATCATCGATCCAGAGCTGTCTCCCGTTCCAGTTGACATCCGTCACATCCTCCGCCGTGATATAGGGATATAAGATCCCGTAATCCTGCCTTTTCAGCAGGTATCTCTCCTGAAAATCATTCATCCTCTCCCCCCTCTCTGCAACGGGCAAAATGTAAAAGAAACCCGTCATTCGCCTCCCTGGAAAATGGATTCTCCAAATTTCCCATATATTCCTTCACCCTTTCTACATCCTCCCTGTCAAATCTCCATGTCTCTTCCGGCGTCTCCTCCCCCTGTACGGCCGCCGGGGCGGGCTCAAAATGAATACTCCTGTCCTCTAAGGCCACTCCTCCGGACAGCCCCTCCGCCAGCACCACGGAAACCTCCGCCTGACACAGTTTTCCTCCGCCGTATCGTCTTCTCTCCCCCTCGCCCATGTAGTAACGGCTGCCATACTGATCCCTCACTCTCAGCCGGACAGTATAGCGTCCCGGCCTGCCGGAGAGAAGACCGCCGAAATCCACCTCACACTGCTCCCGCAGCTCCGGCTGTCCCTCCCTGTCATCCGTCATCTTCACACCGTCCAGTATGGCTTTTTTCCACTGCCTCTCCGAATAGTTCCTGACCTCGCTGACAAAAAAGTATCTGGGCGCCGTTCGGATATCCGGCGGACGGTTCTCCCGGATATCGTAGGGACAATGCACCGAAAAACTCCTGCCCTTGTGTGAAATCCCGTATATGATCTCTCCCTGTCCGCACTCTCCCGTGTCCGGTTTCCACCCTCTGGCCCGGCCTGTGCGGGTGACAGTGCGGATCTTTACCTTCGCATCCACTTCCGGGGAATCTGTCGCCAGATTCTCCATCAGGATATTTTTGCTGATATACTCGCCCTCATAAAAAGTAAGTTTTTTGCGGCGCAGCAGATTTCCCGGCGGCTCACTCGCCCCGCTCTCCGTCTCTTTTTTCCTTCCGGTTTTCTCAGGCTTTTCGGTCTGCCTGTTTTTCTTTTGTCTCTCCTGTTCTTTCACAGGTTTTTCCACCCCGGATCTCCCGGCCCGGAATACATCCTCCCCTTTTCTGCTCCGGTTCCGGCTCCAAATTCCACCCCTTACCCGGAGCTTTGCCCCGCGGTCGGAATAGATCCCGCCCCCGGCCTGGGTCGCCCTGTTGCCCGTGATCCGGCCTCCTGTCACCAGACATACACCGGCGTTGTAAAGCATCCCGCCCACGCCGCCGTAGATCCCGTCTCCGCTCTCAAAGGCCGACGCCTGGTTATAGCATATCTTCCCACCTTGAAATTCCATCCGCCCCTGATTATAAATTGCTCCGCCCCTTCCGTCGAAACCTTCTACCAATCCCACTCCCTCCGCTTTGTTTGCCACAATCCTTCCACCCGTCATCACAAACCTTCCTCCTGTCTCCACCCTGACTCCCGCGCCGCCTGCCGCCGTATGATTGCCCCGGATCTCTCCACCCGTCATCCGCAGCACAGCCCCGCTCTTCACGACAACACCTCCCCCTCCGTCTGTCTTCTGTCCGTTGTTGCTGTTATTTTCCAGCACACACCCCCGCTTCACTGTCACATTTCCCTGCCTGACTTCCAGCAGCCTCCCGTAAATCCTGCCCCGGAGTTCCCTTTTCTCCCCTCCGCCGGACACAACCAGATCCTGCAGCATTAGAGAGCCTCCTCTGACACAGAGAAGTACGCCTCCGTAGATGTGCTCCCGGCCCGTCTCCCTCCGAAGACAATGTCCCCTCCCCCGGAGGATCTTCTCCCCCCGGACAGACACCATACCGGATACCGGGATATCACGCTGCAGCTCTATCACCCCGCTGCCGGGAGCATTCAGTTCCCGGCACAGTTCATCAAAGTCAGACACTCTGGCCGATGCCTTTGACGGTGCCGGACGGCAGACAAGTACACACACGGCACAGGCCAGCACTCCGAAGGATATCACGCCGGTTCCCGCCATTTTATAAATATTCATAAAAGATTCCCACCTCCCGGCAGGGCGCACAGCTCCTGACGGAACAACTCTACCGCCTCCCTGGCCGCCGCCATGAAATCATAGTTTTGATTCTGACTGCCACAGTCATAATTTTTCAGCAAAAAGGGGATCAGCCTGCCGTTGGATATCGCATCCGAGAACTCCACGTTATGCGGTACAATACCGATCTTTCTCCCCGGTATACCGTACCTGTTCACGATCCGGCTCTTCGTCCACTGGGATTTCTCATCGTAGTTTCCGATCAGATAGAATGCTTTTTCCTGAATGGAAGAATAATTTCTGAAAAAATGAGACATCATAGATTCATTTTGACTTAAATTCACTACCACCATATCTGCCTGCTGAAGAATCTTTCTGGAACTGGACAATGGCGACGCCGAGGTATCCACAAAAACCATATCGCTGTATTGTTCCAGATAGCGCATGACCCGGACACAGCCGATATTAAGCTGATATTCCAGAAGCTCCGCATTATCCAGATCCTCCGCAGGAATATAAAACAGACGCTTTCCCAGATAATCTTTCGTCATACTGAAGAATCGTTCCTCCGACAGATCTTCCTTCTGAATCAATGAGAGGACTTTCCCCAGACCCGACTCTACCGTATATCTCATTTCCTGTCTGACAATATGTTCGGAATGCTGCATGAATAATGTACTGCCAAGATTGACAATATTCTGATGATTTTCAAAGAGAATCGTCCGCTCCTCCGGACGGCTCAGTGCAGATAACACGCTGGTACAAGCAAGATTGCTCGTGACACAGGACCTACCCCTTGTATTGCTCCAAAAAGCAACTTTCAACGCAAAACCTCCTTCTTTTTGTATTCGGGTGGAATGACTCTATCATATCACCCCGTGACCGTTTTGTAAATTATCAAATAGTCACAAAAAAGAAGGAGGTATTTTTGTATAAAATAACGTTTTTTCAGCGTTTTACGCCCGTATTTTAAGCGTTTTACGCCCTGACCCCGTACTGTTCAAAATAGGCGTCGATGGATTTCTTCATGGCGGAGTCTATGACAATCCTCCCCTGGCAGGGCTTGTTGTACAATTTCCCGATCACATCCTCCATCGTGACAATGGCCGCCGTGGATATTCCGTAGCGCTCCATCAACTCCTCCAGAGCCGTCTTATCATCGCTCTTTCCCCGCTCCATGCGGTTCAGGGAGACCATCAGCCCCACGATCTCCACATCACCCTGGGCCTTCAGGATCGGAAATGTCTCATCGATAGATTTCCCTGAGGTAGTCACATCCTCCACGATCACCACCCGGTCACCGTCCCGGAGCTTGCTCCCCAGCAGGATCCCCGCATCCCCGTGATCCTTCTCTTCCTTTCGGTTGGAGGAATAGCGGACCTCCCTGCCATACAGCTCGTGAAAAGCAATGGCCGTGATGACCGACAGGGGAATCCCCTTGTAGGCGGGGCCAAAAAACACATCAATGTCCTCCCCGTATTTTTCGTGGATCGCCCTGGCATAGTATTCCCCCAGGCGCTTGAGCTGGGAGCCGGTGACATAGGCCCCGGCGTTCATAAAGAAGGGAGACCTGCGGCCGCTTTTCAGAGTAAAATCACCGAATTTCAGAACATCGGCTTCCACCATAAATTCAATAAATTCTTCTTTGTATTTTTCCATATCTTCCCATTCCTCCTTACTATTCAGACTTGTCCAGTTTACCACATTTCCCGCCTGTTTGTAAAGACAGGGCAGCCGCTGAATGCAATATCCGTCCCCTGGTTACCACAGATGCCCTCTCTCCACATCCAGAGTAATCATCTCATTTTCAGCAAAACCATTCTCCCCGGCTGTCTCCAGGGGGATACCGAACATCACATACCTCTCATTGTGACCCAGAAGATACTTTTCTCCATCCCGCTCCCTCACCTCTTCCAGCAGGATGCGTTCCCTGCGGCCCACGAACCGCAGAGCATAGTCCTCCCTGTACTTCCTCACCCTTTGCAAAAGGACATCTCTCCGCCGGTTCTTCTGCTCCGCCGGGACCTGGTCCTCCATCTCCGCCGCTCTGGTACCGCTCCTGGGGGAATACTTAAACACATGGATGTCAGCCAGCCGCAGCTGATCCAGATAATCCACCGTGGCCGCAAACTCCTCCTCTGTCTCCCCCGGAAATCCCACGATCACATCTGTGGTGATGGCCGGATCGGCAAAATATTTTCTCAAAAGCCCCACCTTCTCCCCGTACTCCGCCGTAGTGTAGCGGCGGTTCATCCGCCTCAGCACCGCATCGCACCCACTCTGCAGGGACAGGTGAAAATGGGGGCAGAGTTTCGGTATCTTCACCAGCTCCTGTAAAAACTCCTCTGTGAGGATACGGGGTTCCAGAGAGCCCAGCCGTATCCGCTCTATCCCCTCCACGCCGGATACCGCCCCCAGCAGTTCCAGCAGAGGTTTCCCTCCGAGCCGGACAAAATCCTTCTCCCGGTGAAAGTCCACACCGTAGGAGGACAGATGGATCCCCGTGAGAACCACTTCCCGATATCCCTTCCCCGCCAGCACTGTCACCTGATCCAGGACATCCCTCACCGGCGTGCTCTCCAGCACGCCTCTGCCCCGGACATAGGGAATCAGGCAATAGGTACAAAACTGGTTGCATCCGTCCTGCACCTTGACAAAGGCCCGGGTCCTTCCACGGTGGGAGTCCGAACCTCTCTCCGCTATCTCCCCGGGCTCTTTTAGTCCAAAGGCCCGGATGACCTTCTCCGCCACCGTCTCCTTGTCACGGTTGGAAAAGGCAGCGTCGATGGCCGGATCCTCTCTCAGCGCCTCTCCGCCGCTGTCCACATAACATCCCACCGCCACAACCCGGGCTTTCGGATTTCTCTTTCTGGCCCGGTGGAGCATCTGTCTGGATTTGCGGTCGGCTATGTTGGTCACCGTGCAGGTATTGACAATATAGATGTCTGCCGTCTCCGAAAAATCCACTATGGAGAATCCCCTGGCCCGGAACTGCTTCATCATTTTTTCTGTCTCATAGAAATTTACTTTACATCCCAAAGTGAGAAATGCTGCTCTCATTCCATCCTCCCTGCCACATGATCTGTCTCTTATCTGTTACATTTGCACAAAAAAAAAATTTATTTGCATTTCACCTCGTAAATTTTTCATATTGACATATTTTTCGATTCATCCTAGTATAATAGTAAGAGGGAAAGAGTTATCTTCTTCCTTCAAATACGATACCGGGAGGTGAAAATATGAAAACAGTACAGATTTCTCTGAACTCGATTGACAAAGTGAAAGCTTTCGTCAACGAAGTAACAAAGTACGACGCTGAGTTCGATCTGGTCTCCGGCCGATATGTCATCGATGCAAAATCCATCATGGGAATTTTCAGCCTTGATTTGTCCAAGCCAATCGACCTGAACATCCACACCGAAAATGATGTTGATGAGATTCTTGAAAATCTGGCACCATTCATCGTGGACTGATCATAAACTACAGCAGAATATTGGGTTTGTTACTTAAATTGGGGCTACGCTGGTTCGCCGGCTAGCTTCTTTTTCATTTGGATATCCGGATCACTTCCCTCTCCGCCAGCGCTTTCTCCACCATCTCATCAATCTTTTCCACGAGGTTTTCCTCTGATTTCTCTATCCTGCCGATTTCCGGCTTTGTCACGGGATGCTTCGCCACAAATATCGTACAGCAGTCCTCGAAGGGCTGGATCGACGTCTCGAAGGTACCGATCCGCTCAGCGATCTCAATGATCTCATTCTTGTCAAAGGCGATCAGGGGGCGGAACACGGGCATACGGCACACCGCATCCGTCGCCGCCAGGCTCTGCATGGTCTGACTGGCCACCTGCCCCACACTCTCTCCGGTGATCAGGGAGAGACAGCCCCGCTCCTCAGCGATCCGCTCGGCGATCCGCATCATGTACCGGCGCATGATGATGGTCAGCTCATCGTGGGGACACTGGTCATAAATGTACAACTGGATATCCGTGAAATTCACCACATGCAGCCTGAACTCCCCGGCGTACTCACTCACGATCCCGGCCAGATCCACCACCTTCTGTTTTGCCCGGTCACCGGTGTAGGGCGGCGCATGGAAATACACTGCCTCAATGCGCACCCCCCTCTTGGCCATCATGTAACCGGCCACCGGACTGTCGATGCCTCCGGACAGGAGGAGCATAGCCCGGTCGCTGGTCCCCACCGGCATCCCTCCCGGGCCCGGTATGCTGGACACATACACGTAAGCCCGCGTGCGTATCTCGATGAACACCGGAACCTCCGGCTTGTGCACATCCACTTTGGCATTAGGCATATGGTCAAGGATGTAATCCCCCGCCGCCACACAGATATCCGGACTCTTCATGGGGTATTTTTTGTCGCTCCTCTTGGCAAACACCTTGAAGGTGAAGGGTTTCTCTCCCAGTTCCTCCTTCATATGCTCCACCAGCGCGGCGCACACGTTCTCTATAGACTTGTCCTGCACCAGGACCACGGGACAGATATGGGCGATACCGAACACATGGGACAGCGCCGTCATCACTTCCTCCCTGTCAAAGTCCGAGAGGGCCTCCACGTAAATGCGCCCCTGTTCCTTCTGTACCACGAATTTCCCATCGCACTGTCTCAGCCGTTCCTTTACCCTGCCGCAGAGCGCGTCCTCGAACTTATACCGGTTTTTTCCCTTGATCCCGATCTCCGCATATTTTATCAAAAAAGCCTTTACCATCATTCCAACCTCATTTCTATTGATTGTAATCATCACGGTAGCAACACCGTCTCAGCGCCGTCTGTACCTCGCCAGCACAGGGACCAGCCGTCCCAGACAGGCAACAGCATACTCCAGTTCCTCCCGGGTGGTAAAGGAGGAGAAACTGAACCGCAGACTGGATTCCAGCAGCTCCCTCTTCACACCGATGGCCTGCAGCGTACCGCTGATCCCCGGGTGATTGCTGGAGCAGGCGGAACCGGAAGACACATAGATGCCCTCCTCTTCCAAAGCGTGGAGCAGCACCTCACTGCGAACCCCCTCAAAGCACACATTCACAATATGGGGCGCCGTTTCTTCCAGCATGTCCAGGGGACAGGCATTCACCGTGGCGGGCAGAGAGTCCGTGACCGTCCTCACGAAATATTTTTTCAAAGCAAAGAGACGGTCCCTCTTCTCCTCCAGATCCCGGCAGGCACACTCCGCTGCCAGACCAAGGCCCGCGATTCCGGGCACATTCTCCGTGCCGGAGCGGTTTCCCCGCTGCTGCCCGCCGCCGTGGAGGTAGGGATGCGTCTTTACCCGGTCCGCCATATACAGAAATCCGGTTCCCTTGGGGCCGTGGATCTTATGTCCGCTGGCACTCATAAGATCAATGCCCAGGCGTCCCGGCCGGAGTTCCATTTTCCCGTAGGCCTGGATGGCATCCACATGGAACACGATCTCCGGGTCATACTCCTTCACCACGCGGGACAGGGCCCCCACATCCAGGACGGCTCCCACCTCGTTGTTCACAAGCATCACGGAGACCAGTATGGTATCTGGCCGCAGGGCGGCCCGCATATCCTCCGGCGATACATGACCCAGCCCGTCCACCGGGAGAAAGGTCAGCTCGTACCCCAGTTTCTCCAGATAGAACAGTGGTTCATGCACCGACGGGTGCTCAATGCCGGTGGTGATGATATGTTTTCCCCTCCGCCTGTTGGCCAGCGCCGTACCGATCAGCGCCATGTTGTTGCTCTCCGTCCCCCCGGAGGTAAACACAATATTTCCCGGGGTGCATTTCAGTGTGCCGGCTATCTGCTCGCCGGCCCTGCGTATATACTTCTCTCCCTCCACCCCCTTCCGGTGAAGAGAGGAGGGATTCCCGTAATCCTCATACATCACATGGGCCAGCAGCTCACACACCTCCGGCAGCGGCCGCGTCGTGGCGGCATTATCCAAATAGCATTCCACTCTCTATGACTCCTCCATCCTGTTCTTCTCGATCATAAACATCAACATGGAAAGGGCGGCCAGGCCGGCCGTCTCCGTCCTCAGTATCCTTCTTCCCAGGGAGACCGGCACGGCCCCACAGGCCACGGCAGCTTCGATCTCTCCCCTCTCATATCCCCCCTCCGGGCCGATGAACAGTGCGATGCTGTCCCCTCTCACCGATTCCTCCATGGCCGATACGGTCCCCGCCATGTCCCGGCTAAGTTCGTAGGGGATCAAAAGCGTATCGGATCCCCTCGCCTGTTCCAGAGCCTGCTCAAAGGAGACCGGCTCCCCCACCTCAGGTACGATACCCCTGCCGCTCTGTTTGGCCGCAGCCCGGGCGATGGCCTGCCATCGGGTCCGTTTTTTCTCCGCTTTCCTCTCATCCAGCTTCACCACACACCGCCTGGACAGCACCGGCACGATCTTTGCCGCCCCCAGTTCCACCGCCTTCTGAGTGATATATTCCATCTTGTCTCCCTTGGGGAGGGATTGGAACAATGTGATCCTCACGGCCAGTTCCGTCACCGCCGGCTCCTCCCTCAGGATTTCCAAGCGGACGACTCTCTCCTCCACCCGGCAGATCCGGCAAAAATAATCCGTACCTCTGCCGCAGGAGACCACCAGCTCCTGTCCCTCTGTCATCCGAAGCACGTTGCGGATATGATTGACGTCGTCGCCGGTGATCTCTATCTCCCTCTCCCCCACATTTTCCGGGGGTACAAAAAATCGATACACGCTGCTCTTTCCTTTCTCTGACTGTTTCACGGGCAGAAAAATCCGGGCTTACACATTCGCCAGGGCATTCGCCACCGCTTCCCTCTCACTGTAATGATGTTTGACACCGTTGATCTCCTGGTATTCCTCATGTCCCTTGCCGAGGAGAATGATCATATCTCCGTCCTTTGCGTTCTGTACAGCGTAGTCCACTGCCTCCTGCCGGTCCGGTATCACCACATACTCGCCCTCTGTCTTGGCAAGCCCCACCTTGATATCCTCGATGATATCCATCACATCCTCCGTCCGGGGATTGTCGCTGGTGACGATGGCCAGTTCCGCCATATTCCCCACGATCTCCCCCATCTCATAACGGCGGATCCTGCTGCGGTCGCCGCCGCAGCCGAATATGGCGATGATTCGGCCGGGATTGTACTCCCGCAGGGTCTTCAACACACTCTCCGTGCTGACGCCGTTGTGGGCGAAGTCGATGAGTATCGAAAATCCCCGCCCCGTGGGCACATTTTCCAGACGTCCCCTGACCTTTACATGTTCCAGGGCGTGGAGGATCACTTCCCGGGGCATCCCAAGTGCCGCCCCGATACAGGCGGCGCACATGCCATTGTACACATTGAACCGACCCGGCAGTCCCACCAGGATATCCCCCTGCAGGATCCCCTCCACATGAAATCTCATGGACAGTTCATCCCGGTCTCTGACGTGCTCTATCCCCGTGGCCACCAGATCCGCCTGATCCGTGCCATAGGTCTTGATCTCACAGGCGGCATTCCTGACAATATCCCGCCAGTGACTGTCGTCATTGTTCACGATCCCCACCCTGCACATCTGAAAGAGCCTGCTCTTGCATTCCAGATATTCCTCAAAGTCCGCGTGTTCATTGGGGCCGATATGGTCCGGTGTGATATTGGTGAAAACCCCGTAATCAAAGGTCATTCCGTCCACCCGGCCCAGCTTGATCCCCTGGGAGCTGACCTCCATCACCAGGTATTCACACCCCGCCTCCACCATGTCCTGAAAATAGGACTGCAGATCATAGGACTCCGGCGTCGTGTGTTCCGTGGGCGTCACCCTGTCCCCGATGGCCACCCCGATGGTTCCCACGATACCGCAGGTCTTTCCCGCTCTCTCTATGATATCCCTCACCATGTACGTGGTGGTGGACTTCCCCTTGGTTCCGGTGATGCCGATGGAGATCATCTTCTCCGCGGGATAGTCAAAATAGGCAGCGGAGATCCGGCTGAGGGCCTCCCTGCCGTTGGGCGTTTTCACCACGGTGACGGAGGGATCATGGATTTCCACATCCCTCTCCACCACCAGCACCGACGCTCCCCTCTCGATCACCTGGGGGATAAATTTGTGCCCGTCCACCACATATCCGGCGATGGCCACAAACAACATTCCCTCCGTCACCTTCCGGGAGTCGTAAGCCAGGTCCCGCACCCTTGTCTCCAGACTGCCCTGCACGAGCTCGTAATCTACTCTCCCCAGCAGACTGCCAAGGCTCTTCTCCTTCTTTGCTGCCATTTTCCTACCTCCTGTATTGATGTTTATATAATATGATATTTCTCTAATGCCTTCTCAATTCCATCTTCCATCACCGGCGCCGTCACAAAATCCACTTCCGGGAAAATATCCGGATTGCCGCTCCCCATGGCGATACTGATCCCCACATAGCGGAGCATGGGAAGATCGTTGGTGCTGTCTCCCACACCCATGGTGTGCTCCCTGTCGATCTCCAGCTCCCGGCATAGAAATTCGATCCCCGTGGCCTTGGAAAACCCTTTGGGCACAACCTCATAAAAGGTGGGATCCCTCAGGATAAAATCAAACCGGTCCTCATATTTCTCTTTGAATCCCGCCATATCACTGCTGTCATCAAACCAGAGCGCCATCTTGTCGAAATCCAGCTCGCCGTCCAGAAACATCTGGCACTTCGAGGAGAACGTCCCATTTTCCTCAAAGATCCTTTTCACCATCGGCATCCAGTAATCCCGCCGGAAGTAGGAGGCGGCCACTCCCTCCAGCACGCCGTCCACATGGCAGCGCACCAGATCCTCCGCCAGTTCCCTCATAAGCTCCGGCTCCAGCCTGGCGTGGAGCAGCTCCCTGCCATGGTAAATGATCTGCGTCCCGCAGCCTCCCACCACTCCGTCAAACCCGATATCCAGGATCTCTCTGGGCCAGATCGCCTGACAGCGTCCAGTGCACAGAAACAGCAAATGTCCATTCCTTCGAGCCCTGTGAATGGCATCTACCGTACTCTCCGGCACGATCCCCTCCTTTTCGTCCAGCAGCGTCCCGTCGATATCAAAAAAAATCATATAGCGTTCCATGTCATCCTCACCTTATTTCCTGTCTTTCCGTTTTGCAACTCCTATTATGACAGGAACATTTACCCTTTGTCAACTGTATGAGGGAAACATATTTCTGTTTTTTTCTTCATATATTATGGAAAACTCTTTGGAAACCAATCTATGAATATTGAGACGGAACGTGAAAAACTGATCCTTTTTACCAAAGTGGGGGCTATCGTGCTGACCAGCATCGCCCTCCTGTCCGCCAGCCTGCTTCTGTACCCCAAGTCCACGGAGACCCTGAGCGGCTCCCTGGTAAGTGAAAAAGAACTCCCCATCTATTGCGTGGAACAGGATAAGCCTGTGATCTCCCTCTCCTTCGACGCCGCCTGGGGAAACGAGGACACCGGCAAACTTTTGGAAATCCTGAGAAAACGCAAGGTGAGAGTCACTTTCTTTATGACCGGAGGGTGGATAGAAAAATATCCGGAGGATGTAAAAGCTATCGCCAAAGACGGACACGACCTGGGAAACCACAGCGAAAACCACAAACACATGTCCCAGCTGTCTGCCGAACAGTGCCGGGAGGAGTTGATGAAACCCCACGAAAAAGTAAAAAAGCTGACGGGCACTGACATGATATTATTCCGGCCCCCCTACGGGGATTACAATGACAATCTGATCCGGGTGTGCCGGGAAAATAAGTACTATCCGATCCAGTGGGATGTGGATTCCCTGGACTGGAAAGACTACGACGCCGCCACCATCATCCGCCGTGTCACCGAGCACAAGCACCTGGGGAACGGTTCCATCATCCTCTGTCACAACGGCGGCAAACACACGGCGGAGGCCCTGGATGAGATGATCGTAACCCTGCAGAAAAAGGGATATCAGTTCCTGCCCCTATCAGAGTTGATCATAAAAGAAAACTTCGAGATGAACACCGAGGGCCGGCAGTGTAAAAAGTCCTGATTCAGAAGCTGATCACACCTCATCCGAGATAACCTCGTACAGTTGGACAGTCAGCCTGTCGATGTCGATGGGTTTCAGAACGTGAGCATTCATCCCACACTCTATTGACTTCTGCTGATCCTCAGGAAAGACATTGGCAGAGAGGGCGATGATGGGTATGTTGGCCAGCCCTCTGTCTTCCAGGCTGCGTATCCGCCTGGTTGCCTCATATCCGTCCATGACCGGCATTTGGATATCCATCAGCACCGCACAGTAATGTCCGGCCGGGAAGTCCTGCAGTCTCTCCAGTGCCTCCTGCCCATTCTCCGCCGTGTCTACGAGGAATCCAACCTCCTCCAGCAGCTCCTCCGCAATCTCTCTGTTCATCTCGTTATCCTCTGCCAAAAGAAGCCTCTTCCCCTTGAATACATTCCAATCCGGTGCTTTCACCCGCACCGGCACATCACTCTTCTGCTCCTCATCCAGCTTGAACAGTATCCTCACAGTAAACGTACTGCCCCGACCCACCTCGCTCTCCACACCGATCGTTCCCTCCATCATGTCAACCAGGGTTTTCGCCACCGTAAGCCCCAGCCCGGAGCCAGGCACCTGGCTCATAGTTGTGTTTTTCTCCCGCGTGAACGCCCGGAATATGTCCTCCAGAAAATCCTCCGGAATACCGACGCCGCTGTCCTTTACCTCCATGGCAAACCGGCCATACCCAGCCGGGGCAGTCTCTTCCTCCTTCACCGTCAGGCTGACCTTCCCCCCGGGATTGGTATACTTCACAGCATTGTCCAGCAGCTGGCTGATGATTTCTTTCAGCCGCATCGTATCCGCATAGATATATCGATGCCGGATCTGGTCACAGTCCACGGAAAACTCCAGATCTTTCTTCTCCATCGCAGGTTCCATGGACCCGGCAATATCCTGGATGATATCCATGATGTCACACTTTATCTCTGCCAGGGCGGCTTTGCCGGACTCCGCCCAGGTCACCTCCATTGATTCCCTGACAATGGACAGAAGCTGGTTGGCGGCATCCAGTATTTTCCTTGCATAATTAAGTGTCCTCGCATTTCCACAGTCCTTCAGAAGGAGATCTGCATATCCTATAACCACATTGAGCGGCGTACGGATATCGTGGGACATATTCGTAAGAAAAGCGCTCCTTGCAATATTGGCCGTCTCTGCCTGTCTCAGGGCTATCTGGAGCAGGTTCTGCTCCTCGACCTGCCGGGTAATATCCGTGCAGACAGAGAGAGCGATGACGTCCCCCGTATTCTCCTGTTCTCCCAGAAGTACCGAGTGGCGGAACAGCCTTCGCTGCCCGTCCTCACCTGTGAACCACATCTCATACACCTGCTCCGGTTCTCCCTTGTTGTAACACCGGATCAGGTGCTTCGCATTGAAAAAACGGATGTACGCTGCCCTCTCCGACTCCCGGATTTGCTCTGCGCATTTTTTTACATAGGTAGTATAATCAGCTATGGGTTGATCTCCCCGGTGCCTGAACGCGTCCACCACTTGGCCGTCCACCACCCGGGATGCGGGGATGAGGAACCTGTCTTGCGAAAGATTGACCTCAAAAAAAGATTCTGCGTTGTGTAAAATCGCTTTTTTGTACTGACTCTCCCTGGAATAGGCCTCCCTCAGCTCCCGGTTGATCTCCTCCAACTCTGACATTCTCTTCTCCAGACGTTCCGTAGCGTCCTCAATGAACACATAGAACACATCTCCGTACACGGCAGAGTGGGTAAAATAGCCATAATCCTCCACCCAGCGGACACTGCCATCCCCCTTTGTGATCCGATATTCCACATAGTCCAGGTTGTACCGGCTTTCATGGATTTGATTCCAGATGCTTCCCTCCACCCGCTCCAGGTCATCCGGATACACGATTCCCCTAAAGCTTTTATTTGTCAGAGCCTCGAACTCCTCCCTTGTTTCACATCCAAAAATCCTCAGCATGGACTCGTTGTAATAGATCAGTTCTTCTTCTCCCCCGGCATAATAAATGAAAAAACCGCCCGGCATACAGTTCGCAATTCTCTCGAGTACCGGAAGTGTTTCATCATTTATCTCAAAGCCCTGTGCCTTGTTGTTTCCTTTCATATCGCACACATCTGTGCATCCCCTCTCCTCTAATCTTGCTTATTTCAAATGAAACAAAATGTCATCTCCTGCCCGGGTTCCATCCTCCGAAGGCAGAGCCCGTTGTCATAACCACAGAGGAAAACGTAAAGCTGTCACCCTGGGTCAGAGTATCCATTGAGTTTCCGTAATACACGGTATAACATCCTCCCAGAACAAGGGCTTCACAGGACATTACCACCGACTGGAACTTCTTAGACGGCTGTGCGGCCAGTATGTCGTTTCCACTGCTGTCCCGCAACACCACCCAGGAAGACGCCGGCATGGCCTGATCAAAGCAGATGTTTACCGTCGGCTGGGAAGAACCGCTGGTGGGCGCCTCATCCATGCCCTTTGCCCCCGATGCGATTAAGGTTCCGCCGGAGATCTCGCACACGCAGTTTCCATCGCCGTAATCCAGTGCGCCGTTCCCGCTGTTCGTCGGTCCGTCCACCACTACCGTCCCGCCCTGGAAGAAGATATTGCC
The DNA here is from genome assembly GCA_964484225.1 of uncultured Eubacterium sp. GTDB lineage: Bacteria > Bacillota > Clostridia > Lachnospirales > Lachnospiraceae > Eubacterium_F. Next base: position 21,207 of record CAZAEM010000011.1, read on the forward strand.
ATTGCTGTCAATCCCATCCCCCTCGGCGTCGATATACAGGTCCCCGCCCGTGATGATGATCTGGTAATTGCTGCTGTCCGCCGTGCTCTCGTTCTTTGGGTTGAAATTGTCACCGCCCGGGCCGAAACCACCCGGCCCAGTGCCACCGGAGACCTCTCCGCTGGAGGCACTGTTCCCTCCCGCCGCATTCAACCCGTCATCCGATGCCTTCACCGTGATGTCGCCGCCACAGATCGTGATGTCGCCGCTCTCCAGACCCTCGTAGGATTCTGTGATATTGATCGTCCCGGCATTGATCTGCAGCCCCGAGTCAGAGTGTACGCCGTCATCCCCGGACGCCGCCGTGACCGTGCCGCCGTCTATGAGGATATAGCCATTACAGTGCAGGGTGTCATCCCTCGCCGAAACAAGATTCATACATCCCGCAGTTTCAGGTATGTAGATGCTGGTGCCGGCCTTCACTGCCTTGGAACTGGTGTCATCGGCGGAAGAAGAGGATGTGTAGGACGCATCCGCCTCCAGTGTTTCCGGATCCAGAAAAAGAGTCCGGTACACACTGACCGCATCCTGCCCGGTTGAATGAATGTCATATTCCCCCCTATCCAGTTCCATATTCCCCAAATCTGCCAAACTGCCGTCCTCCTCGACGTCATCATCATCCAAGGTGGTTTTGAGGGCGTCTCCGCAGGCGTACACTGTAATATCCGCCTGTTTTACAGAAAGCTCCGTTTTTCCTGTGATTCCATTGTGCCCCAGGGGGAGTGACTCTGTCCCTGCTGTGATCTGCGCATTTAGAATCTTCAACGCATTTGTGCATTTGATGGCATTTCCATAGGTGGAAGAGATGCCCAGCGAACCGCTCCCGTTGATAGTCAACGGTGTTTTTTTGCACATGATCCCGGCCGTGTAGGTCTGTGACACCCCGTCCTCGGCATCAATCCCCGGCTCACCGACATCCGTCAGCAGGTTCGTACTGCCCTCCGCCAGCGTTATCACAGCCTTCGCCACGGATTTTTTTATCGTTATCAGCCCCTTGTCACTGTCCGGTTCACTGAGGCTGGAAGACATCAGGTTCACCCCGTCCAATATCAGGTGCACCGTACCCGTGTCCGCCGAGTCCGCATAGTCCACTTCCACCAGGGCATCACTTGCCGTCCCTGTGTCTTCTGTTCGGAGGACATAGGTCCCCGATGCTGTGATCGTAAGCTTGTTTTTTCCACTGATGGTATAAGAATCTGTCACGGTCTTCTCACCGCTCGCCGCAACCGGTATCAGGATCTCATCCGCCCCCTCACTCCCTGTGTCCACATCCTCCTCTGTGTACTCTGCCCTGGCCGGCTCAACATACCCATCCAGAGAATCATCTCCCGCATACTCACTGGCGAAGGAGGCCGTCGGTGTCTTTTCCGGCAGCGGAGAACCGCTCCCCTGTGGTTCATCCGTCCGTTCTCCCGGTCCTTCCGATGTCTCCGGCATCTCCGCCGCCGTCAGGCCAGGTGACGCACTTGTTGTCGGGACGGCCGATGCACCTGCCGTCTGGCCGGACGTCTCTGCGCCGCCGACCTTCCTTACAACGACTTTACAGCGGTAGGTCTTCCCCCCGTATCTGAGTTTTACTGTAGCTTTTCCCACGCCCTTTGCCTGTATGACAGCCTTTTTACGGTATTTCCCTTTGACACTCACCGTCACAGCTCTTTTGTTTGAACTGCTCCATTTCACTTTTTTTGCCTTCTTCACAGACAGCTTTTTTGCGTTCAAGAGCTTCACCGTCTTTCTCTTCCCCACGGCCAGCGTAAGCCTCGTCCTGCTCAGTCTGGCCTTTTTGGCGGATGCCATGGCGGGGACACCTGCGAAAGCCCCGGAGACCACCAGAGATGCTGCCAATACTACAGCCAGTGCAGACTTTTCTTTACTCCCTCTTCTCATCGCCATCTCCCTCCTCTCCGCTTTCGCCTGCTGCCCTCACAGTTACGCTCTCCACCTCATCCCCGTCCATCCGAATCATCAGGATGGAGTCCACAGAGATGTCCTCCATACTTCCCTCTGTAGTATCAGAGCCCTGTTCCAGGCGGATCGACACATTTGTCAGGTCGAAGGTTTGACTTTCCTCCCCCGCCTCAAAGCCGGATCCATCCGGTTTTCCGGAGGGCACACCACCCTTCTCCCCGTCCGGCCTGCCAGAGGGCATACTGCCCTTCTCCCCGTCCGGTTTTCCGGAGGGCATACCGCCCTTCTCCCCGTCCGGTTTTCCGGAGGGCATACCATCCCTGTCCATCCTCTGGCCGCCGCGGCCGCCCCCTCTCATTTCTCCGAGCTGCAGGGTGACGCTGGTGCCGTCTATCTCCGTCACCTTTCCTACGATACTTCCCTCTGCGTCCCTCTCGCCTCCAATACTTCCCTCTGTGGTGTTTCCCTCTGTGGATGTCTGCTGTTTTTCCTCACACGCTGCCAGGGAAAAAACAAGTGCTGACACGCAGAGGATTGCTGCTATTCGTCTCATGGACCTATGCCTCCTTATATTGTTTTCTTCCATCATAACACGACAACCTTAATTAAACCTTATCGTCCCAAAACACCGGCTCTGGTGATTTTCACTCTGCAAAATGCCCGGATGTCCGACCCATCGCGTGTTCTCGCATATACCCGCACTGTGTGGCCAACTCCCGCCCTCTTTGCGCGCACAACGCCTTTTTTTGATACCCTGGCATACTTTTTTTTGGATACAGACCATTTAATTTTTTTGTTCGTTGCTTTTGCGGGCCTTGCCTTCACCCGCAGCTTCAGTTTTTTACCATAGCGCAGGACCGCCTTTTTCCTGTTGATTTTCAGCTTTTTTACAAGAATTTTCACCGCTTCCCCCGAGAGGGATGAGGAAGCCCCCCCTATCCCGTCAGCGGATGCGGGGGGCACGGTGGGCGAGCACGCAGAAGCTGCAAGGGCTGCGGTGGGCGCCGCAGTAACCGCAGGAACCACGGTGGGCGAGCCCGCAGTAACTGCAGGGGCTGCGGTAGGCGCCGCAGTAACTGCAGGGGCTGCGGTGGGTGCCGCAGTAACCGCAGGAACCACGGTGGACGAGCCCACAGTAACTGCAGGGGCTGGGCTGCTGTCGGCACTGACGCTGTCACCGGCGTCGGCATCGCCTCCATCCGGCTCGTCCTCTGTGTCCAATATTTTGCTGAGATCCAGTATCCCGCCCGTCTCGCAATACCCCGACAGCCCATCCATCTTCCTCACACAGGAGTATATTTTCTGGATTCGCCCCACTGCACTGTCCCCCTCATCCACGGCAGAGAGGATAGCTAATGCGGCAGAGACAGCGGGTGCCGCCATCGATGTGCCGCTGTAGACATCGTATGGGCGCATGGCACTCTCCGCAGACTCCTCATCGGCCACGGAGATATTATCCAGATAAATCGTCGACGAGGACGATGTGACCAGCGTCACCAGCCGCAGGTAACTACGGCCATTCGTTGTAAAAAATGAATCCTCTGACCGAAGAAATGTCTCATGGGACCAGGTCACACTCCCCGACTCCTCCTCACCCATGTCACAGGCCACACGGTAGGAGGAGCCAGAAAGACCCAGGTCTGTCACATCCAGGTATATGTTGAGTTCCGCACTCGAATGATTGCCCGGAAAACCAGAAGACCTGGGCCTGTTCTGGTGCGAGACGGAGAATTCCACTGACAGAGAACCGCTCCCGGTGTTTCCCAGCACATCCTCGCTGCTGTATGCGACCTCATCCACACTCAGACCGGTGGACGTCGTATAATATTGGGAAGTATCCAGCGTGCCGCCATCAAAGGAAGAGTAAAACGCACACGCCTCCTCCCTGGCAGCCGCAGACAGCAGTGCCGGATAAAAGGTGTCATAGCTGACAGTAGACAGTATCTGGCTGCCAGGTGCAAACAGATCCACCGAGGAAGCCCCGTAATCCGAATAGACCGCCCTCTGATCCTCCGTGTCGGAGGCACCTACTGTAACTATGTAGGGGCTGTTGATATCGTAGGGACATTCCTCCGTTTTCGCAGTGTCATGATCTATACCATCATTCCCCGCCGCAAATACGAACACTGCCCCGGCCTCCCCAATCTTTTCAATCAGTGAGGACATGACACTGCCGGACTGGCCTCCGCCCCAAGAGCAATTGACCGCAACGATATTCACGCCCAGCTGCTGTGCTTCATAGATGTAGTAAAATGCGTTGATAATGGATTCATTCGTTGCCTCCTCCCCGTCAAACACTTTCAGTGCCATCAGCTCTGCCTGCGCACTGATCCCCGCAATACCCACCGCATTATTGACAGACGCTCCGATGATCCCGGCACAGTGCGTCCCATGTCCGTCCTCATCTGCCGGATCAGCATCGTCCTCCCCGAAATCATAGCCACAGCTCCCCTCCAGCTTGTCGGGGTACGGGTTCGTCCACATCCGGTCTGCCAGATCCTCATGCGAGTAGTCTATCCCCGTGTCTACCACTGCCACGACGGGCACATCGGCATCTGAGAGGGAGATATCCTCCTGATTCAGCTCCGAGTATCGCACCCCGGCGCTGTTTGTATTTTCGCCGTCCAGCGACCACTGCAGGTCAGACAGGGGGTCACTCACCTCTCTTTTTTCCTGGTAGTAATCAGGCTCGACAGAGAGGACGTATTCCTGATTGTCCAGCTTCGTCATCAGCTCCTTTGTGGAATACGTATCTGAGCTCGCTTTCACAATATAGAAATCCTTATCCTCCAGATATTTCCTCTGGGCCGCATTCTCGCCCAGTGTCTCTGCATCTCCAAAATCCCACGCTTCTTCCACGGTGATGTCCCGGTCAGAAGAGAGGGTGCCTTTCTCCATCAGCTCCGTCCTGTGCGGAGCTGCTATGGCGACGATGGCATCCCCCTCCCGATATTTTTCCCCCTCTAAGGGGAAACTGTCCACATCCCGGTGGAGGCCGGGCGGCACCGCGAACTGCCCTGTCCCCTTCGCCGAGAGTGTGGGGATGGCTGCCTCCTCCGCCTGGGCGGACAGAAGCACCAGAGACAAACAAATCGCTGTAAAACGCTTCATGGTCCGTCACTTCCTTCCCTGTCTAAAAAAACTTTCTTTAGGATCTCTTCCAGTTTCTCCATATCCACCGGCTTGGCAAGGTGCGCATCCATCCCGGCATTGAGGGCATGCTCCACATCATCGGCAAAGGCGTTGGCAGTCATGGCGATAATGGGGATGGTCTTTGCCATGGGGTGTGCACTCGCCCGAATAGCACGGGTCGCCTCGTAGCCGTCCATCACGGGCATCTGGATATCCATCAGTATCGCATCAAACTCACCCGGAGCAGAGGCCTCAAACATCGCCAGGGCCTCTTTCCCGTCCGTTGCAATCTCACACTCCACACCCATCATGGAAAGCAGCTCCACTAAAATCTCCGCATTTAGTTCATTATCCTCCGCCGCCATAAAACGCTTCCCTCTCAGGATTGCCGTGTGGTCTCCCACCCTGTTCTCCAGTTTTTTCTTGTCTTTCAGGCTGCGGATGACTTCCTTGAAGGTGCTGAGGAAGAAGGGTTTGGGAAGGAAAGCATCTATCCCGGCCTCATAGCCTTCCTTTTCTATCTCACTGTAGTCATAGGATGTCAGGATCATGATCGGCACGTTTTTGGAGACGATCCCCCGGATGCGCCTTGCTGTCTCAAGCCCATCCATGCCAGGCATCCTCCAGTCCAGCAGGATGATATTGAAATCCTGTCCCGCCATACAGGCGTGTTCCACCATCTGCACGGCGGTCTCCCCGTCCAGTGCAAACTGCATCGAAACATCCGTGTTTGCCATCGCCGCCATCACCTCGGTACATATGTCCACCTCATCGTCCACGATGAGAGCATTATGGATGCCATACTCCTGCCAAAAATCCTCATCCGGTCTCTGCTTCTGTATCTGCAGTTCCAAATCTACTGTAAAAATACTGCCCTTCCCCAGTTCACTCTTTACCCCGATCGAGCCTCCCATCAACTCCACCAGGTTTTTCGTAATGGCCATGCCGAGCCCACTCCCCTGTATCCCGCTGGAGAGGCTTTCCTGCGAGCGGCTGAACGGGTCAAAAATAGTTTTCATATACTCGCTGTCCATGCCGATGCCGTTGTCCTCCACCTGGAACTGGAAATGTGCAAACCCCTTCATTCTGTAGGGGATCTGGCGCACCGTCATCTCGACACGCCCTCCCTCCGGCGTGTATTTGACCGCATTGGACAGAATATTCAGCAACACCTGACTGATCCTGTTTTTATCCCCCAGCACCTGCTCGTCCGTGAGGTTCTTCACATAGACCTCAAACTCCTGTCGCCTGGCTTTTGCCTGGGAGCGCATGATAGTCACCATCTCCTCCACGATTTCTGCCAGGTTAAACTCCCCTATACTCAGGGTAGTCTTGCCGCTCTCGATCTTGCTCATGTCCAGCACATCGTTAATCAGCCCCAGCAGATGCTGACTGGATGTGGTGATCTTGCGGGTATGTTCCCGCACCTTCTCCGGCTTATCAGCATCCCTCTGCAAAAGCGTAGACAGACCTACGATGGCATTCATGGGCGTGCGGATATCGTGGCTCATATTGGAAAGGAATGCACTTTTTGACTGGTTCGCCGTCTGGGCAATGTCCAGAGCATCGGTGAGGGCAGCCTCCTTTTCCCTGTCCTCAGTGCGATCAGAGAAAACGACGATAAAACGTTCGCGCCTGTCAATGGAAAAATGGTAAACCTTCACCTCCATCCACCGTTCTTTCCGGGTCTCCTCCTGGGTATACTTTCCCTCAAAGGTCCTGGACTCTCCCAGGGGAATATTGCGCAGCTCCTCCTCGTTGATGGGGTACCCAACATTTTCTACCACTGCATTCAGGACAGACAGGCCGTCCTCCGCCGCCGTCTGCTGGGAAATTCCCAAAATACGCTCAATATTAGGACTGACATACTCCACTGAAAAGCTGTCCACGGAGAGCATCAGGAACGCCTCGTCCGTATTACCTGCCAGGACCCCAAACAACTGTTCTCTGTACGTCACATCCGTCACTTTTTCCTTTATCAGCTTGCGGTATCCCCAGGTCACAGCGGCGATGAGAAAGACGAGGAACAGCACAAGGCCTATCACAAAGATGAACGACTGGCTGGTCTTCAGAATCTGCTCTGTCCGGGTCATAATGGAAGCGCTGGGGATGACGGATATGACATACCAGCCCTCCACCTCATTCACCGGCGTAAACGTCAGCACACATTCCCTGTCATCAAACAACATCTCCATGGCTCCTTCTTTCCCGCTGGCCATCCCATCCCGGAGATCGTCCTCGCTGTCATCTGTGTTCCCCTCTACCTGCAGCACATCATATATATTTGAAAATGTGCGGTTACTGTTGGGGTTATCGGGCCGGAGCACAATATCACCGTCACCATCGATCACGTAGGAAAAACCGGTATCATCAAAAAAGGACAGGGAAAACTCCTCTGCCACCTCTGAGAGGAGATGCCCTTTGCGCACCAGCCCCTCTGCGCCGTCTGCGAAAGTAAACCTCTCATAATAACCGAACATCTTCTGCCCGGTGTATTCACTTATGTAAGGTGCCATGACCCCCTGCTCTGGAAACGCCCTGTAAGTCTCCACTTCCTCCTCCGACAGAGCAGTGCGTTCACTACTGTTAAAATATATAACCTTATGGGTTAGGTCCATCACTACAAAAGTGGGGTCTCCGCCCTCGTACAGGTCCAGTTTTTTCAAAATTGACTTTTCATCAGAGGACTCGTACTGGGAAAAATTGCTGGCCCGTCCCTCCAGCATGGCATAACCCTGGCGAACATAGACCTCAAACGCATGGGATCCCTGTTCCGTGATCTCCAGCACATCCGTGACGGACTGGGTCCAGAGGGACTGGCGCATTCTGTCAATATAGTAATTCCCCCCCAAAAACAACGCACAGACAGCCACGACCATTGCGGCCGTCGCCAATCTAAAAAGCCATTTCCTTTTTCCCTTTTCCCCGACTGACATCCCTCTCTGCCCTCCTTATTGATCCTTATTCTGATTTAACTGTTCTCTCAAAAGATTTTCCACATCCCGCAGGCTTTCCCCGCTCAAAAGTGCGGTGACGCACTCATTCAATGCGGTATCTATGGGAAACTCCAGCCGGTAATCCGCACCGATCACGATTCGCCCGCTCCCCCAGCACTCCACAGAAGGCGCAACGGCCGAGTCCGTGGGGGTGCGGTTGTCATTCAGAGGCGTGTAGCTGCTCTGGCTGTCGCAGTAGCTCCACATTTCATCCGGCTGGATCACGTAAGCAAGAAAGTCCTTCGCTTTTTCAAGATGCTGGCTCTCTGCGTTGACGGCCAGACAGGTAGCCACATCCGCCACCAGGACACCCCCGTCCTCCAGAACAGGCAGCGGGTACACGCTGTATTCAAAACCCGGATCCATGTCCTTAACCCGCGGGGACGCCCACGCTCCCGTGATCATAAACGGCCTCTCGCCCCCGTCAAAGAGTTCCAGGTCCCCATTGGTCTGCGATGTCTCCAATGCCTCGGAACAGTCAACCCACTTCCGGCTTATCATCTCAAAGGCTATCTCAAGACCGGGAGCAAGCTGCTCTGTGAGATCTTTTTTCCCGCTGTTCAGGGCATCAATCTCCGCCTCCGGATCCTGGGACTGATACACATCAAACATTCCCCTCCCCACGATCATACTCCGGATGGAGGAACTGTTGTTCACAATGATGGGGGTGCTGCCTTTCCCGACGTAATAATCACACACGGCGGCAAACTCCCCCCAGTTGGTCGGCACGGTCTGCCCATCCGCTTCCAGGACGTCACGGTTGACATACAGTCCATAGGCAGCGATGCAGGTGGGGAGGAACCACACCTGCCCGCTCCCATCTGCAAACTGGCTTTTCGCAAGCGCATTGTAACTATTCAGCCCGGGGACTTCTGAGAGATCCGCCAGCAGACCCTGGGATGAATATTCCTGCATCCTGTCGTGGTCTATCATAAAAATATCATCCAGGGTCCCGGTCGATGCCCGTTTTTCCAGAGCACTCCAGTAGGTGGAACCCTTGAGGCCCTCATAGGTGATATTGATACCGGAATTCTGGTCCATAAACCCGTGCAGCGTTTCCTCAATCGCCAGGAGATTGAGAGTGTCCGCCTTGTAGCCGACCATGCTGACTGTGACATCCTTCTCCTCTGTCCCTGGTTCATAGAGAAAAATCTGCCCGCTCTGTTCCCCGCATCCAGTCAATACAGCTGAACTCAACACACAGGCTGCCAGTGCTATGGCAGCACATTTTTTTATCCCCATTTTTATTTTCATCTTCACCTTTCCTGCCTGTTGTCTTTTCTTCCCAGCTGGCAAAGCTTTTTCGATTTCAGTATAATCTATCCCCACCTTTTACGCAAGTCTTTTTTTTCCGCCCCCCGGGTTCTCCCCGGGTTCTCCATGATAATCGAAAAATCAGACAGGGATGCCTCTCCCCGTTGACTCATTCCCTCTCCTCTGTTACACTGTAGGAATGGAAAGGGATGAATGCTGCAATGAAACGAACAGCTTTAGATGCCGCCCGGATTTTCACCAAACAGGATGTCGCTCTTCTGGTAATCCTTTCCCTGACAGGGATCGCTCTCAGCGTCTGGGTTTTTCTGCCCTCTCCCTCTGCCGCCGGCTCACTTGAGATACAGCAAGACGGCAAGGTGGTAAAAACCCTGCCGCTGAGCGAGGATCACCAGGAGACGATTACATCCGGCCACGGCCAGGTCAACACATTTTCCATAAAAGGCGGCGTCGTCTCCATGGAATCTGCCAACTGCGGCGACCACACCTGCGTCCGCACCGGGACAATCCAAAGGGTCGGCGAATCCATTATCTGTCTGCCCCATCGCCTGGTACTGCGGATCATTGGAGACGAGACCGGCAGCGGGCCGGACACTGTCGTGCGCTGATTTCCACATCTGTCACATCGTCAAACAAAATCTCTGTGCCATCCTCCATCACGAAACACCTGGCCATGGTGTCTGTCTTTTTTATCACACCTCTTATTGTCACATAAGACCCACCCTCCTTACTCTCATCGGCCCGAAAACAGGTGACAGCCACCACTTGCCCCTCCCGGTGCTTTCGCAGCCTGTTCCACTTCTCATCCAGCAGTGCTCTCTGGTTTTCGTCCATCTCCACCCGGGCATCTGTCAGACGGGCGGTTTCCCGGACCGCCTCCCGGTGCCCGGTCAGCGCAGCAAAGGGGGCAAACTGGGCTGCCCGGTCAATCCCTGACATTTTCGGATGCCTCCGACTGACCGGCCGGGAATGAGAGAGGATATCCTCATAGTCATGTATTGTTCTCTTCTCCTTACTCACGCTCTGTGTCCTCCAATCTGACGATTTCGCTCTCTTGCTGTAGCACCCTCCTCCAGATTCATCCCCTTGAGTATCGCATTCTTTCCATACTTTTTTTTGATGTCCAGCACCGCCTTCTGCATCTTCCTCTCCCGCACTCTCTCCTGTTTTTCCCGCTGTGCTTTTCCTTCCTCCTCATAGCCCATAGACAATTCCATCTGCCGAAAAGACGTCCGCTTCCCGGCCTCCGTCTCGTCTATCACCCGGCCCGCTGTGATATTGAGCCTTCTCACCAGAAGGTTTCGATCCATGATCCGGTCAAACAAACCGAGCACCGCCCGGATGATCACCTTCGAGGAGGATGTCCACTCTCCCAGATTAACTGTTCCATGCGCATGTTTCGGTATTTCCCTTCCATATCGGTCGACGGTGACTTCCCCCCTGTACTCCTCCCGGCAGACAGAATCCGACAAATTTACCCTGTCGTATCCCACTGTCAGGACCATCTGATCCGTCACAAGACCTTTATCCACCAGATCCAGTACCAGGGAGTCCGCCATCTCATGGATGACCAGCCGTGCCTTATCAAAGGGATAGGGCTGCTTTAGCACCTGCCCGGCCCCCACACTGTTATTCTTCGGTTTGTAGGCCTTGATCTCCTCTATAGTACACGGTTCCCACCCCCAGGCGTGGTCGATGAGAAGCTCTGCATTGACGCCGAACAGCCGATAAAGGAGATCCTCGTTGTAGAAATCGCTGTCTTTTCCCAGGGAGCACCTGGCCACGTCTCCCATGGTGTACATGCCATGCTCTGCCAGCTTTTTTGCATAGCCCTTTCCTATCCGCCAGAAATCGGTGATCGGCTGGTAGGCCCAGAACAGCCTGCGGTATGACATCTCATTCAGCGAAGCGATGCGGACGCCGTTGGCATCCGCATCAATGTGCTTGGCCAGAACATCCATCGCAATCTTGCAGAGATACAGGTTCGTCCCGATCCCCGCCGTGGCTGTGATCCCTGTAGTATCCAGCACATCCTGTATCATTTTCATGGCCAGCTCCCGGGGGGTGAGCCGGTACATATTCAGATACGCTGTCACATCCATGAACACCTCGTCCACAGAATACACATGAATATCCTCCGGGGCAACATATTTTAAATATATGTTGTAAATTTTTGTGCTGTATTCCATGTAGAAAGACATCCTGGGTTTTGCCACAATATAGTCCACAGCCAATTTCCGGTTTGCCCTCAGCTCTGCATCGTCATCTGACGCCCCCTCCAGATTCCCTCCCGGTGCCTGTCTCTGCCTCTCCCGGTTGACTTCCTTTATTTTTTGTACCACTTCAAAAAGCCTTGCTCTGCCGGAAATGCCATAGGCTTTCATCGACGGTGATACCGCAAGGCATATTGTCTTCTCAGTGCGGCTCTCATCTGCCACCACCAAATTGGTTGTCAATGGGTTTCTGCCCCGCTCTACGCACTCCACAGAGGCGTAGAAGGATTTCAGATCTATCGCAATGTATGTGTGATCATCCATATCCCGTCACGCTCCAGTGAGATTCTCACAGCTCCATTCTAAACAGACATAGTAACCGAGGAAAAGGGCTTCCCGGCATTGTACCGCTCCACAGCATCTGTCGACTCCGGATCTCTCTGCGGTGCGCCGATGACCTCGGCAAGCTTTCTCTCATCCTGTGGATCCTTCTTCCCTGTTGGCTGACTCCCCTGCCAGCCCAGCCGCTGGTAATGATATACAGTATTTGACAGCATCTCCATCTGTGTCTCAGAGGCACTGGCACTCCTCTTCTCCGTATCCTCCAGGACGGCCTCTTTGCGCTTCGTATCCTGCCCCCGCTGTTCATCCATGCGGATCTCACCCTCTATGACATGCGCACTGTTCTCCAGGTCCTTCGCCACCCTCTTCTGCGCCTGGGCCCGCTTCTGGGCTGCCGCAGACGATACCGCCTTCTCCATCCGGTTCAGGGGATAATAGAGTTCCCGGTCATCTTCCTTCTCTACGGCCTCTCCTTTATCCCTGTTATCTCCCCCGACTTTGCCCTCGTCCATCTCCTCCCTGTCCGCAGATGCGGCCTTATCCGCACCATCCGTTTTTTTTGTCTCTCTGGTCTGCTTAGCCTTCTCTTCCTCCTGACTCTCTTCTTTCAACTGTTCCCTGCGAAGCTCCGCCTGGCGCTGCCTCAGCTCTCTGTTCAGATCTGAGAGCTCCTTCTGGACCTCTTGTTTCTTCTGTTTTTTCTCCTCCGCTGTCAACTCCTCACTGGCAGAAACTTTTTGAAGCTGCTGCTGCGCAGCGGCTATCTCTTTCCGGAGGCCCTTGCTCTCCACGTCAGTTGCCTGGAGCATATTTCTCTGGCTTGAAAGAACTTCGGCCCGGTCAACACGATCAACATTCATCACGCCCCCTCCTTCCAAATGATCACTTGAGAAAATCCAGATTTCTCATCCACACAAATATAACTGATTACAGTATACCAAATCCGAAGAGAATTTTCAATAACAAAAGTAAACCCTGCAGGGCAATTCCTGTTTGTAATCTCCCTGTTTAAAAATCAGTGTGGATTTTTTTAATTTTGAATTTCTAATATGTTGTCATCTATCAGCTGATAAAGGATGAGTTCATCCCCGTCGAGATCCTCCCGTCTCATATCCACACCGACTATGCCGTGATGGTCGTAAGTCCTATAGTAGTAAATGCCTTTGTCGGCATTGCAGCAGGAGGTGTAGAGGGATATTTCATATTTCCCGCCTGCCAGACGACAGCAGCCTCTCTGCTGTTCAACGGAACCCAATATGTGAAAGAACTGGCTTACACTCGATTTTTCATCCTCCTCGGACAGCGAATTCAGTTTTGTAAAGGCCACACGCACAAATCTCGACATAGATGACAGATCCCCGGGAAGCCCCACAGCACCCATTCCTCTGCTGTACGCATCCAGCCTGAGCTTTTTGGAAAAACAATTTTCAGGAGCGTCAACAGACAGGCCCATGTAATTGTTCAGGTTAAACATCTGAATCGGGAAGGGCGGATTATTTGTAAGGACGCCTGCGGGGTTGTCGTAGACAAAGAGCCCGTCCCTCACACTTTCCACCGTAATGGAGCCGCCTTTGTCAGAAATCATCCAGTGGAGCTCCGCTGTGGGAAGATGCGGTCCGAAGGGCTCAGCCCAAAGGTTAGTCCCGGCGATCAGCTCTTTTGCCTCGTCCACAGCTGCGCACCGTCCCAGGATCCAGGGAATCAGTTCCCATTGGGCTATGTTGTCCTTGCCCTCCTCCTTTTCACGGTAATATGCATTTCCTACGAAATTAAGCCCCGCAATACAAAGTCCCTTTTCGTTCACGGCATCATAATAAAGCGGATACCCCTCCGTTATATGCGCCATTCCCACAAAGGCATAATGGTGCGCCACAGTTCCCGCGTTTCGGAATGCCAGCTCAAAATTTCTCGGTGTGATCGTGACCGTTTCACCGTAGGAAAAATCATAATCCAGTGTCCTTCCAAAATAAAAATCCCCTGTTTTATACGCTGCCGCAGTGCACATGATTCTCTCTCCCTGTGTTTTTTTATATTATGCCCCTCTTTTACATCCATATTCCGATCCTTTTCCGTCAAAATATACGGTGAAAAAGAGGCCGCCACACAGCAGCCTGTGCGCAGCCTCTCCTTTTTTTAAGATTCCGTAGTCCACTTTCTATCTGGCATAGTCAACTACACGAGATTCCCGGATCACATTCACCTTGATCTGACCCGGATACTGTAATTCTGCCTCGATCTGTTTGGACAAATCACGTGCCAATAGTACCATTTCATCATCGTTGATCTGATCCGGTACTACCATCACTCGAACCTCTCTACCTGCCTGAATAGCAAAAGATTTCTCAACTCCCTTAAAGCCATTAGAGATATCCTCCAGTTGCGTTAAGCGGTTGGTGTATGTCTCCAATGTCTCGCGTCTCGCTCCCGGGCGCGCCGCCGAGATGGCATCTGCCGCCTGCACGAGACAGGCAATCATGCTCTCTGCCTCCACGTCGCCGTGGTGAGCCTCCACCGCATTAACCACCAACGCAGATTCCTTAAATTTGCGACAAAGCTCTGCTCCCAACTGAATATGGGAACCCTCCATGTCGTGGTCAACTGACTTCCCGATATCGTGTAAAAGTCCAGCACGCTTGGCCATGCGGACATCTGCTCCCGTCTCGCCGGCCAGAAGTCCGGTCAGGTGTGCTACTTCGATAGAATGTTTCAGCGCATTCTGTCCGTAACTGGTTCTGAACCTCATTTTTCCCAACAGACGGATCAACTCCGGGTGGATACCGTGTACCCCCACTTCAAGAGCGGCCGCCTCCCCTTCTTCACGAATCATCGTCTCTACTTCTTTTTTCGCTTTTTCCACCATCTCCTCGATTCTGGCCGGATGAATACGGCCGTCCACGATGAGCTTTTCCAAAGCAATACGGGCTATCTCCCTGCGAATCGGATCAAATCCGGATAAAATCACGGCTTCCGGTGTGTCATCGATAATCAAATCAATTCCCGTAAGATTCTCGAGAGTACGAATGTTGCGCCCCTCTCGTCCGATAATCCTTCCCTTCATTTCGTCACTCGGCAGAGGCACTACTGATATTGTGGCCTCGGACACATGGTCAGCGGCACATTTTTGAATGGCTGTCACCACGTAATCCTTCGCCTTCTTGTCAGCATCATCCTTTGCCTGACGTTCCAATTCTTTCACCAGGACTGCGGTTTCATGCTTTACATCTTCTTCCACAGTCTTCAACAAGTACTCTTTTGCCTGTTCGGAGGTGAGACCGGAAATCTTTTCAAGCTCGCGCATATGGCTCTGGCGGAGTTCTTCCACTTTCGTTTTCTCCTTCTCAAAGCTCGCCTCCCGCGCATTCAGCTTGGATTCCCTTTTCTCGAGTGCATCCATTTTCTTGTCCAAAGTCTCCTCTTTACCCAGCACACGTTTTTCATAGCGCTGGATCTCCGCTCTGCGTTCTCTGGTCTCTTTGTCGAGATCATTCTTCGCCTTCATGTTTTCCTCTTTGGCTTCAAGCAGAGCTTCCCGTTTTTTCGTCTCAGCTGTCTTTAACGCATCGTCGATGATCGTCCTCGCCTTTTCCTCTGCACTGCCGATTTTCGCCTCGCTGACCTTCACATGGTAGGAAATAGCGCTCTTCCATGCGATCAGAAAAGCCACGGCAATCAGAACGATCACCACGATCACAGCTACGATGATAAACTGCAACCCTGGCACCAGGAGCACCTCCTTTAATACTTTTCGTTGTATGGACAACAACACCATTTTACACTTTATTCACAAAAATGTCAAGAAGAGGCCGAAGATCTTTAGAAAAATTGCATAAAACAGTTACGTATCTCCTGTCCTCTTACCCGACGCACCCGACAATATCTGTAATGCTCTCCAGTCCTTCTCTCTCCACATAATCCGCCAGGCCGTCTATGATCTCAGCGGTGACATTCGGGTGAAAAAAATTGGCCGTCCCCACCGCCACCATGGAAGCTCCCGCCATGATAAATTCCAGAGCATCCTCCGTATTCTGGATCCCTCCCATGCCGAGAACCGGGATTTTCACCGCCTTCGCCACATCATACACCATGCGGACAGCCACAGGTTTCACGCAGGGGCCGGACAGTCCCCCTGTCCTGTTGGCGATGGCGAAGGTTCTGTGGGCCACATCAATTTTCATCCCCGTCAGGGTATTGATCAGTGATACGCCGTCGGCGCCGCCGGCTTCCACCGCTCTGGCCATCTCGGCAATATCCGTCACATTGGGGCTGAGTTTCATGGTCACCGGCTGGCCAGCCACGGACTTGACCGCCCTCGTGATGCGTTCTGCCATCTCCGGCTTCTGTCCGAAAGCAATCCCTCCCTCCTTCACATTGGGACAGGAGATATTGATCTCCAGCATGGCTATATCCTCATCCGCCAGCCGCTCCACCGCCCGGACATATTCCTCCTCCGAATGCCCGCACACATTCACAATGACTCTCGCATTTTTCTCGTGAAGAAACGGAAGGTCACGGGAGAGGAAAGTGTCAATCCCCGGATTTTGCAGCCCGATGGCATTGAGCATTCCGCTGTGGGTTTCCGCTATCCGGGGCGTGGAATTGCCCGGCCACGGCACGCAGGCGACCCCTTTGGTAGTCACAGCCCCCAGCTTTCCCAGATCCACAAACTCACTGTATTCCATACCGGATCCAAAAGTCCCCGATGCCGTGGTCACCGGGTTCGGAAAGGTAACACCGGCAAATGTCACGGCCAATGGATTCTTCTCTCTTCTCATGTCCTCTTCCTCCTATAATTCTATATCTGTAGACAAAAACACCGGCCCGTCCTTACAGACACGCTTGTTTTTCACCATGGAATGGCTATCTACTTCTGTAGAACTACAGACGCAGGCAAGGCAGGCCCCCAGACCGCAGGCCATCCTCTCCTCCATGGATAAATACGTCGGAATATTTCTTCCCCGTCCCCAGACCTTCACCCCTCGAAGCATAGGTACCGGGCCACAGGAAAATATCACAGACCCCTCGGCCCCGCTTTCCCGGATGGCATCTATGACATTGCCCCTGGTTCCGACGCTTCCGTCCTCCGTGGCAATCACGACAGAGTCCGCTGCGGACTCAAACTCCTCTCTGAGGAAGGTATCCCTGTTTCGGTAACCGACCACGGCGCTCACCGGAACAGTCAGTTCCTTTGCCGCCTGAAGGAGGGGCGGGATGCCGATGCCCCCTCCGATCAGCAAAGCCCGACCTGACTGTACGCAGTTCATGGGAAATCCATTCCCCAGCGGCCCCAACACACAGACCTCATCCCCCGGACGCATCTGGGAAAATTCCCTCGTCCCCGCCCCCACCAGACGGAACACCAGACGAAGTCTGCCCCGCTCCCTGTCAATCTCGCAGAGACTGATCGGGCGCGGCAGAAGTGTGTCCCGATCCCTGCAGTACAGGGAGACAAACTGTCCCGGTCCCGCCTCCGAAGCGATCTCCGGTGCCAGCACCCACATGGAGTATATCTCCCGAAATATCTCCCGGACAGAAATTATCTCTGCCATACACTGAATCTTTGCCATCTCATTTATTCCCTCCCTCACAGATTCTCATCACTCCCCGCCCTGCCCCGTCAAAGAGAAGAGGCGATATCCTCTCTCATATCCAGCACCGCCTGCCGGGCCGCCTCCCCAAATCCGCTCTCGCCGTATTTCGAATATTTCTCCTGCCTGTAAGCACAGATAATCCCACGGGAACTGTTGACGATGGCCCCCAAACCGTCTTTATTGAAGTAGTTCTTCAGATCCTTTCCGGTACCGCCCTGGGCACCGTAGCCCGGAACCAGAATATAGGATTTCGGCATAATGCTGCGCAGAATCTTCCCCATCTCCGGATAGGTCGCTCCCACCACGGCTCCCACACGGCTGTAGGATTCTCCCATGCAGTCCCTGCCCCATCTGTCCACCCATTCGCCAACCAGTTCATACAGGGGTTTCCCGTCTATCTTCCGGTCCTGAAATTCTCCGGAGGAGGGATTGGATGTCTTCACCAGAACGAAGATCCCCTTCTTTTCCTGCCGGCACACATCCACAAAGGGTTTCACCCCGTCCGTACCGAGATATGGATTCACCGTGATAAAGTCCTCGGCAAATCCCCGGCATACCGTGTCGCCGATCTTTACACTTCCCAGATGAGCGTTGGCATAGGCGGCAGATGTGCTGCCGATATCCCCCCGCTTTACATCACCGATGACCACAAGTCCCTTCTCCTTACAGTAGTCCACCGTCTTTTTGAACGCCGCAAGCCCCGGAATGCCAAACTGTTCATACATGGCGATCTGAGGTTTCACCGCCGGGATCAGATCACAGACCGCATCCACAATCCCTTTGTTGTACTCCCATATGGCGGTCCCCGCCGCCTCCAGGCTCTCCCCCTGTTCCCGAATGGCTTTCTTCAAAATAAACCCCGGCACGTAATCCAGCATGGGATCCAGGCCCACCACAATGGGCGCCCCCGTCTTCCGGATATTTTCTATCAGTCTGTCTATCATTGATTTCCCTCCTTGTATTCGTACACGATCTCTCCGCCTACGATGGTATAATATATCCTTCCCTGCACCCTCTTTCCGTGGAAGGGAGTATTTTTCCCCTTGGAGACAAAGGTGTTTTTGTCTATCGTATGCTCCGAATCCATATCCGCTATGGTGATATCCGCCGGCATCCCCGGCGACAGATCTCCCCCCGGTACACCCAGGATCCGGCAGGGTCCGGTACTCATCCTCTCCACCAGCTGTAAAGGCGTGAGATAACCTCCCTTCACAAGCTTCGTCACCGCCAGGGAATAGGCCGTCTCCGAACCGACGATCCCAAACGGAGCATTGGCGATACCCCCGCGCTTTTCCTCCTCCCCGTGGGGAGCATGGTCTGTGGAGATGGCCTCCATGGTATCCGCCAGCCCGCGGCAGAGAGCTTCCACGTCCTCCCGGCTTCGCAGGGGAGGGTTCATTTTGTAGTTGGCGTCATCCGTCAGGATGTCCTCCTCCGTCAGGAAAAAATGGTGGGGACAGACTTCGCCGGACACGGGAAGTCCCTGGGCTCTTGCCTGCCGGATCATCTCCACACTGTCTCTGGTGGAGCAGTGGCACAGGTGCAGTCTGGCCCCGGTCTCTCTGGCAATGAGGATATCTCTGGCAGCGATCACGTCCTCCACCGCGTTGGTAATCCCGGGAACACCCAGCTCCTCCGCTCTCTTTCCAGCATTCATGGCACCCTGGCCAACCATATTTTTATCCTCACAGTGGGCAAGCACGGGAATACCCAGCCTGGCGGCCTCCCGCATGGCCCGTCGGTACAGCCCGGCGTCCATCACCGACTTCCCGTCCTCGCTGATGGCCCTGGCTCCCGCCTTCACCATACCCTCGATATCCGTCAGCCGCTCACCGGCCTGTCCCACTGTCACGGCGCCCACCGGATACACGCGGATCCGGCTGTCCCGCCGGGCAATCTCCAGTACCTTTGCCACTCTCTCCGGGCTGTCCGTAGCCGGCTTTGTGTTCGGCATAGGGCAAACCGCCGTAAATCCACCCCGGGCCGCCGCCGCCGTGCCCGTGCGGATGGTCTCCTTGTACTCAAATCCCGGCTCCCGCAGATGCACGTGGAGATCCAGAAATCCCGGCATCACATATTTTCCTGTGGCGTCGATCACGGTCACAGGCTCTGACATTTCTTCCGCACCCGACAAAAGGCTGCCTGTCACAGCAACCTTTCCCTCTCTCACATATATGTCGCCTGTTTCGTCACGGTGATTGGCCGGATCCAGGATATGTCCGTTCTTAATCAATAGGTTCAATAAACAGATCCACCTTTCCAAAATCATCCAGGTCAAAACTGTTGGTCAGTCCTGCCTTCTCAATATCCTGCACTACCCTCTCATTGGTTATCACGCTGGTGATATCATTCTTCGGCACCCACTCGCTGTTGTGCAGCTCTTCCGCCAGAACCACCTGGTCAGTCTGCGCATCACAGAGAAAGGCAATGCCTATGGTACAGATCTCCCCCGCAGTGAAACCCCAGGTGTACAGGGGCTTATTAACCTGCACAGGCACCCCTGTCTTCTCCTGTACCACGCGCTCCACAGCCTTCTCCGGAGTCTCGCCAAATTCCATCTCTCCGTTGATAAATTCCCACTGGTAGGGATCGAAAATGCGGTCGTCATACCATCGCTCCACGGCCAGATAGCTGTCCTTGTACTGTACGATCCCCTTCACCAGTATGCGAAACTTCCCCATGCCCTTTCCTCCTTTCATCACTCATGTTCGTCAGATAAATCCCTTCGCCTTCAGCAGCTCCGCCATCAGCACTCCGCCGCCTGCCGCCCCGCGAATGGTATTGTGGGACAGACCGACGAATTTCCAGTCAAAATACGTGTCCGGACGCAGACGCCCCACACTGACCCCGAATCCGTTTTCATAGTTCACATCCAGGGCCACCTGCGGCCTGTCATCCTCCTGCAGATACTGTATAAACTGTTTCGGCGCACTGGGCAGGCCCAGCTCCTGGGGCTCCCCACGGAACTCCACCAGCGCCTGTATCAGCTCTTCCTTTTCCGTCTTTTTATCAAAATCCACGAAAACCGCCGCCGTGTGTCCATCCAGGATCGGAACCCTGATACACTGGCTTGTGATGAGCGGTGCGGAGGCTTTCACGATTTTTCCGTTCTCCACCCTGCCCCATATGCGGAGAGGCTCCTGCTCGCTCTTCTCCTCCTCACCGCCGATATAGGGAATGATATTGTGCTCCATCTCCGGCCAGTCCTTAAATGTCTTGCCCGCTCCCGAGATGGCCTGGTACGTGGTGGCCACCACTGTCCTGGGCTGAAATTTCCTCCACGCAGTCAGCACGGGGGCATAGCTCTGGATCGAACAGTTCGGCTTCACACAGATAAAGCCCCGGGTGGTTCCCAGCCGCTTCTTCTGGCTTTCGATGAGCTCCAGGTGTTCCGGATTGATCTCCGGCACGATCATCGGCACATCCTCCGTCCATCTGTGAGCGCTGTTGTTTGATACCACCGGCGTCTCCGCCCTGGCATAATCCTCCTCAATCTTTTTGATCTCATCCTTTGTCATATCTACCGCGCTGAACACAAAATCCACATCGGCGCACACATCAGAAATGTCTTTGACATCCTTTACTTTTATACTCTTAACTGCCTCCGGCATCGGCGTCTGCATCTTCCAGCGTCCACCCACTGCCTCCTCGTAGGTCTTACCTGCACTTCTCGGGCTGGCTGCGATCGCCGCCACTTCAAACCAGGGGTGATTTTCCAACAGGGAAATAAATCTCTGTCCCACCATTCCCGTACCGCCCAGGATACCTGCCTTCAATTTGTCACTCATGTCATTCCTCCATCGTGTGCAGAGCACACCCAAATTTATTCATAGTCTTTATCATTATACATGATATCCATACAGATTTCAAGGCTTCAAAATCCACTCTCTCTGCTTGTCTCCCTCTCCCTGTATTTACTTGGAGTCATGCCGGTCATTTTCTTGAATTGTTTCATAAAAAATGTTTCATTGCGGTACCCGCAGGTCGCCGCGATCTCCTTCACCGAACAGTTGGTCATGATCAGGCAGTGTTTCGCCTGCTCGATCCGGCTCTTCACCACATCCTGGACAAAAGTGTTTTTAAAATACAGTTTGTACAGCTTTTGAAAATAGGGGGTGCTGAGCCCCTGATCCGCCGCACACTCCGTCACATGCCAGTCCCTCTCGGGATACAGGAAGATCTCGGAGCGGAGATTGCGGAACTGTTCATCGTATCTGGCCGGCACCTTCGTCTGCCGGATCCGCTCCGACACCTCGGATATCTTCATCAGGATCAACCGAAAATAACACTCCATAGACATCTCCCTGCAGACATTGACCGAGACAAACTCCTCGTACATATGCCGCAGCAAGGCCGGGATTTCCTCGTTTTCCGTCAGGGGAATGACCGTGTTCAGCGGAAGATTCAATTCATCCAGAAAAGAACGTCCCTCGTCAAACAGAAAATGAACATAATCATCGGAATAGCTGTCCCCCGCAGCGTGGTAATGCTGCCCGCTTCCTATTTCATAAATTATGACAGAGTGGGGCCGGACATCTATGACTTCCTCCCCCATCTCCACCTGGCACTTCGTGTGGAAATACAGAAACAGATAATCCCTGTCCCACTTCTCCCGGTGTATATTGAAGTCTCCCTCATACACATTTCGAATCCCCATGTCCACTACTCTCATCCTTTTATCCCCCCGATCCGTGCGATACTAATCTCCGACCCCGGCATCATCATATTATATATCGGAAAACGATTATAATCAAATACTATTATAAAGATAAATTTTGATAATTTTGTGGGATATTTCTACGGGATCAATTTCCTGTTGACCCATCTTCTTCCATATTATATACTGAAAAGCACAGGAGGAAAACCACATGAAAGCATCCAGAACAAAAGGCCAGATCATCATCGCCCACACATTTACCTATTTCAATCTGCTGAACCTGATTCTGGCGGCACTGGTTCTCATATCCGGCCAGTTTCGCAACATGCTCTTTATGGGTATCGTGGTATCCAACACATTGATCGGCATCATCCAGGAACTGAAAGTCAAAAAACTGATCGATGCCCTGTCTGTCATCACAGCCACCAGAGTCCGGCTGCTGGAAAACGGCCGGATCCGGGAGATTCCTATAGAAGAACTGAAAAATAAAGACGTCATCCATCTGAGATCCGGCGACCAGATCGTGGCGGACTGCACTGTCCTGTCCTCAGAGGGCATGGAGGTAAACGAATCCCTGCTCACGGGAGAATCTGTGCCCGTCCTCAAAAAGGCCGGGGACATCCTATACTCCGGCAGCCACGTGACCGCCGGCAGCGGCACCGGGGAAGTGGTCCACACCGGCGAGGAAAGCTACGCCACCAGACTCGTCCGAAAGGCCCAGACAAAAAAGCGCGCCACCTCGGAGATGCAGGACGCCCTGAAACGGATCATCAAATATGTGAGTTACGCCATCATCCCCATCGGCATCACACTGTTTATGATCCAGTATTTCCGGGCAGGGGAAAATCTGTCCGACTCACTGGTCAACACGGTGGCCGGCGTGCTGGGTATGATCCCCGAGGGACTGGTGCTGCTCACCAGTGTCTCCTTCATCCTTGGCGTGGGACGGCTTGCCAGGAAAAACGCTCTGGTCCAGGAGATGGAGGCCATCGAGGCGCTGGCCAGGGTGAATGTGCTCTGTCTGGACAAAACCGGTACCATCACCACCGGAGAGCTGACGGTAGAATCCCTGATCCCGCTAAACGCTCCGGAGGAGGAAATCCACCGGATCATGGATGGACTGGTCTTCGCCTTCACGGACAGCAATGCCACCGGCGACGCCCTGAAGAACTATTTTCACGACAGCAGGCCTTTTCCTGTGGAGGACAGGGTTCCCTTCAGCTCCCGGCGGAAGTTCATGGGTGTGACCTTTGCCGGGAAGGGTTCTTTCGTGCTGGGCGCCCCGGACTTTCTGAGCCATGACACACAGCTCCTCTCCCGGTGCGACGCCTGCGCCGGACAGGGGACGCGGGTTCTCCTTCTGGCGTCCTGTTCTGCGCTCGCCGACACTCCCGGGGCGCTGGAGAATGTCCGCCCCCTGGCCCTCATCCTCCTGTCCGACTGCATCAAGGAGGACGCAAGGGATACCTTCGACTACTTCTCCCGGCAGAATGTGGAGATCAAGGTGATCTCCGGGGACAATCCCTCCACCGTATCCGCCGTGGCCCTGCGGGCTGGAATAAAAGACGCCGGACATTTTGTGGACTCCACCACCCTGTCCGGGGATCCGGATATTCTGAGGGAGGAAGTCGGGAAATATTCAGTTTTCGGACGCGTCACCCCGGAGATGAAACAGTCCCTCATCCGGGCTCTCCAGTCAAACCGCAATGTAGTCGGCATGGTGGGGGACGGCGTCAACGATGTGCTGGCCCTGAAGGACGCCGACTGCGGCATCGCCATGGCGAACGGAGCGGACGCCGCCAAACAGTCCGCCCATATCGTCCTTCTGGACTCCGACTTTTCCTCCATGAGGGGAATCGTGAAGGAGGGCCGGACCGTCATAGCCAATATCGAGCGCGTCAGCGCCCTCTATCTGACAAAAACCATATACTCCATCCTCCTGTGTGTACTGTTCATCATTATCGGCAAGTCCTACCCCTTCATCCCCATACAGCTGAGCCTGATCGGAGGTACCGCCATCGGCCTTCCCAGTTTCCTGCTGGCCCTGGAGCAGCACGAGGAGGTGACCACCACCGGATTTCTGCGCCACGTGCTGAGGATCTCTTTCCCCGCTGCCACCCTTTTGGTGCTGGTACTCTCGGGCATTCAGATTCTCGCTTCCCTGTTCGGGTTTTCAGACATCCTCGTCAGCACTCTGAATCTCCTGGCCGGAGGCGCGGTCAGCCTGTCCGTGATCGCCGTGGTCAGCCGCCCTATGACGAGAAGGCGCTTTTACATCTTCCTTCTCACCATCTTTCTCTTTGTCGGCTCGGTACTCCTCTTCCCAAAGTTTTTCGGCATCCTGCCTCTCTGGACCATCCTGGGATGCATCAGGTGATATCGTTGATATAACACTTCTCCGGCAGTCTCCCTCCCGCCAGCATCCGGCACATGATGTAGGGCAGCCCCTGCGGTTCTCTCCTGTAATGTTTCCCGTTCAGGCGGGAGATGAAATAGCTGTCCTCAATACGGATCTCCTCCCCCGGCACAAACCGGGCCAGGGTCTCCACGACGGCTTCCGCCCGACTCCGCTGACAGATCAGCTCCGTGACGATATCACGGCCTTCCTCGCGGATGTAGCCGGCAACCCCCGCGATCTCATTCCCGCAGTAAAAAACCAGCACATCACCCGCCAGCGCCTGCATTTCACGGCTTACCGTTTCGTAATACTCTCCCGATCTGTAAATATACAGATCAAAACCTTCCTCCTCCAGGATACGATTGCCAAAATCGGCCACACTCTCCCGCGCCGCATGATCCAGCCGGGCAAACGGCATGATTCTGCATTCCCCTCCGCCTGTCATTCCACCGGTGTCCACATAGGTAGTCTGTCGCCAGTACACGCCCCGAAAACCCAGGGGCTCATAGATCGCTGTATCCGCCGGTGACAGATACACCAGGGCATTCCCGGCATCTCTGTCACGGGAAATCCCCTGTCTGATCAGACGGGTCATTCTCCCCTGATGGCGGTACTCCCCCCTGGTGGCCACCCCCACGATATAACTGGCCGTCTGCCGCAGACCACGGTACACCACGGGATAGGGGGTGAAAAAAGCCATGGAGGCCAGTTTCTCCCCGTCATAGTCTGTGTATACCCGGCTTTTCACTACCTTCTCCGAAAAATAAAACCGGATATAACTGTCTGTATCGCCAAAACAGTCCTTCCACAACTCGCGCAGTCCGTTATCCATCTACAGCTCCTCCAAAAGGCACACCGCCTGGGCGGATATACCCTCGCCCCTCCCGGTAAACCCAAGACCTTCCTCCGTGGTGGCCTTCACACTGACTCTTGAGAGTTCTATGCCCAAAGTCCCGGCTATATTTTCCCGCATGTCCCGGATATAGGGACGCATTTTAGGCCTCTGAGCGATGATCGTGGCGTCTATGTTCCCGATGCGGTATCCCGCCTCCCGTGTCCGCTCCGCCACGCTCTCCAGAAGTTTTGTGCTGCTTGCCCCTTTGTACGCCGGATCCGTGTCCGGGAAATGCTGCCCGATGTCCCCCAGAGCCGCCGCTCCCAGAACAGCATCCATGATGGCGTGCAGCAGCACATCCGCATCCGAGTGTCCCAGCAGTCCCAGCTCATACGGGATCTCCACACCGCCCAGCACCAGCGCCCGATCCGGCACCAGCCTGTGTACATCGTAACCCATTCCTATTCTCATGTTTGTTCCTCCTCTATTATATTTCTTTCCATATGACATGGTTAGCGTCAAAAAGTATCGCCATAGAACAAAAAAGACCCCTGAAGGATCTTCAAGGGCCGGGCTAATAGCGGAAACTGGATTTGAACCAGCGACACCACGGGTATGAACCGTGTGCTCTTGCCAACTGAGCTATTCCGCCATGACAGTCGTATAAAGAAAATGAATGGGACCTATAGGGCTCGAACCTATGACCCTCTGCTTGTAAGGCAGATGCTCTCCCAGCTGAGCTAAGATCCCATGCATATCTGCAACGACTTCTTTATTATAGTCATCCGTTTTCGCTTTGTCAACACTTTTTTAAAAATTTTCCAGCTCCAGCTCTTTTACCCGGTCATAGCAGTATCCAGCCAGATCGCCGGAGGTAAATTTCCTCCCCTCCGGATCCACAGGTGAAAATGCCCTGCCAAAAGAAATGAACGCCTCCTCCAGGGGCACCATCCATCGTCCGATGCCCCCGGTCTTGTCCACCCGTATGTAAGCCGGTACGATCTGCAGTCCCTCGCGGATCGTACCCACAAAACCCCCGCGCTTAAATTCCTTGATGCCCTGGTTCTTGTAGTCACACTCGCCCTCCGGGAAAATCACGATACCGCCCTCTTTCACCCTCCTGCTTATCTGGTGGAGCTGTTCATTCATCTGTTTTATATTTTCCGTACCCCGGACGATGGGAACGCAGCCGATCCCCCGCATATAGTCCCGCAGAACCGGATAATGGTACAGCTCCGCCGCCGCCACAAAACTCATCGTCTTTTTCACAACGGACAGCATCAGTATGATATCAAAGAAACAGCGGTGATTCGACACAATCATAACAGGCCCTTCCGCAGGGATATTTTCCTTTCCCTTCACATGCAGGTCAAAGGGGGCCCTGTCCACAATCTCTCTGCAGATATCTCCGCATATCTTATAATTATTCTCTATGTCTTCATTCAATCTCTTATGATTTTTCACCATCAGGCGTATCAGTCTCAGTCCCAGATGACACGAAGACAATTTCCCTCTTTTTCTCATATTATAAACCGCTTTCTCCTCTATAGTCTGTCTTATGACACGATATCCAAAAGATATTACGTCTCTTCACTCCTCGATGCAAGTCAAATTTTACCTCATTTTATCCATAATCACAACCTTTTTTTAGGTAAAAAACACGCATTTCTATTTTCCGCCATTTTCATGTTGTTTTTCGCCATCTGTTTGACGGGCGTTCCGGCAGAGGCAAAGACCGTCTGGAACTCCCAGACCATCAAGGTAAAAAAAGGGGGGTTCACCTTCTACGCGAAAAAATCCAGGGACGGGCACAAGAGCTGGATCTACAGGGTGAAAACCACATCGAAGAAGTCTGTCCCGAAAGCCCTCAATTTCCCGAAAAAGATCAAGGGTGCAAAACTGACCCGACTGGGATATGAGCAACCGGTGTATGAGGAAAGCGGATTCAGCAAAAACATTTTCAACTCCTATGTGGAGGAAGCACACAATGCTCCGGGGAATGCGCCCAAAGTAAAAAAGATGACGATTCCCGACTCTGTAACCACCATAGAGTACGACGCCTTCAGCGGTATGTACGCTCTTAAATCCGTGACTCTTCCCAAATCGCTGAAGAAACTGGAACCCAGTGTTTTCTTCGGATGTGAGAAACTGAAATCCATCACACTCTCCCGGAAAATGCAGTCATTTACCCCCTACGCTTTCGGAAACTGCAGTTCTCTGAAAAGGGTTTCTGTGCCGGGCAAAAACAAATACTACTACACCCGGAAGGGCATGCTCATCTCCAAAACAGAAAACAAGCTGGTCTGGATCGCACCCGGACTCACCGAGGCTGTGATCCCTGACAACATAAATACCATCGGGGAGGGCTGTCTCTACGGCAGCGCCCTGACGGACCTGACCATACCTGCATCCGTGACTAAAATCGAACGGGAAGCACTGATGAGTTCCTGGCTCACAAACATCGACCTGAAAGACGGAAATCCTGTTTACGGCAGGGACGGACAGTGCATCTATCAAAAGAGCAGCGGCGCTCTCGTCGCCTGTCATCGACAATCCTTACGACAGTGACTACTACAGCGGCATCCCCGTATTCCAGAATCTCTATGTGCCGGCTTCCGCTTTGGAGACGTACAAAAAGTGGGTGGCAGACAAGGACTGTGAACAGTACTGCACGATCAAAACATTTTCCTGAGATAAAGGTTTCCCATAATTCAGGCGGCGGATGATCCGCCGCCTTTGATCTGTATCACAGCTTAAACCGTTTAATCCACGATCTTGATACTCTCGATCACCGGCTGCTTGTCTTTCTCCACCGTACCGTTGCCATCTGTCACTTCCGTTTTTTCGCAGATCTGATCCACAATCTCGATCCCCTCTGTCACATGGCCAAAAGCCGCATACTGACCGTCCAGATAATTGGCCGCCTGATGCATGATAAAGAACTGAGAGCTGGCACTGTCATTGTCCTGGGAGCGGGCCATGGAGATCACACCCCGGTCATGTGTGATATTGTTCTCCACACCGTTGGCAGAAAACTCTCCCTTGATGGTCTTCTCGGCGCCGCCGGTGCCATCTCCCTTGGGATCCCCGCCCTGGATCATAAAGCCGCTGATGATCCGGTGAAAGGTGAGACCATCGTAAAACCCATCCTCAGCCAGCTTCACAAAATTCGTGACAGTGATCGGAGCTGTATCCGCATCTAACTCCACCTTGATCGTCCCGTAATCCTTGACATTGATCTCCGCATGGTGTTTCCCGGACAGGTTGCTCCCGTCTGACTTGCTCACTTTGTCAGAACCGCACCCCGTCACAGTAAAGGCCATCATCGCCGCCAAAAGCAATACACTGATTATTTTCCTCATTTTCCCTTGACCTCCTAAAAAATATATATCTTCATTTAATATACCTCAAAGAAGTCATTTCGTCAAATCTTTCCGAACCAGCCGCCCCGAAAAGTAGACATGCCCGGCAGGGAGCAAGCTCCCTCCGGACATGTCTATTCTCAGCGCATACAGCGCATTATTTCATGCTCTCTTCCTGCTTCTTGATCATCTGACGAACCATCTCACCGCCGATAGATCCTGCCTCACGGGAAGTAAGGTCTCCATTGTAACCGTCTTTCAGGTTCACACCGATCTCGCTGGCTACCTCCATCTTGAATCTGTTCATTGCATCCTTAGCCTGTGGTACTTCCATTCTGGAACCGCTCTTGTTTGTCATCGTTTCTCACCTCCATGGTTTATTATTTATAGTAAAGATAAAGGAATGATTCCGCAACGCCATTCCTTTATCTCATGTCCTCTGACCGGAAAAGAAACGATGCCGCTTTTTTCATTCGTTTATCTTGATACTATTGTAACCACAAAGGTTTTTTTTATTTTGGAAATGTTTGTCATTCTTTAAGGAACTGTTCCTAATACAGTATCCCGTCGTAATACGCCAGCAAAAGTCTTGTCACCTCCGCGTAATTGGGACTTGCGTCATAGTATCCCAGGTACGTGTCTGTGATCGTCTCGCCCACCGTCTCCATAGTCTCGTCTTCAAAAAATCCCTCCCGCTCCGCCAGCATCTCACCGGTCTCCGGTGTATAGCTCAGAGCATCCCTCCACACTTTTTCTGAAATTTCAATTTCTGACACATCGGATTCCTCCTGCACGCTCTGCATATAATCCTCGTGCACATAGTCCAGCACCGCCAGGTATCCGGCATACTGAAGCCGTTGGTCCCCGCTTCCGATACATGCCAGATAGGCGATGAAATCCGCCTCATCCTCGAAAATATAGCCTTTCAGATGGGCCAGCTCATGGCTGATCACATGGGGATAACGGATATCGCTGATATATGTATTGTAATTCGCCTCCATGGAAAAAGGAAAATATACACCGTCGTATCCCGCCTGGTACATGAGAAAGGAACAGGGAATGGGTTTAGGATCCGGATAATATCCGGTGAGCCGCGGATACTCTTCCCCCAGCT
The DNA here is from genome assembly GCA_964484225.1 of uncultured Eubacterium sp. GTDB lineage: Bacteria > Bacillota > Clostridia > Lachnospirales > Lachnospiraceae > Eubacterium_F. The sequence goes on from CAZAEM010000011.1 coordinate 51,063, forward strand.
TTACCATGGCCGATTTCACAGCATCCGTCATATCCGGCAGGGTTACATTGCCATCCTGATCCCGCTCCATCTCCTCCGCCAGAGTGTTACACTGCCCGGCGATGTAATCTCTCAGTATCCGGATCTGCTGCAGACCGTACTCTTTCTCCCTGTTGCCCTTGACATTCATTCTGGAGCACCCGTAAAGAGTGGAACAGTTTATGACCAGAAGCCACGCCGCCAGCATACAGAACACCAAAAAACATTTGGAAATTTTCCTCACAAAATTCCGATACCGCAGCCTTTTTCTAAAAAACAGAAGGAGAAGGCACAGCACAATCTCCAGGATCACCCACAAAACGGCCGCCACGATCAGGACTGACCCCACAGAAAACGGGAAGATCCCCGTCAAACGGCCGTAGGTATTCAGACTGACAGAAAACAGATGATCTACATAGTAATCGCAGAACCCAGCGCTCCCCGTCAGCAGTTCACATGTCAGTATCGCCACGCCAAACAAAATTACACCGATCCAATAAACAGACAGACGTCTCTTCCTCACAGGTATCTCTTCCTTTCATCACCGCCGCTCCAGATCCATCTGCAGCTGTTCCAGATAGTGGACAAATGTCCCCGAGTAGGTGGAGATCTCCAGAGAGGGGTCCAGCTCCTCGAACCGGAAATGTTTCTTTCCCCCCTCTTCCATCCGCTGCCAAAACTTCTCCAGCTCCCGGAAAGGCAGATACATAAAGCAGTCCCGGCTCTTGAAGTAGATCAGCAGAAAGGCCACACCCTCCTGCGCCTCGAACTCTGACATAAAACGGATCTGATGCTCATGGACATTCGCCAGGGGAAATGTCTCCTTCGCACATTCCTTGGCGTCAAAGCAGACCGGGACACCCTGCACCACCCCGATGTAATCCACCGTACTCTTCTGTTCAAAATAAGCCAGGGTGATATGCCGGGTATCCTTGTCTATGTTTATCGGCTTGATGGGGGTGGGAACCTTCTGGATCAGCGCCAGTTTCTGGCTCCGGTATTTCTCGTTGGTGAGATTGACCAGCTCTTCCAGAAAAGATCCCCGCAGTCCCCTGGAATTCCAGGTAGCCATATCACGCCAGCTCCTGGTACACAATGGCCTTCTTGATCTGATGCACCTTCTCTTTTCCCTCCAGGATCTCCAGCAGGGCAAACCCGAACTCCATGGCCGTGCCCAGCCCCCGGCTGGTGACGATGTTTCCGTCCACTACCACCGGATCCCTCAGCACCGTGGCCCCGGTGAGATACATCTCGTGATCCGGATAGCTGCAGGCCCGCTTTCCCTCCAGCAGTCCAAATTTGCCCAGTGCCCCCGGTGCGGCACAGATGGCGGACACGATTTTACCCGCGTCGTTCATGGCGAGAACCGCAGCCTTCACCGCCCCGCTCTCCTTGAGATGATTGGTGCCCGGCATTCCCCCCGGCAGGATGATGGCATCGTACTCCAGCGGATCCTCCTCGCCCAGGGTGGAATCCATCTCTACGCCCACTCCGTGGGAACTGTACACCATCTCATCCTCCGTGATGGAGGTCATCCTGACCTCCACGCCGCCCCGGCGCAAAAGATCCACCACCATCAGGGCCTCCACCGTCTCAAATCCCTCCGCAAACAACATGATCGCTTTTTTCATATCAAATCTCATCCTTTCCAAATAGTTTTTCTTTTATTCTCTGAAAATCCTGAGGCAGAGGCGCCTCAAAAACCCTCCCGCTCAATCTCCCGAACTCTTCCGGCATAGAGGGGAAGATCAGTCTCCAGGCGTGGAGCAGATAACCCCTCCGTCCCTGAAAGGGACTTCCGCCGTATTTTACATCTCCCAGAAGAGGGTGTCCCACACTTCCCAGATGGGCCCGGATCTGATGGGACTTTCCCGTGATCAGCTCCACCTGCAGCAGCGTGTATCTGCCGTTATTCCGGATGGGTTCATATCCGGTGAGGACAAACTGCCGCCCCGGCCCGTCCTCCTCGTAAATCTGCACCCGGTTTTTCCTCTCATCCTTCCGGAGGTATCCCCGGAGTTTTTGGGGCCTGTCCATCACACCCTCCACAATGGTAAGGTAGAATTTGGCCAGACGCCTCTCCTTCAAAAGCCTTGACATCTCCTGGAGCCCTGCCAGGCTTTTCCCCGCCACGACGATACCGCTGGTATTCCGATCCAGACGATTGCAGATGGCGGGGGTGAAGGTCCCGGCCATGCTCCAGGCCCCGCTGCGCTGCAGATAGCCCAGAAAATACTCCACCAGGCTCACATCCGACGGCCTCCCCTTCTGGGACAGCAGCCCGGCAGGCTTGTTGATCAGCGCGATATCCTCATCCTCGTAGAGAATGTCCAGGTCGGTGACCGGATACGTCTCCGCCGGCAGATCACCGCAGAATTTCTGAAATGTCTCCTCGGAAAAGTACATGGCCACCACATCCTGCACATGCAGGATCTCCCGGCCCTCCGCCCTCTTTCCGTTCAGCTTGATATTTTTTTTCCGCAGCATCCTGTATATAAATCCGCCGGTGGCACACCGCAGATATTTTTTCAGAAACTTGTCCAGACGCTGTCCCGCTTCATTTTTTCCAATGGAAATCTCCCGCAAAACAATCCTCCCTCAGACAGCCAGTGACCGCAGATGCTCCACCAGCTTTTCTTCCCTGTCTCCGAAAGCCTCCACCGGCGTCAGAGAGTCCAGCGCTTCCCGCAGTTCCCCGTCCCTGTCAAAGACCCTCACCTCATAATCAGGAGCCAGTTTGTGTACATTGTCTGCCAGGTATTTTTTCATATATTCCACATCCTGCGCAGACCCCACTTTCACCGCCAGCACATTTCCCTGGCGGATCAGCAGAAAATCCAAGTGCATGATCTTCTCTGTGGAGGTAAACACATAGTCCGCAAAGAGGATGCCGTCCCCCGCCAGCTCTTTCATCTCCCTGTACCGCTCCGGTTTCACACCCTTCCTCGGCATCATCACCACCAGCGCCACCACTCTCTTCGCCGCAGGCAGAACCATCAACACCGCCAGAACGGTAAAGATATTGGCCCTTGTGTGCATCCAAAGATATCCCACGAGGAATATCGCGATGGCGATCAGAATATTGCCGAGGAGCCACAGCATATTGGTTCTTTTGCTCCACGCGATGTATCCGGGTTCGCATTTCTCTATCTTCATTCTTCTTTTGCTCCTTTCTTATTACATTCTACCACAAAGATGTCTATTGGTAAAATATTTTATGCCTTCCGTACCGGTTCAGATACTGCAGGAGCGAGTACGGGTTGACACTGGTCTCCTGCCCCTGTTCCGTGAGATACATGCCAAAGTGGAGATGCACCTGGAACTTCCCCACCGTTCCCTCCGGCCCGTAGCCGGAGTCCCCCATATACCCCAGCACGTCCCCCGCCTTCACTTTTCTGCCCTTCTCCATGCCGTCTTCATAGTAATCCAGATGGGCATAATAAAAATAGGCCCCGTGCCCGGCCCGGATGCCGACCCGGTAACCGCCAAGCCGCAGCCACCCGATCTTCTCCACCTCGCCGTCGCTGACACTGACTACCGGATAGTATCCCCTCTCCTGCGTGGGCGGCATCAGATCCGTGCCCTCGTGCCTCCGCTCTCCGCCAAAATTCCTGGCGCCTCCCCAGGAGTCCTCAAAACAGATATCCGGATCCGGTTGTGTCTCCTCCCCCTCCGGAGCAGTCTCCCCCTCCGGAAAGACCTTCCCCACTGGGAAACACTCCGCATCCTCCAGCAATGTCTGAAAGGCCGCCTCATACCCTTCTGTCACTCCGTCCCGCAAAAACAGTGAAAACCAGAGGCTCGTCCTCTCCTCCGGCTCCTGCCCCAGTTCCCCCCGGCAGAACAGAAAGTCCTCTGTCATATCCCCGTAGCCCCCTGTCTCCTTCCGGGCTTTCTTAAGCCGCTCCGGCGCTATGGAAAACTTCCGGAAAACCTCCAGATTTTCCGAAAGAGCAGGCGCATGGATTCCCCTGGCTCCCCACACCAGCATACCGGACAGAACGGGCACCAGAAAAAACAAAAGAATACAGCAGGTGATACCTACTTTTTTAATCATAAAAAACCCCCTGCCACATCTTATGCAGGGGGATCATCCGCTATTCTGAAAATCCTCCGCTCCCGTCAGTAGGACTCGATGTCCACCACCCTGGCCCCGTCCACACGGCAGGGCAGAACAGAATCAGCGAAGGAATCAAACCGCTCCGCGCCGTCACTGACAAAATACCGGTGTTCTACCGGTGCGTCTACTGCCAGGAGATCCCTCTCTCTCAGCAGTGCCTTCAGAGACTTTGCCGTCTCATAGGCAGGATTTACCAGCTTCACATGCACTCCCATCTCCCTGCCGATGACGCCGCGCAGCAGGGGATAATGAGTACAGCCGAGCACCAGCGAATCAATCTGGTACTCCTTCAGTTCATGGAGGTAACGGCCCACGATATCCTCCGTGACCCGATCCTCCAAAAGTCCCTCCTCCACCAGGGGGACGAACAGGGGACAGGCCTTGCTGACCACGGTGATCTCCGGGTTGAGCGTGTGGAGATATCGCTCATAGATACCGCTCTTTACCGTGCTCTCCGTACCGATGACGCCGATGGTATTATTTTTCGTGGACTCCGCCGCCATTTTCGCCCCGGGCTCCACCACATCTACCACCGGGATATCCACCCATCTCCGTATCTCCTCCCTGGCCAGGGCACTGGCCGTGTTGCAGGCAACGACAATGGCCTTCACCCCTTTCGCCATGAGGAAATTGACAATCTGCCGACTGTACTTACAGACCGTGGCCTTGGACTTGCTGCCGTAGGGTACCCGAGCCGTGTCGCCAAAATAGATCAGGCTCTCCCCCGGCAGCTGGCGCATGATCTCCCGAGCCACCGTAAGTCCTCCCACGCCGGAATCGAAAATCCCGATCGGTGTATTCATATCTCACTCCTCCCAGACATTTACTCAATCTCCTTTTCCGTGATGTCCTTCCTGCGATTCAGCGCATCATAGATGCACGGCACCACAAACAGGGTCAACAGGGTGCCATAGATCATACCGCCGATGGTAACGATGGCCATGGGCCTGGTCATATCGGATCCCATATTCATCCCCACCGCCATGGGAATCAGTCCCAGGATCGTTGTTGTAGCTGTCATCAGGATCGGCCGAAGCCTGGTCTTTCCTCCCTCTACGATCGCCTGCTTTTTCTCCATGCCGTCCCGGCGGATCTGATTAATGTAGTCCACCAGCACAATGCCGTTGTTCACAATAATTCCGGCCAGCATGACGAAACCAATCATGGCTATGACGCTGACATCGCTCCCCGTAATCCACAGCCCCAGAAAGCCTCCGGTAAAGGCCAGAGGGATCGTAAACAGGATGATAAAGGGCGAGAGCAGCGACTGGAATTGAGCCACCATGATCAGATACATGAGCACGATACCCAGCCCCATCATCAGAAGCACCTGTCCCATGGCCTCCTGGGTAGACTGATCCTCACCCAGAATTTCAATGGTATATCCCGCAGGAGGCTCATAATCCCCCAGCAGATTCTTCACCTCGCGGCTGACATTGGTCACAATGTATCCGTCCTCTATCTCCGCTGAAACCACCAGGTATCTCCCCTGTTCATTTCTTGTGATTGTGTTGGGAGAGTCCACCGTGGAAAAATCGGCAATCTTTTTCAGCTTCACTGTCTTTTTCTTCTGGGTAGAGGAGTCCGTGTACTCAATCTTCAGGTTCTCGATATCCTTCCTCTGCAGTTCCTGGTCCGTGGAATCCTCCACGTACACGTCCAGATCTTCCGTGTCCGTCGACACCGTGGAGGCGGATTCTGCCTCACCCACCCTGGCGCTGATCTGCTGGAACACCTGTGCCACAGTCAGAGAATATTTCATTGCCCTGGCCTTGTCAACAGAGATGCGAAACTCCCTTCCAGAATCCTCCAGACCATTGGTAATGTCCGTTAAACCCTCCACTGATTCCAGCTTCTTCATCAGTTCCTCGGAAATACTCTGGAGCTTATCCAAATCCTTTCCGCCTATCTGGATTTGCACGCCGGTACCGGTGAGGGAACTCATATCCATAGCAGATGCATTGACATCCACCTCACAGCTTAAGTCCTTTGTTTTCTCCTCGATCATGGAAGTGATCTCCTGATTGCCGTAGTCTCTGTCCTCCTTCAAAAGGCAGTACATCGTCACCGTGTTTCCCGTATCACCGGTGAGCATGGACATAGAGGAACCGCTGCCAGTATAGGCCCCCACTTTATCTACATCTGAGATCTCCAGGATTCTGTCCATAGCCTGGTTGGAAATCTCCTTGGTTTCATCAAAATCTACGCCGTCTTCCATAGTCAGTGTCACCGTCATCTGTGTGCTCTCCATATCAGGTATCATAGACATTCCGTTTCTGAATGCCAGAACCCCAAAGAGTACCAGAAGTGCCACCGCACCGATCAGCACAAGGGGCTTGAACCGAAGCACTACAGCCAGCAGTCTCCCGTACAAATCCTGCACCCTGTCCAAAAATCTGGTCTTGTGGGTCAGGTCCCTGCGGATCATTCCCGCAGACATAGCAGGAACCAGCGTAAGACCGATGAGAAGACTGGCTCCCAAGGTGTAGGCGAGAGTCAGTGCCAGATCGGTGAACAGCTGTCTCGTGATACCCTCTGTGAAAATGATCGGGGCAAATACACAGATGGTGGTGAGCGTAGAAGCCACAATAGCACCTGCCACCTGTCTTGCACCCTCCACCGCTGCCTTTTTCCTGGAATAACCCGCTTTCCGCAGCCGGAAAATATTCTCGATCACCACCACAGAGTTATCCACCAGCATGCCGACCCCAAGAGCCAGACCCGAAAGAGAAATAATATTTAACGTTACGCCGCTGAAATACATGGCAACGATGGCCGCCACAAGGCTTAACGGGATGGAGCAGGCTACAATAACCGTGGGCCTTAAATCCCACAGGAATAAGAGAAGGATCAGTATGGCAAAAATCCCGCCCAGCAGGAGGTTCTGACCCACTGCCGACACCACCAGATCAATATAGACCCCCTGATCCATCAAGACGGAGAAATGCAGTCCCTCCACATTTTTCTCCAGCTCCTCAAAACGATCTTTCAGGGCATTGGTCACATCGCCGGTAGAGTAGCCGGACTGTTTCTGCATCGTCACTGCCACCGCCGGATTGCCGTTCACCACCGTGTACACATCTTCCGAATTGTCCGTCTCTGCAATATCCGCCACATCTGCCAGCGTGATGGGATCCAGGCCATCCAGCCCCATATCGCAGATTACCAGGTCTTTGATATCTCCCATGGATTCGATTTTATCTCCCACGCGCACCAGATAGGATGAGCCCTCCTCTGTAATGTAACCGGAGGGCATATCAAAATTTTCGCCCTCAAGAATATTTTCCACCATCTCTTTCGTGATAATCTTCTCCAAATCCGCATTTTCCCTGGTGGTTTTCTTCGTCTTCTTCATCTGGGAACGAGCTTTCTTCATCTTCTCCGTCCCGCTGTTGATCTGGGTCTCCGCCACACTCATCCGGATACCGGCAAGTATTTTCTGCTTACTCAGCTGTTCCATCGCCTCCTGGGTAGAAAGCTTGCCATTTTTCAGCTTCTTCTTCGCCACACGGATTTTTTTCAAGCCTGCATCTATCTTCTTTTTTGCCGTTTCGATCTTCTTTTTGTTGGATGCCAGGGTTTTTTCCTGTTTCTCGATCTCATCCAGACCGCTTTGGGCAGAGGCAATGCCGTCCTCCACCTCCTTGATCTTATCCGGCAAGGTTTTCTCCGTCATCCCCTGGGCTTTCAACTGTCCCCGAATCACCTCCAGCTGAGCCTGCACCGACTCCAGTCCAGTCTTCAGCTCCGCCGGGGCATTGCCGCCCAGCGCCTCTATCTGTGCCTCAAGATTGCTCTCCTGCTGTTCCAGCGTCTTGATAGCTCCGCTCGTCTCCTCCAGTTGCTCCTTCGTCTTTTTCAGACTGGTCAGGGTAGTATTCGCCTTCGTCTTGTTGGCAGCCAATTCTGCCTGGCCTTTTTTCAGTTTCTTCTCATTTTTCTTCAGCGTTTTCCGTTGGGCCTTCACCTGGGTCTCCTGCTCTTCGATGGCAGCCAGCCCGTCCTTTATCTTCTCGGAAGCCGCATTGAGCTTTGTCTCTCCCTTTGCCATCTTGTTCGCCGCTTTTTTCTTCTGGCTGTCTAAGGCATCCTTGCCATCCTCAAGCTCTTTTTCACCCTCATCTATCTTTTCCTGCGCATCGCTCAGTTTGCCGTCGATGGCATCCTGTACCTTCTCGTTCATCTTATCAATCTTATCCTGCTGGATAATGACTTCAATCTTTTTTTCCACCTGGCCGGAGGCTGTGACAGAGGCCACGCCCTCCACCGACTCCAGTTCCGGGATTACCTCGTCATCAGCTTTTTTGCTGACCTCCGTACTCTCCATGTCGTCAAAGTCCAGCGCCGCCACCATGACCGGCATCATATCCATATTGATTTTCATAATGGTGGGACTCCCGATGGTGTCATCCGTGAACTGAGCTTTCACCGTGTCCAGGCTCTCCCTCATATCGATGGACACCGTGTCCATGTCCGTTCCCTCGTTGAATTCCATCATTACCATGGACATGTTGTTCACTGAGTAAGAGGTCACCTGATTCATGTTATTGATGCGCGCCATGGCCTCTTCCACGGGTTGGGTCACCGCTTTCTCCACTTCCTCTGGACTGGCACCCGGGTATGTAGTCATAACCAGAGCATAAGGCAGTTCCATCTCCGGCAGGAAGTCTGTACTCATATTCTGAAAAGACAACACTCCCAACACAATGACCAAAACCACTGCCACCAGTACGGTGTAGGGTCTTCTTACGCTGAATTTTGATAACAATTTCCTGTCCTCCTATTTTAATGATCTCCGTCCCGCCCTGCAGACAGAGCGAGACGGAAATGTATACTGATCATAATACAATGCCATGTTTCATTCTAGCATATTGGAGTGGGTTGTCAATGTCTTCACAAAATATTCACAAAACTATACTATGCCTTAAAAATTCTCCCGCTTCAGCGTCTCCACCACATTGTCCCTCTTCACCTTCCGCATGGCGTACATCATCGTGGCAAATACCACCAGGAACACACTTCCCACCGCGATGGCGATACTGTACCACGGCACGTAAAAGTGCTGGGTCACTGCCCCGGAGATCGTATGGTAGATGAGCAAGGTGACGAGGATCGCTGCGGGAAGTCCGAAGACGATCCCCTTGATCCCGTACAGCAGACACTCATAGCACATCATCCGGTTGAAACCGGCGTTTGTCATACCCACAGACCGCAGCATGGCAAATTCCCGCCGCCGCACTGAGATATTGGTGGATATGGTGTTAAATACATTGGTCAGCGCAATCAGTGAGATCAGGATAATGAAACCGTAGGAAAATACATTGATGACCGTCATCAGCGCCGTGCTGCTCCGCACCTCGTCGTAGATATTCCTGAGTTCCCCCGTGGAGATGCCGTTTTCCTGCATATAGTTGAACATAACCTTCTCCGTCTCATCCGGATCGGAGGAATCAAAGGCCATATATCCCCAGTCCGGGGCACCCGGCAGTATCTTCTCCATGGCGCTCACAGGATAACACAGAACGATCCCGCTGCCCGTATCACTGTCCGTCCCATAAGGGCCTTTCTCCATAGTCCCGCCAACCTCCAGCTCATCCACGCGGTAAGCCTCCTCCAGCGGCACCCATTTCCCCGTTCCCTTTATCACTGTACAATCTACTCCCTCCTCTTCCTCTGTCTCTTTATATACATATTTATATTTCTTCTCCTGTACCAGAATATTCCCCTGATCATCCACCTTCTTTTCGCCCGTCACATCCCAGGCCTCTCTCGGTTTCTTTGCTTTCTCTTTTTCCATTTCATCAAAGATATCATCGCTGCTCTCCCCCCTGTGCCACAGGAATTTTGCCCGGAAACGGGATTCCTCCAGCGCCCGGTAGACCTTATAAGCGCTTCCCATCTCATCGTATTCCGTCACTTTGTCCACCGCCACAGCCACCGGTTTGTCCTTATTCATAAATTTGTCTGTGTCCAGATGATTTTCTTCGAGATACTGCCTGTAATTGGCATCATCTATAAACAAAAATCCCACATCGAAAAACTGCTTTGTCTCTCCCTGCTGCTTCAGAGGTTCAAAACCGACCCTGTCAAAGTACTCCGGAGTCACCTGAGTGCTGGAGAGTATCATCATGTCCTCGAATGCGTATTTTATATAATAATATCCCGATTTCGTCACGTCTTTGGCCTGAGACAATTTCTCATATCTGGGTTCCAGATCCTTTACCTGATCTGTGGAATAGTACAGGTCACACCCGTACATGGTAATGATATCTTCCAGACTTCTGGACATATAATCACAAAAGCTGCTGGTGGATACAAAGATCACGATACTGACGAAGAGGGACACCACCGTAGCCCGATACCGTCTTCTATTCCTTTTGAAATTTTTCGCCCCCAGCGTCCCCGACAGGCCAAACAGTTTTCTGGTGACCACAGACACACGGAGAGAGCGGGGGGAGACCTTCACCTCATCCGCCTGACGTATGACCTCGATGGCGGAGACCCTCATCGCCCTTCTGGCCGGGATCCATGCAGAAAGCAGCACCGTCACAAATCCCACTGCCGCCGCCAGCAGAATAGACAGAAGCGAGGCAGACATGGTCAGTTTTATGGGGATACCGATATCTTCGTTCAAAAATCTGGCAAACGTATCCCTCAGACAGTACAGGGTGACAGACAGTCCCCCGATCCCCAGGAGCACCCCCAGCGGAATCCCGATGGCACTGAGCACCACCGACTCAAAGACAACGCTGCGGCGCAGCTGTTTTTTCGTGGCACCGATGGAGGACAGAAGTCCGTACTGTACCTTCCTCTCGTTAATGGAGATGGAGAAAGAATTGTAGATCAGCGAGATCGAACCGAACATGATAATCCCCATCAGGATGGCCATCAGCCCATACAACGTCTTCTTCAACGTATCATCCATAGATAATCCCGAGTAGGAGAGATAGCTGCTGTTGACCTCAAATGCCGCATCCTCACTGACGACATGTTCGGAAATCCTGTCGCAAAAATCCTGGCTTTTCCCCGGGTTTTTCAGGGTGACATACACATCCGCACTGTCCGCTTTCACATTGGCGTCCGCTTTCGTGAGCAGGGTATAGCTCGGCAGATAGGAACCCGAAAAAATGCTGCTCTGGTATACCCCCACCACCTTATATGTGCCGGTTCCCGTCTGTTTCCACTGCTCCTCCCCGGCGATATCATAAGATTGTGACCTCACGACACGATTCCCCTGGATCAGCCGGGTTCCCAGGGCCAGCCGGAGCGTATCCCCCACTTTGTACTCTGTATTTCCGTAGTCCATAAGCTCTTCCGGCAGAACCACCTCCCCCGAATTTTCCGGCATCCGCCCTTGACACAAATGGACCGGACACAGTTCTGTCAGACTTCCCTCATAAGCTCCTACATAGAGATAGGGCCGGTTTTCATTCCATGGCTTTTCCAGTTTTGCATAGCCCACGTTCCGCAGCACGCCCCATTTCTCCACATCAGAATCTTTTGTCACTGTCCCGACATCGGATTCCTCTACATTGGATGCGCTGACATACCAGCTGCCGTTCAGTTCACTCGCCACCCGGGCCATAAAATCCATGAGACTGGACACTCCCGTGGTGACAGCGGTAAACAGCGATACCGACAGCACGATCCCCACGATGGTGGCAAGCGTCCTCACTTTGTTTGCCCGCAGGGACCGCAGGGTAAATTTCTGAAATATACTCATGCCCGAATCACCTCATCTCTGGTGATCTTCCCATCCTCTATGGCGATGATCCGATCCGCCTGCAGGGCTATTTTTTCATCGTGCGTGATGACCAGCAGGGTCTGCTCATATTTTTTGTTGGACGTCTTCAGCAGCTCCACGATCTCCTGGCTGTTCTTAGAGTCCAGATTTCCCGTTGGCTCATCCGCCAGAACCACCGCCGGTGAAGTCATCAGCGCCCGGCCGATCGAAGTTCTCTGCTGCTGCCCGCCGGACAGTTGGTTAGGCAGCTTCTCCTCCTTACCCTGCAGTCCCAGGATCTGTATCAATTCCTGCAGATACTCCTCGTCCACCTTCCTCCCGTCCATGAGCAGGGGCAGAGTCATATTCTCCCGCACATTCAGTATGGGAATCAGGTTGTAAAACTGATAGATCAGCCCCACCTGCCTCCTGCGAAAAATGGCCAGCTGATCCGCTTTCTGCCGGTACACATCCTGCCCTTCTACAAAAACTTTGCCACCACTTGGCGTGTCTACTCCCCCCAGAATGTGCAACAACGTGGATTTTCCGGAACCGCTTGGCCCGATGATCGCAACGAACTCTCCCCTTTCCACCAAAAAGGAGACATCGTCCAGGGCTACTACCTGATTGTCCCCCTGTCCGTACACCTTGGAAAGATGTTCTACTCTCAAAATCTCCATAATTGTCCTCCGTTTCCTATGCAGCTTTGTTTGTTACACAATTATGGTATCATATTAACATGACTCCCGGGTGACTGGAAAGTGACAGTTTTGTAAGGTTAGGAATTTTTGATTATCTTTGCAGAAATTGGTGGAAACCTGCTATTACTGGGTTTTTTAGATGTGCCAGAAATGTTTCAGACGCTTATCTTCTCATAAAATCTCATATTTTATCATTCACCACTACTTCGATACTATTGTAATCATACACAATCTTGTGGAGAATAGATTGTCCTGTCAATGGAATTTTTCAGATGCCCTTGATGGTTTTAGGCAAAAAATGTTATTCCTTTATATGCTCCCTCATGATGTCAAAAAGCCCCTCGCTTATCCTCACGTTGGTTTCTTTCAATCTCTCAATGCACTCCTCAATATCCCCAGCGGTAAGCATTCCCTCGTCAAAGGCTTTTAACAGCAGACCAATCGTTCCCGTAATTGACAACCCCATCTTCTTTGCCACACTCCTGCCCTTATGTTCATCCATAACCAACAAATCCGCTTTTCTGCTATTCGCCATAATAATTGCTTCACTCTCCCCGGCATCCAAACCGGATACCTCCTGCAGAATCGTTACAGCAACTTCATTGTCAACCTTTTCTACTTCCAGAAAATCACTATCTATTACCTGAAAAACCTCTGTTACAAACTTTTCATTACCTGTCAATTCCATATACACGGCATTAGGAATAAGCACCTTCCCATATAACTGTTTCAGAATATCCAAATGCCCCATCTTCATCAAGGTAATAATCGGTGTGGTATCGGATACAATCAGCATACTGCCACACTCCCAACTTTATTAAGAGTTGCCAAATCCTCTGCAAGTTCCTCTTCTGTCATATCAAAATATGCAATCCCCAGTGAACCATATAATTCAATCAACTCCATTTTTGGTATACCAAGCATTTCTGCCGCCTTTCCATGTGATATGGTGTCATTCTTTATATAAGGATATAACAGCATGGCATTTCTAAGCAAAACCTCTCTTTCCCCCTCCACATTTGCATATGGTACTACTGCTTCCGGCACATTGATTTTTATCTGTTTCATTGTCATAATCATCATCTCCTTAACAAAATAATATATTACAAATTAAATCTCATAGGCACATACGGTGTCTGATATTCCTCCTGATTCATACTACCATATCTATGACAATTTAGGGTTGTTTTATGAAGGATTCTCAAGTCCTTTTTACTGCTCGCTCACAAACCTTCGATCATATTGGAAGCAGATAAAAATCAATGGAAATCGATCTTTACAAATCCTCCGACTTAAAGGTATTATATCCCTCATAATAATAACTTGCATCAATTCCTTTCATATAGACTTCCCTGTTGTTTATCTGATCTGTTAAGGCATCCTTGAGCAATACCTTAATTTCCACATATCTTTCAATAATCTCATCATAAGTTGATTGAGGCATTTCATCAATATGTTTTAATGCCATTTCTAAATACATTACAGGGGCAAATCTAAAATTGCCCTTTGCTATATTTACTGTTCTCACTTTCCCGGCAAAATCATATATCTCATCAAATAGAAACTTGTGAATTCTGGCAAGCCCTGAAAATTTTCCAACTTCAAATCCATCCATAATATCACTTTCATATAGCTCAATTGCCTTTGTTTTACTTATTTTTTCTTCTGCCCGTGCCAGTTCTGCCAAATCGGTAATACCTAATTTATTTTCCAGAGCCATATCCCCCTCCATCAATCTATTATTGCATTGCTTGAATCCAGTCGGTTATCTCTTACTTCTATCGCACTCAGTATATCACATATTATATACTTTTTCACGCCACTTGTCTACACGATATAATGCTACAATATAATTGAACTTTGGCTTCCAGGACGGGAAAAAGACCGTTCCTCTCTATGCTGCATTTTGTATCTGATATACCACTCTCCCCGGTCGTATCAAAAAACCCCCGCCGGTTTGTCTTCCGACAGACCCGGCGGGGCATTTCATACAAACTATGAAAACTTCACCACATCATTACTGATAACTCTTCAATACATCAAGGACGCTCCCGAACGCAAGTTTTTCCTTATAGTCTGCTGTGTAGAGACCGGAATACGTACCGTAAATTTCATAGTCATAGCCGGAATCCGATGTCAGATCCGGGCGGTCGAACAAGCCCCAGATACTTACATTGGTCAGCTGACCGGGATGACTCTTGACGAACTCACAGTACTGGGTAAACACATCCCTATAGCGATCTGCATGCTTTTCCTCATCATCCACATAATTGCGGACGGTCAGCTCATTGATGCCCACCTTCAGGCCCTTATCCGCAAATTTTCCCATAGCGGTTCCCACATCGGAGGCATTCGGCCAGCCCATCAGGACATAACCCTCCATGCCCATGCAGGGCAGCAGTTTGTTGTCCGGATCCGCATTTAAGTAGTCGATCAGCTCCAGGATATACTCCGTTTTCGGGCTCTGGAAACAGTTGAAATCATTGTAGTACAGCAGGATTTCGTTGCCCGTTTTTTCCGTAGCAGCCTTCACCGCATCATTCGCATACTGGAACGCATATTTGATGTATTCGCCGCCAAGGATCTTGTAGAAGTTTCCGGTTGTATAGAGGTGCAGGCCCGTTGTGGGATCCGCCTCATCCTCCTTGGCACTGTTGTCAATGGCCTCGTTGATGACATCCCAGGCAATGACAACCCCGGGATATTTCTCCTCGAAATGGGAGATTACCTGATACTCGTAGGATTTCATACGCATCAGCAGTGTGTCCTTGTCCACCAGGTCCTCGTCATTCCCCGTGTTATCATACCCTTTGTAGAAGAAAGAACTTGCCATGCTGTTCTCCCAGATCAGCACATGTCCGCGGACACGCAGACCGTTGGAGATCGCCCATTCCACCATCTCATCTGCCTGTTCAAATTTGCAGACGGGAGTGCCGTCGCCGGCTTTGGACGCCTCTGTATCCAGAAGAGAATAACCCTTCATCTCGTTTTCAAAAGAGACGATATCAAACTGCTTTTTCGCCAGTTCAGTGAACTTCTCATCCTGTGTCTTAGCATAGTTGATCACTGTTCCCATGTTGAAATCCGCATTGCCCTTCAGGGAATCCGGTCCGCCGGGGTCCGGTGTGGGCCATGGCGTCGGCGTAGGATTGACCGTGGGAACCACCGTGGGCGTAGAAGCCGGAGCTTTACTGTTCGACGCAGGCGTCGGGGAGACAGCCGCGGTCTGGACCGGCGCCGTGGTCTCAGGCGTCTCGGCAGCTTTGACTGTCACCTTGCAGGTGGCTTTCACTTTCTTGTTGTTCTTGGAGACAGCTGTGATCTTTGCCGTCCCGGCTTTTTTGGCCTTTACTACACCCTTTTTGCTCACTGTGGCAACGGAAGTCTTATTGGACTTCCAAGTGACCTTTTTCGAGGCCTTGGCCGGTTTCACTTTTTTTACCTTCAGGGTAAATTTTCCTCCCGGCGCCAGTGTCTTTTTGGTTGCGGACAGCGTGATCTTCTTGACCTTTTTGGCCTTCTTGGCTGCCTCTGCCTCCGGTGCAGCGGCGAGAGCCGAGACGGACAATGCCGCAGCCAGGGCAACTGCACACACCTTTTTGAATATTCCTTTCATTTTCTTTGACATAATACACGATCGTGGAATCATGGTAAACTCTCTGTGTATCATGCTCCTCCTTTCTCAAGATTGTATTTACATTCTAACAGAAAAACGGAAATTATACAACATGTTTAACATAATTTTTAGGACAGGCATTTATGATCTGTGGTGCCCGGGACGGCACTGAGCGGCCGCCCCACGACCTCACCCTCTTGTCCATCTCTGGATACACTCCATCATCCGTTTCAGATCCAGCGGCTTTGCGATATGTTCGTTCAGCCCCACACTGATGGCAGCGTTCACATCGTATCGCTCCGGCATCTTCTCAAACATATCCACCGCCTGCTTCCCGTTCTCTGCCTCCTCCACCTGCAGTCCCGTCTCCTTCAAAATCTCCACAGCGATCTCCCGGTTCAGGTCATTGTCCTCCACGAGAAGCACCCGCAGATCACTGAAATCATAATTCCCCATGTCCAGCATATCCTCCACGACCTCTCCGTCCTCCGATGAATCCAGCAGTCCGAGAAAAAGTTTTGCCAGGTTCGACCGGAAAGCGGGCTTGCTGATAAAGGCATTGACCCCCGCCAGTCTGGCCTCCATCTCGATATCCGACCAGTCGTAAACAGAGATAATGATGATCGGCATCTCATCTCCCACGATCTTTCGGATGGCCTTTGTGGTTTCGATCCCGTTCATCTCCGGCATCTTCCAGTCCACGATGACCGCAAAGTAATCATCCCCGGCTCTGTGACGCTCCTCCACCTTCTCCACGGCCTCCCTGCCGGTGAGTACCCATTCACTTTTCATACCGATATCGTCCAGCATGACGGACGTATTTTCACAGGCAATCCTGTCAGCGTCCGCCACCAGGATCGGCAATCCCGCCAGCGGCTCCGTATCGATAACCACCCCGTCCTGGATCTGAAGGAAGATAGTAATGACAAATTTTGAACCCTTTCCTATCTCACTCTCAACCTGGATCTGTCCTCCCATCATATTTACGATATTTTTCGTGATCGCCATACCAAGACCAGTCCCCTGTATTTTACTGGTGCGGAGATCTTGGTCAGGCTGTCCTTCACCCTGGCTCTATCGTCCAGATGGGCGCCGGCGATGGCCGTCATGCCGATAATGTCATTCATGGGAGTGCGGATGTCGTGGGACATCCGGGACAGAAAATCCGATTTCGCCTGATTTGCCAGCATGGCGGATTCGAATGCATCCTTCAGTGCCTGCTGTGTCTTCAGTTCCTTGTCCTTTGCCTCCGTGATATCCTTGCAGTTACAGAGAACAATGATATCACCGGAGCTGACATCCTTAAAAAGCAACATCGTCTGGCGGACAATGATGCGTTTTCCCTCCTCAAGATCCGCCGCAAACTCCTGGACCTGCTCATTTTCCCCTCTGGCAAATGCCGCTCTGAGGCCCTTTATATCGGTACCCTCCAAAAAAGCCTCCTGATATTCCTCCTCCACTTTTTTCCTGGCAAACCTTTCATAAAACACACTGGCCTGACAGGGCGCCTCCAGTCCTACCAGCTCCAGCATGGATACCGTTTTGCCATTCTGCATCACATAGACATCGCTTTCCACCAGATCCTTTGATACATTCACATTGTAGACTAAAATAGCCCCGGAGACGATGGCACGCCGGTACTGTTCCTCCTGGCTCAGATTTAATCGTACCCGTCTGTACGCATTCACCAGTTTTTCCTGATGCTCCAGCTCTTTTTTCATCTCCAGATCCACATCCCGGACGCCCACGATGGCATGCATCCCGTCCACGTCTTCCTCTCCCCTCACAAGACGGACCTCAAAGTACTCCATCCCCGGAGGGCTGACCCGATAGCGGAACATGAAGGATTCCTCCTCTGTCAACCGCTGTTTTATATACCCGGCGTCTGTCATCTTGAGGAAGGACTCCCGGTCCTCCTCACAGACAAAATCCTGACTGAATTTCTGCAGAGCATCCGAATAGCTCTGGGCGGTCTCCGAGATATTGTACAAATTCGGTCTTCTGACATTTTCGGAGCGAAGAAGAACGAATGTATTCTTGTCCAGATTCATATAATAGATGGAGAAATAATCCCTGCTCAACGCCGCGATAACCGCATCCTGGAGTTTTTTCTCCCTCTCTCTCTGGACAATGTCATCGATACACTGCAAAACAAAAAACACACAGGAAACATCGCCGTCTTTCTCCTGCAAAACTTTGATGTAGGAGGCCCGGCAATATCGGTTGTCCCTGGTCTGAAAATCCTGTTCCGCATGGGACTGGCTGCCCAGCAGATTGTGGATGACTCGGGGGCTTTCAATTCCTTGAATGTATCTTCCGTCAGATTGATATAGTGGGATGAGAAATAGACATTGCTCAGTGACCCCGCAAGATTGCTGCCCTCTCCCCCTTTGCAAACGACATCGTTCACATCCACGGCGTAGATCAGACTCTCCACCTCTCCCGTCCCTTCATTGCGGAGCAGCCGCGCCGTGATGCGGACCCAGTGGATCTCCCCTGTGGTCACACGACACTGGACATCCACAGATTTTTCATGGACACCTTCCTCAAACATTCTCAGCAGATATTCCCTGTTGAAATAAGCATAATAGCAATCCCTGTACTCCCCCTCCAGTACACCTTCCGACAGTTTATCTCTCAGCTGTTCAAATGTTGCGGCATGTTCCAGCCATTTCATGATATCCTGATTGCCATTTCTGCCAATACAGACATCTCTTGTCAGGTTTACATAAAACGCGCACAGAACTTCGGGAAGGAACTCAAGCAGATTGTCCACCACCCCATTGTTTAAATCCAGTCCCATACAAACACCATCCTCTGCACTTGATTATTCTAAAAATAAAATAGCATATTTTTTCTCTGTTTACAACTCTCAGACCGTTCCCTTATAAAAATGTATGACAAAACACGCTCCGCCCTCCCGCCGGTTCTCTGCCGTAAGCGTCCCGTTCTGCCGTCCCACGATCATCCGGGCCAGAGCCAGACCGATCCCCACGCTTTTCTCCGAAGAATTTTCCCCCTTATAAAACCGTTCAAAGAGATGGGGCAGATCCCTTGACGAGATACCGGGGCCATTGTCTTCCACGCGGATTTCCGTAAAAATAGGATTCTCCCGCCCCCGGATACGGATCTTGCCTCCCTCAGGCGTGTGCTCTATGCAGTTTTTCACGATATTTCCCAGCGCCTCCTTCGTCCAGGCCATATCACCGGTATAGCAGGCTCCCTCCTGGATCTCCACCGCAAGCCCCTGCTGCCGGAGCTCCATGGGTATCAACAGCGCTTCTGTGGACAGCTCCACCAGTTCCCTCACCGACACCCGGGCCTGCTGCATCTTGATCGTCCCCGCATCCAGCTTGGAGATTTTCAAAAGGGTCTGCACCAGCCAGTCCATATGATCCAGAAGTCCCTCCAGGTCGTACAGAAGCGCTTCCCTCTTTTCCGGCGTCATCTCCTCCACCCTGAGTCTAGAAGCGATCAGGTTCAGCGTAGTGAGGGGAGTGCGTATCTGATGCGAGATATCCGCGATAGAGTCTGAGAGAAAAATTTTGTCCTCCGACAGCTCCCCTGTCTGCTTTTTTAATTTAGCGATCATCCGGAAAATCTCATTCTGTAAAATAGACAGTTCTCCCTCGTCCTGCTGTTCTATCGATACTTTCCACCCGTGTAGAAAACAGGAAATCTCTTCCGAGAGTTTTGTTATCTTCTGATATCTGCGATAGGAGGAAAGAAAATGGAACAGCACGAATATACCGCCGGTGATGGCGGCGAACCATGCGCCGCCGTTAAACAGCAGTCCACCTGCCAGGACAGCAATAGACCACAGTAGTAGAATAATAATGCTCTCCCTCTTAATCTCCGGATTTCTGAAATATTTCATAGGATTCGATACCCCATTCCTCTGACTGTCCGTATGATCTCCGGATTGGCGGAATCCGTCTCAATCTTCTCCCGAAGTCTCTTGATATATACCGTAAGCGTGTTGTCATTCACAAACTCCCCGGCCATATCCCAGATCTCCCGCAGCAGCTTCTCCCTGGTGATCACCTTTCCCTTGTTGTGAAAAAGCACTAATAGGATCCGGTACTCCAGAGCAGACAGAAAGACTTCCTTTCCCGCCTTTTTCACGACGGCCCTGGCGGCATCCACCGTCACGTCCCCGGCGGTGAGCAGCGACTGAACCCCGCCGAAACGCCGCAGCACACTATTGATCCTGGACACCAGCTCCCGCGGGCGGAAGGGCTTGCTGATATAGTCATCCGCCCCCATATCCAGACCGGTCACCACGCTGTACTCGTCCCCGGAGGCGGTGAGAAATATCACCGGTATATCGGTATTCTGTTTCACGTAAGAGCACACGGCAAATCCATTCCCCTCCGCCAGAGATATGTCCAGCAGGGCCAGATCATACTTCTCACTTTCCAGCCGTTCCAGCGCCATTTTCTGACCGGAGACGGCATCCACTGCAAATCCCTCCGCCACAAGAAACTCCGACAGGTTCTCCACGATCGCCCTGTCATCTTCCACTAACAGTAATCTAGCCACTTTGTCCCTCCTGTTCTACACTTGTCTTATCCATCGGGCCACGGTACAGGAACTAACCGATCTTTCTCTTTCCCGCCGGATGACATCCGTAACCAACGTAAGATCTCCCGTAATACTCGCTGAATCCCTTTGACTCGGAAAACAGAGGGTCATATACCCTGCCCTTCAGTTCCATCCAGGCATGGCTGGTATCGTGACACACATACACATCTTTGTACCCGCATTCTCTGGTCAGGAAAGCCAGAGCGGAGGCCTCCGACACACAGCATCCGCTGTGTCTCTTAAATATATCGTTGGCAAATGTCATCTCCCATCCCTTTTGCCTGCATATCGGCTTCAACAGACGATATCTGCAGTATCCGAACTTCATCACGTAGCGGTAGCTTTTATAGAGTTTCCGGCTTTTCGTGTCGGTGGGCCGGGTAATCTTTTTCACGATCCTCGCCGCTCTCAGCATGGTATCCAGTTTCTTCCGGCTCTCCGCCGTCACAACAGCCCGCCCGTTCCGGATGCGGACACCGTCTACCCTTCTGTTTTTCACCAGGTTTCCGTGGTTGCGCGATAGATAATAGTAGTTCTTCCCCTTTTTCAGCCAGCCGTACACCATGGCTCCCTTTTTATCGAAATAGTGGGTTTTCCCTCTCACTCTGAAAAATCTCCCCCGTATTTTCCTGCCCTTCTCGTTCAGGCAAAAAGTCCTGCCCCCGCGTTTTACCAGTTTGCAGCGATGTCTCTTCTTCGGCGACGCAGTCCGGACCGGCGCCGGACTGGTTGCCTCCGGAGCCTCCGCGGTCTCGGTTCCCTCCGCCGGAGTCATCGTCTCTGCCGGAGTCACTGTATGCGTCGGCGTATCCGAAGCGGCCGGTTCTACTGCTGTAGCATATCCAGGTCTGCCGCAGACAAAGCTCGCACAAAGGAGAAACAGCAGCACATACCTGCCGTATTGCATTTTTCCCATCATCTTCCTGTCCCTGTGCCCTTCACTCTACCGAATCCACATACCACGTCTTCCGCCGCTTTGTGTGGCAGTATACAGAAAAGCCATCGTACTTTGCAATGCCGTCGTACTCTCCGTCATAGTAACAGCTGTTTGCCTTGGTGAGACGCTTGTACTTCCCGATGGCAGCCACCAGACTGGTGAGTTTCTTTCCCACATATTTCTTTGCCTTCTTCTTTTTCTTCTTGATCGCCGCTTTCTTCGCCTTGGATTTCTTCTTGGTGGATTTTTTTGAAGAAGTGCTGCTGTCCGTAGTGGTCTTTCTGGACGTTTTTCTGATCTCGTGTACCGTTTTTGCGTTTTCCTCCGCCAGACAGGCCGCGGGTGTCCCCACGCTCAACGCCAGGCTCAAAAGGAGAGCCGTCATCATTTTCCCCTTTACCAACTTTCTGTTTCTCATGCTTTCTTTCCTCCTTGTACTGTAAACAATGTCTTTATTTTATCTCACAATCGGCGAGAAATCCAGTAGAATAATACTTTTTTCCTCTTTTTGTGATAATATCGATCTGATATCTCCCCTTTTTCAGCGTTCCGTCATCGATATACGCCCCGTAGCTGTAAGCCCTGCTGGCCTCCTCATCCATGGGATCCGGCGCCACCGGGAATGCCTCATACATCAGGCAGCTGTCCTCCCCGTTGAAGCATATATAGACATCCGAATCCTCATCCATCAATCCACTGTCCAGCTCTCCGCAGATAAAGTGGCAGCCGTCCTGATCCTCGATCTCCATGGTGGCCGTCGTGTTCTCCGCCTCCTCCACATCGTTGTCAAAGCTGCGCATGGGGGCCATGACATAGGGCACTCCCTCCAGCAGTGTGGGAATCTGTCTCTGAGCCAGTTCTATCACTACATCCTCCGGAAAATATATGTCCATCAGGGAAAAATCGTAGGGTACTTCCTTGGTAAAATAAGCTGACTTATACTCGTCCGCCAAAAAAGGGATCAGCGCATTGCCGAAGGAATCCCGGTACATCAGAAGAGTCTTTTTCTTTCCGTCACACTCGGTCTCAATATTTATGGCCTCCGTTGAATCCACTTCCTCCACATACCGGTAGGAATGTTCCCTGTCATACATCACATTCTCATCCGGTCTGTCCAGCTTCGGAAACAGCATCCCCTGCAGATCGGCGGAAAAATTGTTTTTCCTCTGAAAGGGTACACTGCGGTAGTCTGTGTGCTTCCGCCCCAGATCATCCAAAAGGACGCCGCAGGCCAGCGCGGCCCCCTGATTGTTCCAGTGGGTATCCAGCCGGTGATAGACCGGCGTATCCTCCCGGTGCAGGGGCTCATACAGATCCACATAGTGTACACCCAGAGTTTTCATTTCCTCCTGCAGGTGTTCCAGATTCCCCGCCTGCTCTGATTTCTTTATGCGCCCCGGCATATACTGTCCGTACAGGGAATTTTTATTGGGCGGCACCGTAAAGGCAAAGCTGCTGCCGTACTCCTCCGCCGCCTCCTGAAGGAGCTGCAGCACTTTTGCGCAGTTTCGGATCTCCCTCCCGTCCAGCAGATTTTTCCCCGTATAATCGTCCATAGTCTCCTGGAAAAAGAGCCACTCCTCCTTTCCCACAACCACCTTCTCATTGTTGGAGGTTCGAAACAGCTTCGCCTTCACCAGGGCATCCGCCGTGACCATCTCCTGACGAAAGGCAAAATGGTCGGCAAAGTAATCCGTCACCTCTGAAAAAAATGCCGTGTTGACCTCCCCCTCCTCCACAAGCGATGGGAAGGCCTCATCGTATTTCTTCTCAATGCTCAGATCTGTTTTGTAAAACGCCATCGACACAAAAGGTATGAGAAGGCAGATAAAAAACAGAGCGATAAATATTTTTTTATACACAATGTCACCTCAAAATCGAAAATATATAAACGGATTGTAGGATGCCGATGCCAGATTGCAGACACATACTGCAAGAAGCACCAGAATCCCAGCATACCGCACCCCGGTATATATCCCTCTCCTGCTCTCCCACGCCCTCTTCACCCGGGCTGACATTTTCCGGAAAACCGGATAACAGAGCAGGATCGCCAGGATCAGCACAACCGCCATGTAGGGGGAAATCCCCCGCAGATAATCCAGGGACTCCTGATCCAGGAAGAAATTGGAAAACATCGCCCTGATCATCTGGAATCCCTGTGTGGCCGTATCCGCCCGGAACATGACAAAAGCCGTGACGGCGATCACCCACGTGTACAGATTGCCAATCACGCGGATACCGCATTTTTTGATTGGCAGCACCGTATCTTCCAGAACATTGACCACGCCGTGAAAAAGGCCCCACAGCAGAAATGTCCAGTTGGCCCCATGCCATATCCCTGTCAGGAAAAAGACCAGCAGCTTGTTGCACTCTGTTCGGAATTTACCCCTGCGGTTTCCCCCCAGCGGAATGTAGACATACTCTCTGAACCAGGAGGTCAGCGAGATATGCCATCGCCTCCAGAAATCCTGTATGGAAACCGCCGAGTAGGGATGCTCGAAATTTTCCCGGAACCGGAATCCAAACATCCTCGCCAAACCGATGGCCATATCGGAGTACCCGCTGAAATCATAGTAGATCTGCAGGGCATAACAGACCGCTCCAAACCACGCCACCAGAAAACTGTACCCGCCTATATCCATGGCAAACACCTCAGACACCACAGCCCCCAGCCCGTTGGCAAAAATCAGCTTCTTGAACAGTCCTGTCACAAACCTCTGGATCCCTTTTATGATCAAATCCACGTCCACTTTCCTGCGCGACAGCTGCCCCTCGATATCTGTCCACCGTATGATGGGCCCTGCAATCAGCTGCGGGAAAAAGGATATGTACAGGAGAACCCTGGCAAAGTTCTTCTGACTGCGCCCGGCATCCCGGTAGACGTCGATCACATAGGACAGCGCCTGGAATGTGTAAAAGGATATCCCAATGGGCAAAGCGATTTCCGGTATCGGAAAATCCGCGTGGAACCATGTATTGATATTTTCAAAAAAGAAAGCTACATACTTGAAAACCCCCAGAACAGACAGATTCAGCACCACGGCCAGCACAAGGCACAGCCGGCGCAGACCGCGCCCTCTCTCCCCCGCTCCCAAAAACAGACCGAACAGGTAATTGACAAATGCCGAGAGGATCATCAGAAATACATAGACCGGCTCCCCGAACGCATAAAATATCAGACTCGCCAGGATCAGCAGAGCGTTCCTTCCCCATATGGGTTTTATCATCAGATAGAGTATAAAAATAACCGGCAAAAATGCAAATAAAAATATTGGCGAGCTGAAAACCATTGTGTCTGCCTCCGTACATAATAGGTCCATGCGACAAAACATCGCATGGACATATTATCATGGAAGCGGCTGATGCCGCGTAGGTCCATGCGACAAAACATCGCATGGACATATTATCATGGAAGCGGCTGATGCCGCGTAGGTCCATGCGACAAAACATCGCATGGACATATATTATCATATTTTGTTGAATTATACAATAACAGAACGCCGGAGTTTACGGTGGCGCATACTGCAAACCATCAAAAAGACGCCTGCCAATGCCGCCAGAATTGTATCCATGTAAAATCCGTCAGAAAATGGTATCGGCGTAATAACGGCGGATAATCCAACAACAAATAATATAGCAAAAATGTTGCTGCCAACAATATTTCCTATCGCTATATCCGCTTTCCCTTTTCTGGCAGCCGATACAGATGTGACCAATTCCGGCAGCGAGGTGCCCAATGCTACAATAGTCAAACCGATGAATCTGTATATCTGTTCAAATCGGCTGTGAATAGTAACAAAGCAAAAGAAAAAGGCCCCCTCTCACTGGGGAACCTCTTTCCTCCTCACATCACACATGAACCGTCTGCCGTCAGGAATTTTCCATGACATACTGCAGCGCATCGTTTGTGATATTCCACTCATCCTCCTGCAAAATCACGATATTGCCGCCCTTGGATTTCACTGTCAGAACCTCATTGTCACGAAGGACAGTATCCACCACCGACTTCGGATTTGCCAGAAGATAATCCATGCTTATGTTTTTCATAAGTATTCTCCCCCCTCATTTTGAAACTTTATGGGGTTATTGTACACCTTTTTTATCAGATTGTAAAGTCTGCCGTCGTTCCCGGGCCAGTTCCTCATAGAGTTTACTCACCGTCCAGTGGCGGTTGGTTTCCGTCAGGACTGCCTTAAAATCCACCGGGATCTTTTTGTCCCGCATCTCAAAAAGCAGCTTGTCAAAATGTTTCTGTGACACCTGGCAGAACACCATCAGGCTTCCTTCCGGCAGGGAACCCGGCGGGGGCTGCGGGAGCTTTGACCCGGCATTTCCCGCGGCCAGATCACCGAGGGAAACGCCCCAGTCTTTTCTCTCCACCGGAACAACCCGTATCTTCTTTCCAGCAGCCAGTCTCCGGATTTTGGAGGCCGCATGTTCCGGCACCTGAAAGAGCATTATTTTTTCCATATACTCCACTCCCTATTTCAGTGCATCCACAAATGCGAAAAACGAGGGTTTCGGATCATTGATATTCATATCAAAGAGCAGAGGCTGGGAGTTCCCCATAGAATTGGCTCCGCCCCGCCAGGACACCTCGTCGTACAGTCCCCAGAGGGTAAAACTCTTGATGGCGTTCGTCCGCTTCTGCAGGGCCGCGATGGACTTGATCAGATTCCCGATATAATCCGACTGGTTGTAGAAATCCTGCCCCTCCTGCAGGTACATGCCGCTGTTGTTGTTGATCGTCACATCAAACTCTGTGATCTGCACCTCATATCCCGCCTTGGCAAATGCCTCCAATGCCTGGGTGTAGGATTCAACTGTCGGGAAATCCACATCCAGATGGCTCTGCATACCGATAGTGGTACATATCTTTTCCGGTTCGCCTTTATTGATATAATTCACCAGGGCGATCATGTGGAGACTATAGTAGGACTACATCGGCGAGATACCTAGAAGTCCTTGAATT
>CAZAEM010000012.1:0-73502 GCA_964484225.1 uncultured Eubacterium sp.
TCAGCCAGATTATCTTATCTGGTTATGATTTGGGGCTAAGCTCACGGATTCAGGTTTATTTGTATATCCCTCTGTACAGTTTTCCTTCTTGTCCATACTGTTTTTTACCTCAAGCAGAAAACATTTTTTAACGGTTCCCGCCTGAATATGAATAAAGCTATATTCCCCACGTTGCAGCCGCCCCCACGTTGCAGCCGCCCACACGCTTCCAGCGCATTATCCAATATATTTCCGAACAATACACACAGGTCAAACTCATTGATACAGCATCCCTTTGGTATCTGCACATCACACTCCCATTTGATGTTTTCCTCTTGCGCCCGTTTCCGCTTCTGATAAAGAAGCGCATCCACCGCCTTATTCCCTGTCACATCCCCGCCAACATCCAAGGCAATACCCTCCATATTTTTCAGGTAATCCTCCATCTTCTCCCATTCTCTGTTCCAGCACAGCGCCGACAGAGCAATGATATGGTTTTTCATGTCATGCCGTAATCGTTCTGATTGCCCGTATTGCTCCGCCAGCATTTTGTAAACCGCAATCTGCGAATGGTACCGGCTGCTTTTTTCCTGCTCCAAATAAATCCGATTCATCCCAAATACATAAAATCCTGTTGCAACCATAGACAGGAGTGCCAAAACCAGAAATTCGACATTGCTGAAAATCTGGTCATAATAAACCCCCATATTACCTTCGCTCCTGACCATAACGCCGTTGCTTGCACCCCAGGCCGCCACGTCAAACACTGTTATGATCATAAGTAAGGGGACAGCCAATATGACATACCATTTCCCTCGTTTGCCACAAAAAACAGACGCAAGATGCCTTGACATCCAGTGTATAACCAATATGACAAAACAATAGCTGACACCACTGATTAGTCCGATTTCCCACTCCTCCAAAAATGGTTCTGGAATCTTTTTTTTCAGCGTGATAGAAAAACAGCGCCAAACATGATAAAAAAGAATTACAGAAATCTGCTGCCAGCCTTGCAGTCAACATCAGCATAGATGCAGCCAGAATCCTTTTCTCCTTGTCTGATTGAAACAACAGCATTACCAATCCCATAAAGAATATTTGGCTCAACATCACAGATAAAATGTATGAAACGGAATAAAACCGAACGACAATATTGCAAAACAGACAGCCACAAAAGGAAAAAATCATAAACAACCATTCTCTCCTTTTTGAAGCTCCTAAAAATTTTTTACAAAATACATCCGCTGCCCATAGATACCCGAGAAAAAATGGCGCTATGATTAAAATATCTGCGTTATCTAAAATCAGTTTCATAGAATCCCCCCATTTTTTCGCATAATTTTAAGCACTTCCTTGCAAAAATCCTCATATCTTCTTTTTGCGATCACGATTTTCTTACCGTTTTCCAGAATCGCTTCCTGCCTGTTATATCCGTCAACATATCTCATATTTATAAGATAGCTTTTATGACACCTGAAAAAACCTTTATCCCTCAGTTTGTTCTCCAGCTCCCCTATCTTTCCATAATAAGCAAAAATACCTTCCGGCACGTGAACTTCCAATATTCTTCCTCTTATCTCAAAAAAATATATATCATCAAGAAATAACTTCATTTTCTGTCTTTCCCTGCTGACAATGATAAATTCCTGTGAGCGGCTTTCTGTTTTGAGGACGGCTTTTTGCAGTACCCTTTTCAGTTTCTTGTCATCCACAGGCTTCAGCAGATATTGAAAAGCCTCCACGTCATACGCTTCAAACACATACTCCCTGCTGGAAGATACAAAAATGAGTATCTTATCCGACGCCTTTTCGCGGAAAATCTGTGCTGTTTTCATTCCATCCAGATCCTGCATGATGATATCAAGGAACACAATGTCAAAACTTTCCAATGCCTGCAACAGTTTACCACCGCTCCGGAACTGGCGTATGATGCATGGCATTTTCATCTCTTCCAGAATTTCTTTAATTTTCCCTGCCATGTTACAGCATTCTATAACTTCATCATCACATACTGCTATTGACAGCATTTCCACCACCTGCCTTATACAGATATATCGTATATATCGACACAAACACAGGCAAAAAAAGGTATCCAATCC
The DNA here is from genome assembly GCA_964484225.1 of uncultured Eubacterium sp. GTDB lineage: Bacteria > Bacillota > Clostridia > Lachnospirales > Lachnospiraceae > Eubacterium_F. The sequence goes on from CAZAEM010000012.1 coordinate 2,079, forward strand.
CCGTTTCCTGCCGATATAATATATAGCTTCCTGATGTCAGGTTCAACAGGCCTGCATCTCATATGGAACAAAACAAAAACACAGCTTATTCAGGGGAGGAACGAAAAAATGAATCAGAATATCCAGTTCACCACAGAGCAGCCGGCACAGAACGGGGACAAGACGGAGAAGACAGCGGCAGAGCTTATCAAAGAAGGCATCCTCAAAATGGAGGAAACCCTATACGACGTGCCCGAGGAGGACAGAGAGTCACTTGAGCGGAACATCCAGCGCAAACTGAAATCCGGGCAGCCACTGACGGCAAAGGAATTAAATTACCTGCGGATCCACAATCCGGAGCTGTACCGCACCGCCATACGGGTAGAACAATCCAGAAAGAATCTGAAGACCCAGCTGAAAAACTGCCGCTCCAAGGAGGCGGTGCAAAATGTGATCGGCAGACAGTTTGCCAGGCTGAAAGCCATGGAAAATGATCCCGACCGGGAGTATATGGCCGCCATGATCCAGAAGGAGATCGATGAATTTAAAAAGAGCAGCGCCTACGCCAGACTTCCGGAGAAGGAAAAGGACGTGAAGGGCAGCGTGAAGAGGATCAACACGAAGGAACGGAAAAAACAGAAACTTTCCGACGAAATGTTTCTGCCCGTGATCAACCAGTCCTACAAGCAGAATGAAATTCTGTCCGAACAGTTGCAGAAACTGGCATAATCTCTGCAAATAAAAATCTCCCATCTGTGCATACTGATATCAAAGAATGCAACATTCCAACAGAAAGGGAGAAAAATATGGATAAAAATTTGCGAAGCGAATTGCCGAAACTGGCCATGGATGAGATCCCTTCCCCCAGGGAAGATGCCGTCACGATCACCGGTCTGGTGAAACAGAGCGGACGCATCACCGGCTATGAACTCTCTGACGGCCGTATCGTGGACCGTGCAGAGGGCGTCAGCCTGGCCCGGTCCGGAGAGATCCGGGAAGTGGGCATCGCCCACAACAGAGGGACGGAATATCTGAAATCCATCCCGGATGACAGCGAGGACAACAATCTGTCCTCCCTGCCAACGACCAAAATATCCGGTTGATATCTGCCGGAACATCATCGGAAGACAATTTTTCATTGATTGGCCAACAAAGGGGCTGTCGCACTGATGAAGGGATACCCGTCAAGCGAAAGGGAATCACATCAGCCAGTGTACAGCCCCTATCCATTGCTTCTTGTCAGGACTTCCTGACAAGAAGCGATTTTCCGGTCATCTCCGGCGGCTGCTCCATGCCCATCATTTCTATCAGTGTGGGCACGATGTCCGCCAGGCATCCGCCGTCCCGCAGGGTGTAGGCTTCATCGTAATTCACAAGGAGGAACGGCACCGGGTTCGTGGTGTGAGCGGTGAAGGGCTCTCCGTCCTCATCGATCAATTTCTCCGCATTTCCATGGTCGGCACAGATGAACATCTGTCCACCCACCTCCAGGATGGCATCCAATGCCCTGCCTACGCACTCGTCCACCGCCTCGATGGCTTTGATCGCCGCCTCCAGGATTCCGGTATGGCCCACCATATCCGGGTTGGCAAAGTTTATAATGATCACATCGTACTTATCGGATTTTATGGAATCCACCAGATTGTCACAGACCTCGTAGGCACTCATCTCCGGTTTCATATCGAAGGTGGCAACCTTCGGGGAATCCACCAGGATACGATCCTCCCCCTCAAACTGCTTTTCCTCTCCTCCGTTGAAGAAGAAGGTCACGTGGGCGTACTTCTGCGTCTCCGCCAGGCGGAGCTGCTTCTTTCCGTGTTTTGCCAGGTATTCCCCAAAGGTCATCACCAGCTCCTCCGGCGGGAACGCCACAAGCACATTGGGCATCTCGGCATCGTACTGCGCCATACAGACAAAAGTCACCGGAAAATATCCGTTCCGCCGGGTAAAACCCGTGAAATCCGGATCCACAAAGGCTCTGGTGAGCTGTCTGGCCCGGTCCGGCCGGAAGTTAAAGAATATCACGCTGTCATTCTCGGCGATCATACCGTTTTTATCCACCACTGTGGGCAGCATGAACTCGTCCGTCACATCATTTTTGTAGGAGTTGCGGATAGCCTGTACCGGGTCATTTTCCTCCACGCCCTCGCCGTACACCAGAGCGGCGTAGGCTTTCTCTTCGCGGTCCCAGGCGTTGTCCCGGTCCATGGCGTAAAAACGACCGGAGATGGTAGCCACCGACCCGACGCCGATCTCTTTCGTTTTCTCCACCAATTCCTCCATGTATTCCGCCGCGGAGGAAGGCGGCACATCACGGCCGTCCAGATAGGCGTGGATATAGACTTTCTCTATACCGTTTCTCTTTGCCAGCTCCAGAAGCCCGTACAGATGCTCTGCGTGGCTGTGTACGCCGCCGGGGGATACAAGCCCCATCAGATGAAGGGATGAATCATTCTTTTTACAGTTCTCCACCGCCTTCATCAATGCCGGATTCTCGAAAAAGTCCCCCTCCTCTATGGATTTGGATATCTTTACCAACATCTGATAGACGATCCGGCCGGCGCCCATATTCGTGTGGCCCACCTCCGAATTTCCCATCTGGCCGTCCGGAAGCCCTACTGCCATGCCGCTGGCGTTCCCCTTTACAAAGGGATATTTCCTCTTGATCTCGTCCATCACAGGGGTCCGGGCCAGGGCCACCGCATTGCCCTCCGTCTTGTCATTGAGTCCGTATCCGTCTAAGATCATTAAAACTGTCGGTTTCTTTCCCATTTCTTATAACTCCTTTCCAGTATGCAATATATCATTCTTCTCTCACATCATTCACTCTGTCAACCCCGGTTCTGGGCATCCACCAGATTCTCACTCTGGTACATGCGCCGCAGCACCGGTTTCTCAATCTTCCCGGTGGGGTTTCTCGGCACATCGGCAAAGAAGATCTTCCGGGGACGCTTGTATCTCGGCAATTCTTTGCAGAACTCCTGGATCTCCTCCTCCGTGCAGACCATATCCGGCTTAAGCTCTATGATAGCCGCCGCAATCTCTCCCAGACGCTCATCCTGGAGACCGATCACCGCCACATCCTTGATGGCTTCATGCCTGCTGAGGAAATTCTCGATCTGCACCGGGTAAATATTTTCTCCCCCGGTGATGATCACATCCTTCTTCCGGTCCACCAGATAAATAAATCCATCCTCGTCCCTCTCTGCCATATCGCCGGTGTAGAGCCACCCATCGTGAAGAACCTCCCGGGTGGCCTCGGGGTCATTGTAGTAACAGGTCATGACACCGGGGCCCTTCACTGCCAGTTCCCCCACCTCACCCTGGGAGACCTCTCCTCCCTGGGAATCTATGATCTTTGCCTCCCAGCCGTAGCCCGGAATACCGATGGCCCCCACCTTGTCGATGTTATCCACACCCAGATGGACACAGCCCGGACCGGTGGATTCGCTCAGGCCGTAGTTGGTATCGTACTGATGTTTCGGAAAATACTCTTTCCAGCGCCGTATCAGACTCTGGGGCACCGGCTGGGCGCCGATGTGCATGAGCCGCCATTGATCCAGCCTGTAGTCATCCAACTTCAGGTTCCCATTGTCCAGTTCCAGAAGGATATCCTGAGCCCAGGGCACGAGAAGCCATACGATCGTGCATTTCTCCTCTGACACGGTCTCCAGGATCGTGCTGGGTGTGACCCCTTTCAACAGCACTGCCCTGCTCCCCGTGATCAGGCTCCCAAACCAGTGCATCTTGGCCCCCGTGTGGTACAGGGGCGGGATACAGAGGAACACATCGTCATGTGTCTGGCCGTGATGCTTCTGCTCCACCTTGCAGGAGTGCATCAGGCTCTCGTGATTGTGTAAAATCGCTTTCGGGAAACCTGTGGTTCCCGACGAAAAATATATAGCAGCGTCATCCTTGTCACTCAGAGGAATCCCCGGCGCCAGGCTGGCGCAGTTTGCCGTCAGTTTATCATAATCCTCCGCAAAGGAAGGACAGTCGCCGCCCACATAAAACAGCAGCCGGTTCTGGCTGATCCGGTCAGCGATCTCCTCCACCCGGCCGATGAACTCCGGACCGAACACCAGCACATCCACCTCCGCCAGATTCAGGCAGTACTCGATCTCATCCGGCGCATACCGGAAATTCAAGGGCACCGCCAGGGCCCCCGTCTTTAACACGCCAAAATATATGGGAAGCCATTCCAGGCAGTTCATCAGAAGAATCGCCACCTTGTCCCCTTTATGTACACCGCGGCTGAGAAGCAGCTGGGCAAAACGGTTCGCCTTCTCGTCAAATACATGCCAGGTGATCTCCCGGCGGTAGTGACAGAGCGTGCTGGACTCGATCAGTTCGTAATCCCTCCATGTCACCCTTCTTCTCTCCTGTATCTCAGGATTGATCTCCACCAGGCTCACCTCATCGGGGTACTTTCTGGCATTCTCTTCTAGCAAATTAGTAATAGGCATGATTCTCTTCCTCCTTAAAACATATTGATAGTATATCTCATTTCATCTGATTAAGCAAGGCGGGAACAACGGAAAAATCATCAATGACATAATCACAGGACTCCAGAAGGCAGTCCCTCTCACGTCCCCTGGAGGGTTCCCACACACCCACCGTGGTAAACCCTCCCCGTCCCGCCGCCTGCAGGGCGGGGAGGATGTCCTCGAACACCACGCAATCCCCCGGCTCCAGGCCCATCTTTTCTGCCGCTTTTATGTAAATATCCGGATGCTCCTTCCCTCTCTCTACCTCCTTCGTCTCCGTGAAGGAGTGGAAAAATTCATAAACACCGTTCCGCCTGAGACAGGGCTCATACAGACAGGCGATGTTGGAGGTGGCCACCCCGGCAGGAACATCCTGTCCCCTGAGCCAAAGCAAAAGCTCCCTGACTCCCGGCTTCACCTTCACCCGCTCTCTGTAGGCCTCTTCCGCCATCTCATTCCACTCTGCCATCACTTCCTCCGGCGTCCTGTCCAGCCCGAACCGCCGGATGGTGTACACCGCCGCCTCCCCGAAGGCCATGGAGGCGATCCTCTCTCCGTAATCCTTTGGCACGGCATATCCGTATTTCTGTAAAAAATCCACATCCAGCTGACGCCATACCCAGTTGGAATCCAAGAGTGTTCCATCCAGGTCAAAAATAATTCCTCTTTTCATTTTTCCTCCTTTTTTACAGCCTCGCTCTTCTGTATTTCCTGCACCACCATCTCACCGATCAGCCTGTGTCCCTCCCTGCTCGGGTGAGGGTCAATCTTGGTTCCCGACCAGGCCATATTCACCAGCTTTTTGTCACTTTTATCAAATCCTTTTTTAATATCTACCACCTTGAAATCGGAGGATTTTATAAAACTCTGATTTAATAATTCAATATATTTTTCCGCCAGGTCATACAGGTGTTCATAGTTCGACAGGCCCTTAGCAGGATTGTATACATTGTTCACATATATTTCCGCCCGGGGAGAGATGCGGCGGATCACCTGAATGATCTCACTGAAATTCACGTCAAATTTTTCACAGGCCTCCCGGAACATCCTGTCTCCGTTTTCGATATATTCCTGCATATCCACATCGAGCTTCACCAGATGCATCAGATCATTGGAGCCGATGGATACGGTTATGATATCTGCATACTGCAGAGTGGCGCAGTATTTCCTGTGAAGCTCATTCTGCGGGTTGGTCAGTACATCCAGAAGTCCCTCGCTGTCCATCCCGTTCACTCCAAAATTCGTTGCGGCCACATAATCGTACTCCCCTTCCAGATATTGACAGACCTGTCCCACATAGGAGTCCTCCTCCGGATCCCGCAGTCCATATCCCTTGGCAATACTGTCTCCCAGCGCCACATATCGCACACTGCTGGACACCTTCTCCCCTGAGCCAACCTGCACCTTCGGTATAGCCATGAAGCCGCCCAGTATACATAACAGCAGTAACCCTGCCCGAACCAGCCATTTCACACACAAAAACCTCCTCGATTCCTGTCTGTGTTAGTATGTCCGGTTTCACTGATTTTATGATGGCATTAATCAGACACCGGAGGGTTATATTTTATCATGCGGACCAGCACATATCGGTGCAGATTGATACGTTGAATGAAATTCATATGTTCTCTGCCATGCAAAATTTTTCGAAATAACTCTACCATGCGCCGCCATCTCTCATAATCGGTGGTGCCTGACGGCGCATTGGTGGCGCCTGATGGCGCGTAGGTCATTGATTCCTCCGGAATCAATGACAGTTTATCGGTGGCGCCTGATGGCGCGTAGGTCATTGATTCCTCCGGAATCAATGACAGTTTATCGGTGGCGCCTGACGGCGCGTAGGTCATTGATTCCTCCGGAATCAATGACAGTTTATACCGGAGTTCGTAGATTGTGTTTACATAGCGGTCCAGTTCCCGGTAGAACTCCCTCAGCTCCTTCTCGTCCTCTGCGTGGACGTACATGGACAGGGCGTATCCCAGGTGTTCTCTGGTCCACTCCCGGTCCGTCTCCTCCCACACAAACCCGGTATCCTCCATAAAATCCAGGAACGCCTCCTGCAAAAGCCATATGGCACATACCCACTCCCCGCCGCGGAGACATCTTCGATATGACCGGTAGAGTTTCTGTCGGCGGATATGGCGGGAAACCAGCATCACAAGCGCCGTCAGGAGGATGAGCGCGAGAAGGACAGACAGGGCCGGAAACAGCCATGCCGGCGCCGGGGATCCCCCGGACGAACCGTCCTCTTCCGGAATCTTCTCCCCTTCCGGCTCCTGTGTGGCGGGTTCATGGGTAGCCGCCATGTCAGGTTTCAGCGCGGCCGCAGGTGCCTGGCCGAGGCTTCCGCCCCTCTCCCCGGTTTCCCCGTAAAATACGTTGTGAAACGCCGCAGGTGTCACATCCACCGGCACAAAACAATCGTCGATCCATATCTCCACCCAGGCGTGAGCCATGTAATCCTTCACCTCCATGGGAAACCTCTCACGCAGAAACTCCGGTTCCACACAGTATCCCTGCACATACCTGGCCGACACACCCTGGCTGCGGAACAAAAACACTGCCGCAGAGGCAAAATGTGTACAATACCCCCGATGAGATTTGCGGAGAAAGTAGGTGATCTCATCCTTCCCCTCCGGCGCTTTGCCGGGAGACAAGGTATAAGAAAAATTTTTTTCATAACTGTTCAGGATATCCCTCACCAGCTCACGGTAAGTGGCCCGCTTCCTGTCGCCCAGCAGTTTTCTGCACTGCTTCCTGACGGGCCCCGGCAGATCCTGCTCCCCGATCTCTTCCGGGATCAGCGGACGGGCGAGATATTCCTCCCAGCTCTTCTCCTGGGACTGGTAACGGCGGTTTTTCTCATCAGAGACGAAAATCCGCCCGCTCTCATCGGTTCTGTAGGTCATATTTTCCCCGTAGACGATCACATCCTCATGTGTCGCCGTCTTTTTCACCCGTATCCCTCCGCTCTTCAACAGCACAAACTCATCGGCCAGCACCGAAAGTCCCGTCTGCTCTTCCCCTCTCCAGATTCCATCCCGGTATGTGTCAGCCTCAAAATTTTTCAGATACAGAGGAGCCTCCCGGTTGAGGTGGCTCTGCACGGTCAACCGGTACATCGTTATATCGTCGTAATGGATATATCCCTCCGGCGCAAACCGGCCAAACAGAGTATCTCTGGCCTCCTGAAGCACTTCCCCCGCGCCCGCTGTCCCCTCCCCGCTTCCCCTGGAGAGCAGGCTCTGATATCTCTCCTCCGAAAAGAGTACGCCCACCAGACAGACCGACAGGATGAACACCGGCACACCGCACACCAGTGCCATCCAGCGCTCAGGGCTCTTTTTCCGGCCAATCATCCACCAGAGGATCCCGCCGCCGAAAAAACAGACCATGGTCCCCTGGCTCACCCTCCCGTCCAGAATGACAGGCAGGATATAAAAACATGTCATGGGAAGGATCTGAACCAGGACAGGCACCTCCCGCCAAAAGAGGTACAGGGTCAGCCATAGCACCAGAAAAAAAAGCCAGGCGATGACCGCCTCCATGGACTCGCTCTCCATCTCCGGCCTGTCCGGCAGAAAAGAGATGCCGTAAGTCCTCTCGGCCATCCCGTGGAGATAATACAGAGTATATCGCATCTGGCGTCGAAAACCCGGCAGAAAAAACCAGGTCAACACAGCCGACACGGCAATGCAGCCATTGATACAGGTAAAACTGACTCTCTCCCACCGGGCAAGAAAGCACAGAGAATAGAAAAAAGAGCCCAGCACAAGAGCCGCCGTCTCCCAGCCCAGATCCATGACCCGGCCGGCTACGCCCTGATTCCACGCAGACAGCGCTGCGTAGGACATAAGCCACAGGGGCAGGATATAACATAGGGGGATAAAACGCCTGGCCCCCTGGCTTTCTCTGTCCATTTTCCCACCTCCCTCAGCGTATCGTGACAACAGACCGGCGATCTCAGCCTCTATCTCAGCCTCTACCCCCTGGATGCAATGATCTGCAGATGTTCCGTGGCAAGGTATGCCTGCAGCGTGTCCTTTTCCCCCAGGGAAGTCTCCGGTCCCAGATAACAGGCCTGCACCAGTCTGTCCTTCCCGTACTGGAGATGATACGCCCGGGACAGCGTCAGACTCCCCTCGTAGATCCGGGAAGAGAAGATCTGCTGGAAGACAAAGAATATATCCTCCTCCCTCTCCACCATACGGCGCAGAACCTTTTTCTCCGGCGCATGGTACCACACGAGATAAAACAGCATGTTCTGCTCCACCAGACTCCGGCACAGATAGAGAGCCACCTCCAGCTGCGTCTGAACACATTTTCTGTTTTTATCCTCATAGCGGGTGCCCCAGGAAAAATCGAGAAAAACAGCCGTATTACATTCCAGTGGAAAACCGAAATCCTTCACCATCAGCTCCTGATACCTGCTGCTGAGCTTCCAATGTACCCGGTTTCTCTTATCCCCCGGCTCGTAGGGACGGACCCGGAACAGTTCCGAGCTGTCACTGCCTGTCTGTATCCGGGAGAAGATGTCGCTGTCCCCCTCCGCTTCCATGCGGTTCAGACTGATTTCCGACAGCTCCAGCGAACAGGGCATGATAGTAAACTCCTCCCAGTCCATCCCGTCTGCGCGAACCGGAAAAAGCCCCAGAAAATCATATAACACAGCCTTCACACGGATTTTGTAAATCCCAGGATACCGGGGATAGCACTCCGGAGAAAATTCTCTCCTTCCCTCCCTCTCCAGAGCAAAGGGGCACTCCACCTCTTCCCTGTGGGACATAAATTCATTCCGCATCTCCAGCCGGATCTTCCCCTGCAGCACCGGGATCCAGCCCGAGTGGTTGATGAGTTCAATCCGGATCACCGTCCGCTCGCCCTGCTCCCACAGATAGACGGGAATGTGATATTTCGCCTCCACTCTGCCCCGCATCAGGAGCCAGAACAGAAATATCTCCAGAGGGGGGAACACAAGAACCAAAAGGAACACCACATACCCCCCGTACTCTCCCAGGCAGAGAGCGTAGAGCAAGGTCAAGCAAAAAATAGCCGCGTACAGACACACTTGTTTCTTCATCGTTTGATCCCTGCCACCCGGGGCAGTTTCACCTCCTGGAAAATCTCCTCCACCAATTGTTCCGGGCCCTTCTGGCTGATGCGGGCCTTCGTGCGGAATACCACCCTGTGTCCCGCCACATAGGGAAAGGCCGTCTTCACATCCTCCGGCAGCACATAGTCCCTGTCCTCCATCCAGGCCAGGCTCTGGCTGATATGCATCAGCGCCAGGGTTCCCCTGGGACTCAAGCCCAGCTCCAGCCACGGATGGTTTCTGGTGACCGTCGCCAGATCCACTATGTAGTCATAGACCTCCTCCGACACATGGACGGACTCCACCTCATCCATGATCTCCAGGATCCGCTCCCTCTTCATGACCTTCTCCACCTGAACCGGACGTTTTTTCCTGTGCCGTTTCAAAATCTCCACCTCGTCCCCGTGTCCGGGATACCCCATGGACATGGAGATGAGAAACCGGTCCAGCTGGGATTCCGGCAGCATCTGCGTGCCGATGGAACCGATGGGATTCTCCGTGGCGATCACCAGGAAGGGACGGGGCACCTCCTTCGTGATCCCGTCCACAGTCACCTGACCCTCCGCCATCACCTCCAGCAGCGCCGACTGAGTCTTGGCGGAGGTGCGGTTGATCTCATCCGCCAGGAAGAGGTTGCAGGAGAGCACTCCCTCCTTGTACTCCATCTCCCCGTCTCTGCCTATGATGTGAAAGCCCACCACATCCGCCGGCAGCACATCCGGCGTAAACTGCATCCGGTTCTGGCGCAGATCAAGCGCCCGTGAAACAGCCAGAGCAAGACTGGTCTTCCCCACTCCCGGTATGTCCTCCAATAAAATATGTCCTCTGGCAAATATGGAGGCCAGGACCATTTTCTTCTCCTGATCCTTCCCCACGATCTCCTTGGACAGTTCATCCAGCACAAGCTGTATCTCTCTCCGCATAACCGCCTAATCCTCGTCTACATTGTGGTATACGTTCTGCACATCATCATCCTCGTCCAGAAGATCAATGATACGGTCAAACATCTTCCTGTCGTTCTCATCCGTCAGTTTCACGTATGTCTGCGGGATCATGGTGATCTCCGCCTGTACCATCGGCACCTTCTCCGCCTCCAGGGCTTCCCGGACGGCACTGAAATCCTCCGGGGCCGTGAGGATTTCAAAACTGTCCTCCTCCTCGTTGAAATCCTCCGCTCCGGCATCCAGCGCCAGCATCATAAACTCATCCGCGTCGGTTTCATACTCTTCCCTGTCCACGATGATCTGGCCCTTCTGGTCAAACATATAAGACACACAGCCGCTGGTTCCCACATTTCCGTTCCCCTTGGTAAAGGCGTTGCGCACGTTGGAGGCGGTCCGGTTTTTGTTGTCCGTCAAAGCCTCCACGATGATCGCCGTGCCGTTTGGGCCATAGCCCTCATAGGTACAGGCCACATAGTTCACGGCGTCCACATCTCCCGCCGCCTTTTTGATGCCCCGGTCGATGGTGTCGTTTGGCATATTGTTGGCTTTCGCCTTGGCTATGACGTCCCGGAGTTTGCTGTTGTTGTCGGGATCGGGGCCCCCCTCCTTCACCGCCACAGCTATCTCCCTGCCGATCACGGTAAAAATCTTCCCCCTCTTTGCGTCATTTTTCTCCTTCTTGTGCTTGATATTTGAAAATTTTGAATGTCCTGACATGGTGTCATTCTCTCCTTTCCTTTATTTTTCTCAGATGATCTATCACACCGGGAACCAGATCCGCCGTGCAGATAGCACACATGATCGTATCATCGCCCGCGATGGATCCCGCCATCTCCTCAATCCCCAGAGCGTCCACCGCGGCGGCCACCGCCATGGCCATACCGCTGACCGTCCGGATCACCACCAGATTGTCCGCCTGGACTATGGAGACTATCCCGTCCTGCAGCACCCTGGCATACCTGTCGGAGTAAACGGGAGCCGTCTGCCCTCCGTAGTCCATGGAGGCATATTTCGGTCTTCCGTCCGCCGCTGTCACCTTGGTCAGTGAAAGCTCCCGGATATCCCGGCTGATCGTGGCCTGCGTCACCTGAAATCCCGCTTCCAGCAAGCGTTTCCCCAGTTCCTCCTGGGTCTCTATCTCATACCGGCCTATCAGTTCCAAAATCTTACTCTGTCTCGTCTGTTTCACAGCCTCGCCCCCCGATTCAGTTTACTCCGCATTTTGTCATAAAAACTCACATCCCCCAGTTTCACCATGTCAAAGGTTGCGGCCGCCTTTTCAATCGCGATGGCGTCATCCGTGGATATATTCCAGAGCAGTTCCCCGTCCGCGCGGACAGCCGCATCGTCCTCATAGCTCTCCTTCGTCCTCCCCACCTGGATGCGTATCTTCGACCGGGAGGAAACCACCAGGCTCCTCTTGTTGAGGGAGTGGGGACAGATCGGCGTGATGATCATCGCCTCCATGCCCGGGGCCAGGACAGGCCCTGCCGCAGACAGATTATATGCCGTAGAGCCGGTGGGGGTGGAGACCAGAAGTCCGTCCGCCACATAGCTGTCCAGCAGATCCCCGTCCACGTAGACATTTACAGTGATCATATGGCCGAAATCCTGCTTCCCAATGATAAACTCGTTGACCGCCAGGCCCGGGCTGCCGGAATCTCTGCCCAGAAGCCGGCCGGTCAGCGCCATGCGCCGCTCAATCTCATACCTTCCGTCCAGGACGGCGTCCAGTGCTTTCCTGATCCGGGGCCGCTCCACCTCCGTGAGGAAGCCCAGCGTCCCGAAATTCACGCCGAGAATGGGGATTTCCCGTCCGAATAACCCCTTGGCTGTCTGGAGGACGGAGCCGTCTCCTCCGAGAACGATGGCCATATCCACCTTCTCCCCCTCCTCCGGCCGGGAAGATACTCCTGTTATTTTAGCATATTCCCCGTGATTTTCCAAATACCGTTTGATCTCCTGGGCAGTCTCGTGATTCAGCTCCTTTTCCCTGTCCGTAATAATCCAAAAATGTCCCATCTTCTACCGCCTTTCTGCCTGCCGCGGGGACAGTTCCCTGTCCGCCTCTTCCACCAGGGCCCGGATCTCCTCCCGCCTCCCCTCCGGGACAGCCTCCGGCTCCCGGTGGTCATTTTCCATGTACAGGAGATATTCGATGTTCCCCTCCGGCCCCCGTATGGGCGAGTAGGTCAGTCCCAGAATATGAAAACCCAGGGACATGGCATAGCCCGTCACTGTCTCGATAACCTCGACATGTACCCCCCTGTCCCTTACCACTCCCTTTTTCCCCACTTTTTCCCTGCCCGCCTCAAACTGGGGCTTGATCAGGCAGACGATCCGGGCCTGCTCTCCCATCAGCGCCTTCACCGGAGCCAGCACCTTGGTCAGGGAGATGAACGCCACATCGACGGATACAAAATCCACCGGGACACCGATATCCTCCGGGGTGATATAGCGGACATTGGTTTTCTCCATGGAGCATACCCTGTCATCCTGCCGCAGTTTCCAGGCCAGCTGGTTGGTCCCCACGTCGATGGCGTAGACATACTCCGCGCCGTTTTGCAGCATACAGTCCGTAAATCCGCCGGTGGAGGAGCCCACGTCCGCACAGGTCTTCCCGGCAAGATCAATAGAAAAGAAAGTCAGGGCACGCTCCAGCTTGTAACCTCCCCGGCTGACATACTTCATCTTCTTTCCCCTGACCTCAATCCCTGCCGTGTCGGGAAACATCTGTCCGGCCTTGTCCTCCCGCTGATTTTCCACGAAAACCTCTCCGGCCATGATGACCGCTTTCGCCTTCTCTCTGGATTCTGCCAGTCCCCGCTTTACCAGGAGGACGTCCAGTCGCTCTTTCATCGCACACCTCACTTATCTTCTCAGCCACGGAAACCGCATCCATATGATACTTTCTGTAGAGTTCCTCCGGCGCACCGTGTTCAATAAACTGATCCGGCAGACATACGGGTACGCACTGGACCCGGGCCCGGATGCGGTGCATGAACGCCTCTATCTTCTCGGAGAACCCGCCGCTGAACACATTGTCCTCCATGGTGATCACATACCGGTGCTCCGCCGCCAGTCTCCCCACCAGCTCCTCATCAAAGGGCTTCACAAACCTCATGTTCACCACCGTGGGCCGTATCTCTTTCCTCTCCAGTATTTTCGCCGCCTCCATGGCAGGTCCCGCCATATTCCCCACTGCCAGCATCAGCACATCCCGGCCCCGCTGCAGAATCTCTGCCCGGCCGTACTCCATCTCCGTCCTCCCCTGCCGCTCGCGGACATAGGCCTCCCCCCTGGGATACCGCACCGCCACCGGGCCCGGATAATCCAGGGCAAAATCCAGAGCCTGGACCAGCTCCTCCCCGTCCATAGGGGAGAGCACCGTCATGTTCGGCATGGTGGAGAGGTAGGAGATATCAAAGATCCCCTGATGGGTCTCCCCGTCCCGTCCGACGATGCCGCTGCGGTCCACGGCAAAAATGACCGGAAGATGATTGATGCACACGTCGTGGATCATCTGGTCGTATGCCCTCTGCAAAAAAGTGGAGTACAGACTGACCACCGGCCTCATCCCGCCGGTGGCCAGACCGGCGGCAAAAGTCACGGCGTGTTCCTCGGCGATCCCCACATCAAAGGCGCGCTCCGGGAACTCTTCCGAGAATTCCTGAACGCCGGTGCCATCTGGCATGGCCGCGCAGATCGACACCAGATCCTCCCTCTCCCGGCCCCTCTCCAGAAGCCACTCCCCGAAGATCTTCGTGTAGGTCTCGTCCCCGCCTTCCTCTATCAGCTGCCCCGTCCGCACATGGAACTGCCCCACCCCGTGGAAGTCCAGAGGTCTCTCCTCCGCCGGTCTGTAGCCCTTGCCCTTCTTGGTCAGCACATGTACCAGCACCGGCTGGTCGTGTATACTGGAGGCCGTCTGGAAAGCCGTCACCATCTCCTGCACATTGTGCCCGTCCACCGGACCGATGTAGATCAGTCCCATTTCCTCGAAGAGCATCCCGGGTATGAAGAGGTGTTTGATGGAGTCCTTGGTCCTCTTTATCTGATGCGCCAGGGGTTGTCCCAGATTGGGGATCCTGTCCAGCATATTCTCCACATTGGCCTTCAGATTCCGATATTGCCTGTTGGCCCGGATCTTTCCCAGATAGTTAGACATGCCTCCCACATTGGGCGCGATGGACATCTTATTGTCGTTCAGCACGATCACCATGTTGGACTGGAGCATGGCCGCATTGTTCAGTGCCTCGAAAGCCATACCGCCGGACAGCGCCCCGTCGCCGATCACGGCAAACACCTTCTCGTCCGTATCCTGCAGATCCCTTGCCTTAGCCAGCCCCAGCGCCACAGAGATGGATGTGGAGCTGTGCCCGGTGTCAAAGGTGTCACAGGGATTTTCCTTCACTTTGGGAAATCCGCTGATCCCCCCCATGCACCGCAGGGTGTCCAGCACATCGGAGCGGCCGGTGAGGATCTTATGTACGTAGGACTGGTGCCCCACATCCCACACCAGCTTGTCCTCCGGGAAATCCAGCACCAGATGCAGTGCCATGGTGAGTTCCACCGCCCCCAGATTGGAGGCCAGATGTCCCCCTGTACGGCTGAGAGTCCGGACCAGTTTTTTTCGGATCTCCTTTGCCAGCTCCCGGTATTCCTCTGGCGGAATGTTCTTTATATCATTTTCCTTGACTATTTTACTCAGTATCTTACTCAAAACAATATCCTCTTCCTATTTTTTCCTTCCCATCAGAGACGCAAAAAGCCAGGACAGGAACCCCGTATC
The DNA here is from genome assembly GCA_964484225.1 of uncultured Eubacterium sp. Taxonomy (GTDB): domain Bacteria; phylum Bacillota; class Clostridia; order Lachnospirales; family Lachnospiraceae; genus Eubacterium_F. Next base: position 17,370 of record CAZAEM010000012.1, read on the forward strand.
CCCCGGACATTTCCCCTGAAAGGAAGACAGTGCCTCCAGACCCCGTTCCGTATACTCTCTCACCCTCTTCTCGCTCTCCTCCACCCCGTGGATCAGAACATAGGTGGACTTTTCGTTCCGCTCATCGCTGTGTACCGGTTTACCGATGGTCTCCGCATCCCCCGTCACATCCAGTATGTCATCCTGGATCTGAAAAGCCAGTCCGATGTCCGTGCCGATCTCCTCCATACAGTCCACATCCCCGGAGCCGGCTCCGGCCAGTATGGCGCCGATCATCAGACTCGCCTCAATAAGCGCCGCCGTTTTGTTTTTATATACATAAAAGAGAGTATCCCCGTCCACAAAATGTCCGTTGTTCTCCACGTCCACCACCTGGCCTCCCACCATGCCCTCGATGCCGGCCTTCTTTCCCAGAACCTTCAAGGCCTGTCCGATCCGGCGGCTGTCCGTCCCGCTGTCAAAGGCGAGAAAGGCTGTCTCGTACGCCCGGTTCAGCAGGGCATCTCCCGCCAGCAGTCCCATGTCCTCCCCGTACTTTTTGTGGGTGGTGAGTTTTCCCCTCCGGTAGTCATCATTGTCCATACACGGCAGATCGTCGTGTACCAGCGAGTAGGTGTGGATCATCTCCATTGCCATCATAAAGGGACGGATCGCCGCCTCGTCATCCCCGCCAAAGATCCCATACGCCTCCTGCATAAACAGCGGACGCAGCCGTTTTCCCCCGGCGGTCAGACTGTAGTTCATCGCCCAGCTGACCGTGCGGGCATACCCCTCTTCCGGCATCATGTAGGGCCGGAATCCCCTCTCCACATCCTGTATCTTCTCCCTCAATATCTCCTCATTCGCCTTCATCCGCGTCATCCTCATCTTCTTCCATCAGAACCTGGATCTTTTTTTCCACCCGGTCTATCGCTTTGTTCCCGTCCTTCACCAGTTTCATCCCGTCCGAAAAAAAACGGTAGGACTCCTCCAGCGTCAACTTCTCATTCTCCATTTTCCCCACGATATCATCCAGTTTTTCCATAATCTCTTCCAGTTCCATCTCATCCTCCTGTCTTGGAATATGCACATGCCCTATTCATCCCCGGCGCGCTCCACAGATTCCGCCCTGGCGGTGACTTGTCCGTCCGCCATGGAAATCTGCAGGACATCGCCCGGACGGATATTCTTCACGGAATCCAGCATGTCCCCTTTTTCATCCGCCACATAGGCGTATCCGCTCTTCAGCCTTTTCAGGGGACTGACACTGTCCAGCCGCCCGGCAAGCAGGGCAAAACGATGTTTCTTCTCCTGCAGCTGACGGTCCATGTACAGCTCCAGTTTTTCCTCCACATCCAGAAAATACTGGCGTTTTTGTAAAATCTGCTGTCTGGGGTTGTAGAACTTCATGCGCTCTGCCGCAAAGGAAATCTGATCCCGCATACTCTCCGTCTTCTGCAGCATGGCACGGGCCAGCCGGTCCTTGTACTCGTACAGCTCCGACAACACCTGGCGAATGTCACAGACTGCCAGCTCTGCCGCCGCCGACGGCGTGGGCGCCCGGAGATCCGCCACGAAATCCGCGATGGTGAAATCCGTCTCATGTCCCACCGCAGAGATCAAAGGAGTCCGGCAGGCAAATACGGCAGAAGCCACGATCTCCTCGTTGAAGGCCCAGAGATCCTCCATGGAGCCGCCGCCACGGCCGATGATGATGACATCCACACCCATCTCATCCAAGACCCGGATCCCCTCCGCGATGGACTCCGCCGCCCCCTCCCCCTGAACCCTGGCGGGGTAAAGGATCAGCTGGACATAGGGATTTCTCCTGGTGGATATGTGGATCATATCCTGTATGGCTGCTCCGGTCTTCGCCGTGACAATGCCCAGTTTTTTTACATATCTGGGTATCGGAAGTTTGCGCTCCTCGTCAAAATAACCCAGAGCCTGCAGCTTCTTTTTCAGTTTTTCATATCTCTCAGCCAGGATCCCGTCTCCTGCCAGCACAATCTTCTTCGCATACAGCTGATACTTCCCGTCTCTCTCGTAGACACTGACAGAGCCGCCCACGATGACCTCCTGGCCGTTTTCCATCCGGAAGTCAAGGCCGCCCCGGTCCCCGCGGAACATCACGGACGCCAGCTGGGATCCCGAATCCTTCAACGTAAAATAGATATGCCCGGAACTGTGATATTTGCAGTTGGACACTTCCCCCCTCACAAATACTACCGCCAGGGCATACTCTCTTGCGAACATATTCTTGATATACTGATTGACGGAAGAAACCGAATACACCTTACCTCTATTCATCTGCAACCTTTCCCAATATCCCGTTTACAAAAGAGGCACCGTTGTCCTCTCCGTACTTCTTAGCCAGTTCCACTGCCTCGTTGATCGCCACACCCACCGGCACGTCATCGTCATATTTTACCTCGTAGACAGCCAGCCTCAATATGGCCAGCTCCGCCTTCGCGATGCGGTCGATCTTCCAGCCCTTGGAATACTGTGAAATAATCTCGTCGATATCGGGCAGAAACGCGATCAGCCTCTCGCATTTGTCCAGGATCTCCTGCCTGTCTCCCTCCGAAAGCGATTTCTCCGCCAGATAATTATCCCTCTGCTCCTCCCACTGATCCGTCTCATAAAATTCGTTCTGGAACATAAGGCAGAAAATACACTCCCTCATCTCATGTCGTGTCATAGCAACCTCTCTACTCCTGCTCCAGATGAACGCCGGCGATCCGCACATTTACCTGGTTCACTGACAGACCTGTCATGGAGTTGATGGCAGAAGCCACTTTCTCCTGCACCTGCTCACAGGTCTTTGGTATGTTGTAGCCGTATTTCATGTTGAGCGCCAGATCCACGACAGCCGTGTCATCCTGCACTTCCACCTTCACGCCTTTGGACAGATTTTTGACCCCGAACTTGCCGGCCAGCTCATTGGTAAAACCGCCTGCCATGGAATCCACACCCTCCACCTCGGCGGCGGAAATTCCGGCGATGGTGGAAACCACCTCGTTGGCGATCTGAACCTCTCCTATACCCTCATCCTTTTCCAATGCTTCTCGGTTTATGTCTGTCATAACTTTGGTACCTCCTGTAAAAACCGGTGCAGACTGCACCGTAATTTGCACAACAGCCCACTTCGTGGCCACAGCCATATTAGCTATTATATCAGATTTATTTCTTTTTGCCAACAGGGGAAATCACAATTCGGTCCGGGCTGCACTCCGTCTTTCTCTTTACCACGTCCTCGATCTGTGCGATCTGCTGTTCCGTCAGCTCCTCCGCATTGACGATGACATCCACACTGTCGTCCACGATGGTCACCACCGCCTCGTCAAAGCCCTTGGCCGCCAGGAGATTTTCCGTGGCTGTCTCCTTCTCATTAATCTCTGTCATTTTCATAATTTCATTCATAGCTTTTTCTTTTTGCGCGCTAGAAGTGTTTTTGTTGTTCACCAGCTCCGTCAGGGTTTCCTTGTTCTTCGCCCTGGTCTGCTCGCGGGACAGCTTTGCCTCATCAAAATAGTTCCCCGCCACGGAGTTGCTCACCAGCACGGCCTCCCCGGCATTGTCCTTGGACGCCACATTGTCCGATTTCTCATTTTCTTCTCCCTGGCTCTCCACCGCCGACACCGAGGCCGCTGTGGCCGTCTCGTCCTCGTCCAGTATGATGTCCTCCTCCGAAATGTCCGCCACCTCTTTATCCTCCACAGAATCGTTGCTCACCGTCATCTTCATCTCCTCCTGCTCTGTCATGCTGAGATAACCGGCTACCGCCACCATGACAACCAGTGCCGTAATGATAATCTGATTTTTTTTCAAAAGCTTTTTCACTCCTTTGCCTCCTTGCTCTTCATTATTTTTATTTTATGACTCTCTATCTGAAATAATGCACTGACGGCCTCCGTTATTTCTCTTTTTATCTGTGTATCGTCTCCGCCGTCGCAGACGATCACCACACCCTCCAGCTCCGGCTCCTTCTCCTGCACCACATAGGGGGAGGAATTTCTTTCGCTGTCCTCGATGAGCACCGTCTCCTCCTCCTGGGTATCTTCCCGGCTGCTGTTGTCCTTCAGGGTCACCTTTTCATTGGAGGCCCGCAGGGTGAGCATGACCTGGACCGTCCCCACCCCCTGTACGGACTGCAAAAGCTCCCTCAGTTCCTGTTCCATCTCTGCCTTGTACATGGCCAGGGAATCCCCGGAAGACTCTTCTTTTTCCTCATCCACTGTCTCCACCTCGTTCCCGGAGGAAAAGATCTCCCCGCCCCAGGACATAAAGATCAATGCCAGGCCGCAGAGTACCACCATCCCGATCCTGGCGGGCCCCGCCTTCTGCAGCATCTCTTTCCAGTTTTTCACTGTTCCATCACTTCCCTTCGCAGTCTCTCCTCATATTCTTCTCCGAACAGGCGTATCTCCTCCATCTCCTCCCTCTGTTTCTGATCCAGCGTGAACCGGTTCAGCATCTGTCCCATGGCGTCCTCTCTCTGAAATGCTGACATCACACTGGTCAGCACCAGGGCGATCACGATCAGCCCCGTGGCAAAGGAAAAATACTTTTTATACTCCGTCCCCTGAAAGAGGTTGGCCAGGAGCGTGGCGGCCAGAATGAACACAGTGACCCTCTGCACCATGACGAGTATTTCCTCCAAAAAACATCCCTCCTCTCACTGCACCGCATTGGTGGAAACCAGCACGATGGTGATGGACAGCACAAACATCAGCGCCCCGGCAAAAACCATGCCGAGCATCAGTTTTCCCGACTCCGCCGCAGCCATCACCGCCGCAGTCACCCGTCTGTCACTCAGGGGCTGTACCAGAGCGCCCCCCAGGCGGTACAGAAGCGTGTAGGCCAGAAGTTTCAGCAGAGGGTACAGGCAGAGGGCGCCGATGGCCAGAATACCGCCGACACCCACGGCGCTCTTGATGAGCATCCCACTGCCGTAGATCGTGTCCGCCACCGACCCCAGAGTATTACCCACCCCCGGCAGCCCCTTGGCTGTCTGAAGTACCGCACTGTTTTTCACCTTGTCCATCACGGGGAGAAGCATTCCCTGTATGCCCTGGTATCCGATCAGGAGACCGAAGATCAGTTTCATGCTCCACCGCAGAAGGCTCCTCACCAACTCCGCCAGCCGGGAAAAGCGGTTTTCTGCCAGCTGGTTGACCATACAGAGCATAAAATACACCTGGACCCCCGGCAGAAACACATGGAGCATGAGCATTTCCAGCAGAGATATCCCCATCAGCATGGTCTCGTAAAAAAACAGGGAAGTCCCCGTCCCCGCCCCCATACAGAGAGACAGAGAGAAGGAGGGCACCAGCGCCTGCATATACAGGAGAAGGTCATCCATCGCCGACTCTGTGATGGAATAAATCTGGGAAAAACCCGCCGTCAGGATCGTGAGCAGAAGAAGAAATGTGACAAAGAAACCGGCATCACTCAGATCCCTGTCCCCCACTGTCCCGGCAAAATTCATAAATATCCCCGCCAGCACACCCAGCATCAGGATTTTTACAAAAGAGGATTTCTGCTCCTCCAGCCTTCCCTGCATCTGCCGGACCAGCCGGTCCCAGAAATCCCCCGGGGAAAAGGATACTTTCCCGTCCATCACATCGGAGACATAATCCTCCAGGGAAAAAGTCCCCTCCACCGCCTCATCCACTTCCTCCAGTGACAGACGATCCTCAAAATCCTCCGTCACCTCCCTCTCTCTCCCGGCGCCGCAGCTCACAGAGGGAACCCACAAAAGTCCCAGAAACAGAAACACCGCCATCCATCTCTTCATTATTGAAACAACTCCCCTACGGCCTGCATCAGAGTCTTCAGCACCGGCAGGCTGACCAAAAGCATACTGATCTTTCCCACAAATCCGATCTGCCCGGCGATGGCCCCATGTCCCGCGTCCCGGCAAAGACTGACGGCAAACTGGGTCAGATACGCGATCCCCACCATCTTGAGAAGCACCGCGATATACTGTACATCCAGGCCCATGGCGTCCTGAAATGACCGGATCTCCTCCGCGATCAGGGTCACCTTCGATATCCCGTAGGAAAAAATGATGAAGGCCCCGCAGACTGCTGTCAGCACGGCATACTCCCGCTTGAAACTGCCTGCCAGCAGAGCCAGAAACATGGTGGTTATGCCCACCAGCACAATCTTTACCATCCACACGCCTCCCTCTCTATATGGTAAACAGATCTTCTATCGCCTCAAACAAACTGGATATGTAGGGAATCACCCAGAACAGGACAAGGATCAGGCCCGCCAGACTGACTAAAAACGCCTGCTCCTCCCTGCCGGACTGCTTGAGAATCTGGTTGAGCAGCGTCACCAGGATCCCCACCAGGGCAATTTTGAATATAATTGCTATCTCCATTCCGCTTCCCTCTCAAATCAAAATGATACACAGCAGTATCCCCGCCATGGTCCCCAGCAGAGGATACAGCCGCGTACGGTTTTTTCGCTCTGACTCACATTCCCGTATGGTCAGATCCAGCCGCTTCAGATACACATCCAAAGACTGCAGCTGCATCTCCAGATCCAGAAATCCCAGCATATTCCCCAGTTCCCTCAGTTCCTCTCTGGCCTCTTTTCCCATGGCATTTCCTATCTCGCTCTCCAGTGCCTGTCCCCATATCTGCTCCAGCTGTCCGCCGTAATCCATGGCGGACACCACATGCTCCAAAAACCTCCTGACATCCCCCGACACCCGGGAAGCCGCCCGGGAAAAAGCCTGTGGCAGCACACTCTGGCCGAAGGCGATCTCCCCCCGGAGTATCATTATCGCCTTTCGACAGGCCAGAAGGTTGTTCCACTGCCGCACATAGAGGAGACTGTACCAGACGCCAAAGCCCGCAGACCCCGCCAGTATCATTCCCATACCCAGCCATTTCATTGTCCCACCAGCTTTCCCCTGCTGTCGAATATCCCCTGCACTCTGGCCTTCCGCAGCAGTACGATCCGGGAAAACATCTGCTCCGATATCATTTTCTTCAACAGCGGCTTCTCCCACAGATCCTCCACCGAGTCCCCGTGGATCGTTGCCAGCAGAGCGCAGCCGCTGGTGACGGCATACTGCATGGCCTCATAATCCCTCTCTGTCCCGATCTCATCCACCGCCAGAACCTCCGGCGCCATGGAGCGTATCATCATGACCATTCCCTCGTATTTCGGGCAGGCGTCCAGGACATCCGTGCATGTCCCCACATCCCTCTGGGGAATCCCCATGTAGCACCCGGCGATCTCGGAGCGCTCGTCCACCACCGACACATTTTTCCCCTCAAACATCCGGCCGCCGGTGCCCAGCTGCCGGACCAGATCCCGCAGAAGGGTTGTCTTTCCGCCTCCCGGTGCCGACACGATCAGCGTAGACAAAAATTTCTCCTGCTGAAACAGATAGGGGAGGATCCGGTCAGCACAGCCCCTCACCTCGTGGGACACACGGATATTGAGAAAGGAAATATTTCGAAGGGTCTTCACCTCTCCCCTGTCCAGCACCGCTTTCCCCGCCACCCCCACGCGGTGGCCCCCCGGTATCGTCAGATATCCCTTCCGGATCTCCTCCTCAAAGGCATACAGGGAATAATTACTTATGTATTCCAGCGTCTCCCGAAACTCTCTCCGGCTCACCACCTGCCCGTTCTGATTGGGTATGATCTTCTGGCCCTGAACCACCAGGATCACCGGTTTGCCGCTGCGTATCCGTATCTCCTGCAGTCTCTCCCAATCCGGCACGGCTCTGTCCGTCAGAACCCGGATCCGCTCCGACAACACCTGCAGTATCTCCTCTTTCTTCAATCTATCACCCTCCTTGTCCCGGCACTGTAGCTGCGATTCACAGACACTTTGTAACATGTATATGCCTGTCCCCCATGATTATTCCTTGACCGGACAAAGTTTTTGTTGTAACATATGACTCACATCTATGATGTGAGTCAGGAACCGCGAAGCGGTGACGTAACATGTAGCACTTCACTTAGAGCAGAAAGGAAGATAAAAATGCAATATGGATTGATCGGTGAGAAACTGGGACACAGTTACTCAAAAATAATACATGAAAAACTGGCAGACTATACCTACGACCTCTGCCCTATAGCAAAAGAAAATTTAGACACTTTTATGACGGAACGGAAATTCCGCGCCATCAACGTGACGATCCCCTACAAACAGGCCGTCATCCCCTACCTGGAAGATCTGGACCCGGACGCCCGGGCGGTGGGGGCAGTCAACACCATTGTAAACCGGGAGGGCAAGCTCTATGGCTACAATACCGACCTGCCCGGTTTTCTTTATATGGTAAGGAAAAATGGAGTAGAAATGAAAGGAAAGAAAGTAGTCGTGCTGGGGAACGGCGGTGCTGCCCAGGCGGTCAAAGCCGCCGTGCGGAGGCAGAAGGCCGCCCGGATGATCGTAGTGGGACACCGTGTCATGAAGGAGGGGGTCATCACCTACGATGAGTGCTTTGAGAAACACAGCGACGCAGATATCGTCGTAAACACAAGTCCCGTAGGGATGTACCCGGACAACGGTTCCTCCCCCGTGGATCTCCGGAAGTTTCCCCGCTGTCAGGCTGTCCTGGATATCGTCTACAACCCAATTGTCACCAGACTGGTGAAACAGGCCAGGGACCTGGGGATGACCGGCGTCACCGGTCTGGAAATGCTGATCGCCCAGGCCAAATATGCGGTAGAAATCTTTCTGGACACCCGGATCGACGACGGGAAGATCGAGGAAATATATCACGATTTAAAGCAGTCTCTTTAAGCAAGTTCTTTTTGTAAAACCCTCATGTCTTCTGAAACACTCTTTCGTATCACGGCTCTGCTTTAAAGCAGAGCCTATATAAGCATATAGTTTCTGCATACTTTCCAACACTAATACCAAAATTCGTTTGAATAAGATACTTTATAATAAACCATCTATCTGCCTCCTCACCCATCAAATCTATGCGTGTGAATGTACTATTTCAGCTTCAAGTTCCTTCACCGAATGATGGTGCTTATGATTTTCTTTAAACGCATAGTGGGCATGCTCATGAGAGTGAATCACGGTATGGGTATGCTTCATCCCGTCATGTGTATGAGTAAAGGAATGTTGATGCAGATGAGCGTGATGCCTTGACATTGTATCCATCACTACAAATATCGTTCCGGCTATCATAATTAAAAGGGCTGCAAAATAAGACCATGTAAGGGATTCCCCAATCAGAACAAAGGACAGAAACGCCCCCACAAATGGTGCAACCGCATAATAAGCGCTGGTCTTCGCTGCACCTAAATTTCTTTGTGCCCTCACATACATGAAAATACTCAAACCATATGCTACAAAACCCAATAACATAGCAAAAGCGATATATTTGAAGTCCGGCAATCTCTCCCCAATAATAAGCGCGATGACAAATGAACCTCCACCGGAAAAAATTCCTTTCAATACAACAATCTCATAAGAGCTTTTATCTGAAATACTTCGTGTACAATTGTTTTCCAGTCCCCAGCAGGCAGTCGCGAGGAGTACAAATATTGAGCCGTAGGAAAATTGAAAACTCCCGCTTCCTTCTATTGAGAGAATGACGCTAGATATCGTAATCAGTGCAATTGCCATCCAAAGCCGTTTACTGACTGCCTCTTTGAAAACAAGCAGTGCTATTATTGTTGTTGCAACTATCTCGAAATTTCCAAGCAAAGAAGCATTTGCTGCAGTACCATACTTTATGCCAAGCATTAAGAATATCGGAGCCAGAATGTCCAATATAATCATCCCGATAGTGTAAGGAAGATCTTGCCTCCCGATTCGTTCCGTTTTCGCTTCTTTATCCCAATGAAAAGCATACATTATGCCTACACCTACACCTGCTCCGAGATACAGAAACGCTGCCATAAATGTTGCAGGCACTTTATCCAATAATAACTTTGAAAGCGGTGTATTGACAGCGTATAATATCGCTGCAAGAAAAGCATAAATAATTGGTATAATCCTATCTTTCATAAAATCTCACCTCCGCAAACTGGAATTTACCTCGCGAAATACTTGTTATATTCTCTAAACAACAGATTTTTCCTTTTATTATTCTATTTTTTATATAAATCGTGATACATATTCATTTCGTCCACAGTTGAAGCAGGCTTTACTGTCATTTCAACCCATGTCGGACGAAATCCGCTTTTTATTGCATTTCTCACAGATTTCAGATTCGACCACGCACAACAATAAAACGGAACCTTATCTCTCTCTAATATTTCTATCCCCAATCTACTGGTTAATGCGGATGCTATTCCTTTTCTACGATATTCTGGAAGCACATCCACTCCAATCTGCCACATCGTTTCACAATCTGCAGAGCATGCTGCTAACCCTATAAGTTTTCCATTATGATATGCTCCAACACCAAGAACATCCAGTTCCTTACGTTTTTCGCATAATGCATTGCTCCACTCTGCTGTGTATCGTTCTTTAAAATCCTCTGCATGTAAAATCTTTAGTTCATAGTCGCATGCCAATGCAGTCAACACATGCACATCAGGCAGGAAATACTCAGCCATAAAACACACACGAAATCCCAGTTCTTGAAATGCATCATTCAGAATATGCATATTAGGCGTCTCGAAGCAATGCTCTACCGGATACTTGTTGATGTATTTCTCTACAATATCTCTATATTCTTCTGAAATAGTTGCAACAATATTATCTCCATATGATATCAGGTTGCATACATGCGGAAGGTTTAAATATTTTCTTGCCAATTTGTTTTCTTTTGAAACAGATACCACATTCCTGCCACAATTAAAATCCATAACGCTGCAATTGGCATCTATTGCTGATTGCTGCAGGGCGATCTGTGTTATCCTTCCGTTTGTCCACTTCATTTTTATTCTCCTTAAAATTTCAATTTGCTTAGATGCCCTTAATCAAAAACATTTCCATTGGTTGTTCATATCCTCGTGATTTCATATCGTTTTCCCAATGCTCCATGAGTTTTTTCCCATAACCTTTTCTGTGATAATTCCAATCAATACACAGCATTGTACAAAATGGTGTATTGTCCCAGAAAAGATTATATCTTAACAGCCCAATCGGTTTATTGTCATCCAATAAAATATATCCCATTTTGCTGCTAACCTTATTATAAAATTCCCGTTCTGGTATATGTTTGTCAAGATTATACCAAAATTCTTTATCTTCTAAGCTTACACATCTGATTTCTATCATTACCTTTACCTCCTACACTTTATTACCCCGTATAAGCCTCCTCTGCATTATTCGCAAAGTTTTGTTTTTCAAGCCACCGCTTCTCTTCTTCTGTTTCCGGGATATCTATACGCTCAATTTTAAAAATAACCGGTCGAGTACCGTCATTACAGCAAGCAATCATCATTCGCTCATCGTTCGTCCACTTGTGCATAATAGAACCACCTTGAAGCGCGGTATATACATATCTGCTGATCGCATCCCATGCTTCACCACAAAACCTCCCATTCATCAGATGGTAAAAGTCATCCTGCTCATTCGTCCTTTTCAATAAAAATGTGTCTCCGGCCTTAAAGCATGGACAGGCTCCCGATTTAGGATCGGCAAGATATTTCTCCTGGTATTCAGGAAAAACCTTTGTCTCCAATACTGTTATTTTACATTCGTGCTGCATAAATTTTTTCATTCCTTTGGAATATATTCGAAAGCTATATCACCTCGCACATACTCGTAATCATCAAGTTTGATTTCTTTAAATCCATTTTTCTCATAAATATGTATTGCAGGCTTTAATTTGCTATTTGAAAGTATAAACAAGCGTTTTGCACCGCGCTCTAATGCCCATTCCATTGCCGCTTTAAAAACCAGATTGCCAGCTCCTTTATGTGGGACATTCTTATTTGAACCTAATTTACAGATTTCCCATGTAGTATCTTTCATTGGCATAGACATACAACAAGCTAATGGGATTTCATCTTCAACAGCAAAGAAAATCATCGCTCCATCATTCAGTTTCTCATCAATCTTCTCAAATGTTTCTTTATCGTGTTCCTCAAGAAATCCAAAATTAGAAACTATCCAATCTGTATTAAAATCAATAAATGCTCGTCTGTATTTCTCTTGAAACTTTACTAACTCCATGATAATTATACCCTCCATAAATATTGATTTATCCGCTCTTCCCAAATATTCTTCCATCAGCTTTGAAATTTCAAATTCTGGACTTCCAAGATTTGGAATATCAAGTACAAATTTCCCATTGGGCTTTATTATACGATGAAACTCTACCACTGCCCGTTGCACAAAATCCTTTTCAAAATACTCTAGAGAACCTATGCACTCTCCCAACCTCCACAACCTTCATGGTCTCTCCTTTTAAGCTTCCAACTGCCTTAACTATTGATGAGTTGGACAGGCTTCTGGATGTTACGAACATTTTTACATCCGTTCTACTTCTTCTGCAAAAGCCTCTTTCGATTCCACAAAATGATACGGCTCATACTCTCCATACGCTGACGGTCTACTTATAGTAACAAGCTGGATTTTATCATAACCTACTTCACTTTCAATCTTACGCTTAAATTCCGAAAGATGCTTCCCGTGTGTGGTGCGTAATGCGACACATCCAACATCATTAATTTTCTTGGCAATCAGATAACACATGTTTCATCGCCTCCTTAAAATCTTGTTCTGTTACAATTTTAGCACCTTCATACATTTTTCGCAACTCCAGCCCCACCCCTGGCACATAATCCTTTTTATAAATATATTTATGAAGCCAATTATTAAACTGTCTGTCATAGTACGTATTGTATTGTATCTCAATTGGGTAATGACTCCCATCTAACTGAAAATACGCATGGATTCCTCGGTAACCATCATCATTTGCCTTTCCTCGTGACATATCCGCAATCCGCATCCTAGGTATACGTCTCAATGCTAATGCATCCTCGTAATTATCACATAACGAACGGAAGCCCAATAAATCATCAAAAACTTTTCTGGCCTGACTATCCGGATAATACCGATCATACTTTAACATTGCTGATTGAATACTTTTTATACGATAATCCAATGCCAACCCATACAATTCTTCGAATTCATCATACCACTCATTCACAGCAATAAGTTCAACAATCAGCTTATCCTTGTCAAAATAATGCAAGTTCTTCTTTAAATTTAATCCCAATTTAGATTTGTAAGACAATCTCGCCAATAATTCAATGGTTAATCCATCTCTCTCTAAGATACTTGACATAACAATCATAACCCCTTTTTAGATTATTTGCATGTAACCACCCTTTGGCTATTGTACCATGAATACATGTCAACTGCTCCTTCCAAAAATCTCATTTTAGTTTTATGCCTGATACAATATGGAAAACAGGACATTCCTTATCACTTTTCCGTTTATTGGACTGGTATACAAGAGAATAGCCGCTCTGGACTATATTGAATTCTACATCCAATAGATCTATACCATGTAAAACGCTTCTGAAATACGTATATTTATATTCTTCGCTTCCCGTCGTTTGGGATGATGAGACAGGCTTAATCACAAAATGGACCTCCCAATTAGGGTTAGGATGCTCCAGAACACAAATATCCCTATCACTATAAAAGACGCTTTCCGCTTGCCCTTGTGCAGAGTATTCATTTACAATTTCATGGTTAGTAAACATATGAAAATGTACCTGTTGAACCTCTTGCCTTTTTCCTCCATTAGCAACAAGCACAAATGAGTCATTATACTCGGGATGCATCGCACATATGTCCCCTGCAGTCTCCCAAATCTTCACAAAATACTTACTAAAGCTGTCCAACGCCATTTGCTGTAAATTTTTAACTGCTCTTTTAGGCGAAATAATAAGATGATTTTCATATGAGGGTTTAGGATGATAAAACGCAATGATTTCCTTGCTGCTGTATACTTTCTTCACAGGTATAGCCCAACTGCAGTGTTGAAATGCATTTCCTGCCATTGTGCCTGCAAAGGGTCCTTTCGCAATTTTAAACAGTAACTTCTTAAGCATCTTATCACACCTCCACCGATACACGCCCAATATCCACACACCAGCTGATTCAGGAGTTTTGTTCCATGAGCAGGGCAAAAAACTCCTCCTCCGGCATGGGCTTGGCATAATAATAGCCCTGCACCTGGTCACAGCCGATCTTTTTCAGCAGATCCACCTGTTCCCGGGTCTCCACTCCCTCTGCCAGAAGTCCCAGATACAGTTTGTCCGCCATGAGAACCACCTGTTCCAGTATGAGCCGTCCCTTCCTGGACACCATCATATTTTCTATAAATTTTTTGTCCAGTTTTATCACATCAAAGGGCGTCTCCAGCAAAATATTCAGAGAGGAGTAGCCGCTTCCGAAATCATCCATCACCAGCGTGAATCCCTCCTCTTTCAGCTGCAGGGCCTTTACGCTGATCTGCTGATCATCCGCCGTCTCTGTAATTTCCAGTTCCAGCAGTTCCTTGGGAATGCCGTTGCTCTTGATCAGATCCGAGAGTACATCAATGCACTCATTGTCCTGCAGATGAACGCGGGATACATTGACGGAGATCGGGCAGGACCATATCCCCGTGTCCTTGCACCGTTTGATAAAACGACACGCCTCTGCCCATATATAGTAATCAACCTTTTTTATGAACCCGTTTTCCTCTATGATGGGGATAAACTGATCGGGGTAGATCATCCCCCGCTTCGGATGGCGCCACCTCACCAGAGCCTCCGCCCCGATGATCTCGTTTTTGGCAATACTGTACTTCGGCTGCAGATACATCATAAACTGCCTTTCATTGATGGCCGTCTGCAGATTTTCCTCGATAAACTTTCTGTTGTACAGTGTCTCTTTGAACTGCTCCCTGTAAAATAATATATTGGACAGTATGTTATTCTTGGCCGCCTTTCGTGCCATGGCCGCCCGGTCCTCCATCTGCCGCATCTCCATGGACTTGTCCTCCACCGTGTACACACCGTAGGACATCTGGAGCTTCACATTTTTGTATGTCCGTATCCTCTCATCCAGCCGGTGGATAAACTCCACCAGCTCCTCCTCCCTGTCGTACTCTGTCACCACCATGAACACATCACTGCGCAGGTTGACGAAAAACTGATTCTCATGGCAGACGGCCGCCAGCTGCTTTATCACAAAATCCAGAACCTCATCACCGAACTTTTCCCCATAGATATCGTTCACGATCTTGAACTTGCGAATATCGAACTGGATAAAGCCGATATTTCCGGAAGCGGAATACAGAAGCCTGTTGACATTCCTCCGAAAGCGGTTCCGCTTGCCGGCCCGCTTCACCACACTCTCCAGTTCATCATTCTCCGGTATGTCCTCCGGCCTGATGCTGGACTCCACCTTGTCCTTCAGATATTCTGACAGCATATCCTCCAGTATCTCAATACTGATGGACAGCGCCCTGGGACATTTCTTTAAGATCAATCCCTCTTTCCGTATGACTGCCATGTCCAGAGGCTTCGATATGTCCTTGCCCAGAATATCCCGACAGTATATCTTCCCGCCCATACCCCGGGAAAAACGCTGGATAAATTCATTCGTCTTCTTGTTGCCATACATTTCCTGTTCCTTGTCCTGGGCGTCGTAGAATCCCAGGGCCATCCCCAGCACCAGCATGGATGCCGTGATGCAGCCGCAGGTCCCTCCCTGTCTCATCCCCCCTCCAAAACAGGTACTGATCTTCAATGCCATTTTCAGATCCACTCCCAGATCACTGGCAAACGCTCCAAATAATGCCTGTGAGCAGTGATACTGATGATGCAACAGCTCCTCTGCTTTCTCTAAATGTGTCATAAAAAAAGCCCTCCATTTCTTCCTAAATGATATGTTATCAGAGAAAGAGGGTTTTGTAAATCACAAAATCTTCTCCATGCCTACCTTGTAGGGAACAAGACCGCAGCTCTCGTAAAATTTCATGGCCCCCGGATTGCAGCTCCACACATTCAGTGTCACATGATAGCATCCATTTACCCTTGCAAAATCCAGCACGGCCTGGTATATCTGCCAGCCGATGGACTTCCCGCGCATTGTCTCGTCCACACACAGGTCGTCCAGATACAGCGTCTTGATATCCGTGAGAATATTGTCATCCGCCTTATGCTGGAACTGGCAGAAAGCATACCCCAGCACCCGGCCGTTTTCCACTGCCACCAGCACCGGCGTCTCCGGATCGCGGATGATCTCCTCCAGCTCGGCCTCCGTGTACTTGGTACAATTCCCCCGGAAGAGATCCGGCCTCCCTCTGTGATGCACCTCCAGAACCTGGTGCAGCAGCTCCATGATGGTCTCCATGTCTCCTTTTTCCGCTTTTCTGATATCCATAGCAAAAAACCTCCCAAGCATAATTTACTTCTATTATACATAGAATGAAGCATAAAAAGCAAGTAACTGATCCAAGCCATAACAATATCAGGAGGTTAGCATGTGCAGCATTTCCGGTTTTTTTGATCCTGACGCCGCCTTTGACGGCAATCGGGATTATTATTTGCATATTCTGGACGATATGAAACAGTCCCTCATTCACCGGGGACCCGACGAGAACGACACCCTTTTGACCGATCACTGCGGGCTGGCACACACCAGGCTCTCCATCATTGACCTGGAAAACGGCCACCAGCCCATGTCAAAATACCTGGCAGGCTACGGCTACCACATCGTCTACAACGGGGAAGTCTACAACCTCGATCACCTGCGGCGGAATCTCCGGGAGCATGACTACACCCCGGAAACCACCTCGGACACGGAGGTGCTTCTTCTGTCCTTCCTGGCCTTCGGCGCCGATTTTGTAAAGGAAGTGGACGGCATTTTTGCCTTTGCCATCTATGATGAACGGCATGATACCCTGTCCCTGTTCCGGGACGCATTCGGGGTAAAACCTCTTTTCTATACGATATACAACGGCACACTCATCTTCTCCTCGGAGCCCAAGGGCTGCCTGAAATTCCCCGGGGTGAAGGCTGTGCTGGACCGGGAGGGCCTGAACGAGATCCTGGCTCTGGGCCCGGCGCGAAACCCCGGCTCCGGCGTTTTCAAAGGATTCCACGAACTGCTCCCCGGCACCTACATGACCTGCAGCCGCTACGGCAGGCATATGACAAACTATTTTCACCTGGAGAGCCGCCCCCACTTTGACTCCTACCGGGAAACAGTGGAGAAAGCTTCCTTCCTGATCCGGGACGCCATCCGGAGGCAGATGGTCTCTGACGTGCCGGTCTGCACCTTCCTGTCCGGCGGCGTGGACTCCAGTGTGGTGTCTGCCGTGTGTGCTAAGGAGTTGGAGAAGAAGGGGGAGGTTCTCACCACCTACTCCTTTGATTTCACGGAAAATGACAAGTATTTTAAGGCAAATAAATTCCAGCCCTCCCAGGATCGCCCCTTTGTGGAGAAAATGACGGAATATCTGCACTCGGACCACCATTACCTGGAATGTCACAACACCACCCAGGCGGATCTGCTGATCCGCTCAGTGGACGCCCACGACCTGCCCTGCATGGCGGACGTGGACTCCTCTCTGCTCTACTTCTGCAGCGAGGTGAGCAAAAGCCACAAGGTGGTACTCACCGGCGAGTGCGCCGACGAGGTATTTGGCGGGTATCCCTGGTTTCACAGGGAAGAAATGCTGAACTCCGGCACATTCCCCTGGACCCCCTCCCTGGAGCCGAGAAAGGCTCTGCTCTCTCCCTCCCTGCTCTCCGTACTGGATATGGACGCCTATGTGGAGGAGAGCTACTGCCGGGCAGTCAGCGAGATCAATGTCCTGCCGGGGGAGAACGAGACGGAGACCAATCGCCGGCGCATCGGCTATCTGAACATCCGGTACTTCATGCAGACGCTCTTAAATCGCATGGACCGCACCAGTATGCACTCCGGCCTGGAAGCACGGGTGCCCTTCGCCGACAGGAAGCTGGTAGACTATGTATTCAATATTCCCTGGGAAATGAAAGCAAAGGACGGTGTGGTAAAGAACATCCTGCGCCAGGCCTCCCGGGGACTACTGCCGGATGAGATCCTGTTCCGGCGAAAAAGTCCCTACCCCAAAACCTACAATCCCTACTATGAAAATCTCCTGGCATCCAGACTCCGGGAGGCCCTGTCTGACACCCACTGCCCCCTCCACGGTTTGGTGAACCGGAAGGCTCTGAACCAGTTCCTGGACAATCCGAAAGACTACGGGAAACCCTGGTACGGACAGCTGATGGCGGGGCCGCAGATGATCGCCTATCTGCTGCAGATCGATTATTTTCTCAGAAAGTATAAGGTGGAGGTGGAAATTTAAAAAGAGATCCGCCTCCACCCGCCGAAGACCGCACCTCCGTTCACACAAAAGGCGACCGGATCACCGGCTGGATCTGCCGTCCCGCCATGGCCTCATCAATAGTAGCGGAAACCATCTCCAGGTGAGCCACCATAGACTTCGGTTTCTTTATATAATCATCCTGTCCAAAGGGCACAAAATAGATCAGCTTCGTATTCATCAGCTTGCCGATATTCTTCAGATTGGCTCCCAGGGCATCGTTGGTGGACACGGAGATCACCACCGGCTTCTCATTTCTCATATGGGCCTTGGCCGCCATGAGCACCGGTGAATCCGTGATACCGGCACAGAGTTTTGCCATGGTATTCCCGGTACAGGGAGCGATGACCAGCACATCCAGATAGGCCTTCGGCCCGATGGGTTCCGCCTCCTGCAAAGTAAAGATCCCGCGCTCTCCGGTTATCTCCTGTATGGCAATGATAAAATCTCTGGCATTTCCAAAACGGCAGTTGATGGTCTGCGCCTGGTCAGAGAAAATTGGAATCACCCTGTTCCCGTCTTCTACCAGCTGTCTGACCACGCCTTTTATTTTTTCATAGGTACAAAAAGAACCAGTGATGGCAAAGCCCACCGTGCGTTTCTCCTTTTTGCCCATTCCGCTATTCTCCTCCCAAAATGGTTTTTCCTATTACTTCCAATAATATTTTCGCAGCGGATTTTGGTGCATAAATTCCGGGAAGTCCCGGACATAATTTTGCATTTATTCTATTTTTTCGACAAAAGTCAAAATCCACGCCCCCGGGACCTGAGGCGATATCAATGATGACCACATCCCTTTTCATGGCAGAGAGAAACCGCTCTGTCACCACAGGCGCCGGAACGGTGTTGAACACATAATCATAGCGGGACAGGACACGGCTGTCTGTATCAAATCCCAGAGTGTGACACCCGTAGGCTCTGGCCCGGCACCGTTTCTCATTTTTTCTGTCCATCACGGTGACATGCGCCTTCATGGAAACCAGTCTCTCGGCCAGCACTTCCCCACACCTGCCATATCCCACCACCAGGATCTCACTCTCGTGCAGCGTCACATGACCAGCCTGCAGAGCCTCCGCGATAGCCCCCTCTGCCGTAGCGATGGCGTTGCGGCTGCTCACGCCCTCCGCCTTCATGTAGTCCACAAAATGGATGCCCCTCCCATCGCACTCCTCCACGATGTGCGCCGGGAAATTGCATCCATATACGATCTGTCCCTTTTGCAGTTTTTCCACATTTTCTTCCAGATAACCGGCCGTCTTCGGCACAGGCAGAAGCACGGCATCGTGATAGCCCGGCAGATATTTCTCCGAGACCATGACCTGATGTCCGTTCTCCCTCAAAAGCTCCGCCAGGTATTTCTGCCTGGGCTCCTCCCCCAGAACCAAAAAATGATATCGATTCATCCTACCGCCCCTTTTTGCAAAATTCCCTTACCCTATCTTATGCGGGAAGGGGCGGTTGGTGATTAATATGATCACGCCCTGCGCAGGCATTTTTTGCCGTGAATTTAGTATTCCCTTCTTTAGCTAGAGAAAATATCAATGACACATTAATCCTTATAATTTAGTTATCATAGGATTTATACTTACCAATTCATCTTCATCCATCTTTATAGTATTATATCCTTCTGCAGATAATTCCTCTATAACCAAGTCGAACAGTTCTTGACAGACATCAGGTCTCGCTGTGGTTTTGAGCCGATCATCATATTTCACAGAGTCAGTTGTAAACACCTTATCGCAATCTATTCTGGTCGTTCTTTGAAACGGATTTCTGTGAATATCAGCCGCTTCATCTACAAAATGTCTAATCAATTTATTTGTCAGCATTTTCGGCTTTAACGTTTGGCACTTGACATACTCATAAGCATTATTGTTCGATTCCTTACAAATATACATATGCGAAGAAACTGCCAATTGGGCGCTTATGTTCGGATATGGAATTCTCATGCGAATTACATCTCTTTGGTTAATCAATGATCAATCGCCCTCCTTCATCCATATCAACATAAACAGGATTAGTTATCTGCTCATTTTCTGCCAGGGCAGAAAGCGTGTCATAATGCTGCTCCGTCAGTTTAGGAACATCCTCCTTTTTAAAAACAAAGTAATGGCTATCTATGGATATGACAAATGAGTTCTCGATTAACTCAATCGGATACATTTTATCAAGCAAAGATATGATTTTAGCATCATTTTCATTAAAATCCTTTTCATCCAAATCTACTTGATATTCTCCGCTCAGTATCCTTTTCTCTTTAGCCTTCCATAAATTTAATTGATGTGTTAGTTCTGACAGCTCACTTTCAGACAAGACCTTCACAACAAAAGCACATTTTTTTGCCCTTTCATAATTTATAGTGTCCTTACCTAAATGATAACTCTCATCCGCAGTCTTGTTAAATTCTTCCCTGTCTTTTGTATAATCACCCCATACCTGACTGAAGACAGGTCCTCTTTTATATCCCCGCAAGTAGCTAAAATCTGGTCTTTCCCCAGATACTTTTGAAAAACATTCATATAAAAAAAGAAATTTCTGGAGTTTAAGAGCAGCGTTGTATTCGTTTTTACTATTATGGAGTAACCATCCACTTAAACATCGTTTGCGCTCGTTTGAGCAAATCATATAATTCCCCCTTGTCATCTATCCAATGAAACTTTTTTTGTCCCTGCATATTTATCACCTCTGATTTAGTATATCACAAGAGACGTCTGTATGAAACTTTTTAATATATCTTTTTTATGTGAGTAATGAAGTCAACTCCGGGAACAAAGTCATCGCTGTCCTCTCCAGGGAAAAGCCGGTGAACAGAAAGAGAAAAAAGAGGATCAAAACACAGCCCGGCAGTCCCTTCACCGCCACTTTCACATCCTGGCCGCTCATGTTCATGTGAAGAAAAATAGAGCCGCCCAGTATGTATACCAGGATTTTCTGCCAAACCTCTCCGCAGACCGGCAACAGAAAAAACCAGATCAGGGCGAGGCTGAGACAGCCGCAGACCACCGGCGCGATGGCCGTCATCCCCTGCTGAAGAGACCGGAAAAACGCATTTCCCCTGGGGCGGATATCCACCTCTCCCAATTCCGTGCCGTGGAACCGTATAGGCACGATCCTCACTACCTTAGCTCCGGTGAGAAAGGCGAACAGGGCGTGGGCCAGTTCGTGGTGTACCGTGCCGATAAAGAGCACACGGTTTACCACAAGCCATGCCAGCTCCCGCCCCAGAAACAGAGCCACAAAGGATGTGACAAGTTTTCCCGCATATTCCAGAACAAGTCCCAACAGGCAGAGCAGCACCGGCACCAAGAGAGCATCCGTCAGGGCCGGCAGGATTTGCCGGGCAAGAATCTCTGTCATCCCGTCTTCCATCGCTTCCTCCTTGCACATATCCGCCGAAAAAGAAAAGGAAAATACTATATCTATATTTCCATCAACAGTTCCACCGGGCAGTGATCCGATCCCATGATATCCGTGTGAATCTTCGCGCCTGTCATTTTGTCAGATATATCCTTTGATACCAGAAAGTAATCAATCCGCCATCCGGAATTTCTCTCTCTTGCACGGAAACGATAGGACCACCAGCTGTATATTCCCTCCTTTTCCGGGTAGAAATGGCGGAAACTGTCCACAAATCCACTGTCCAGGAGTTTTGTCATTTTGCCTCTCTCCTCGTCGGTAAACCCGGCGTTCTTCCGGTTGGTTTTCGGATTTTTCAGGTCAATCTCCTCATGGGCTACATTCATATCCCCGCAGACTATGACCCCCTTCTTCTCCGCCAGCCCGCAGAGATATTCACGGAAAGCATCCTCCCAGTCCATCCGGTAGTCGAGACGCCTCAACTCATTCTGAGCGTTGGGCGTGTACACATTGACCAGATAGAACAGGGGATACTCCAAAGTGATCACCCGCCCCTCTGTGTCGTGCTCCGGAATCCCTATGCCATACTGAGCAGAAACCGGCTCCTCTTTTGCAAAGACCGCCGTTCCCGAATACCCCTTTTTCTCCGCATAGTTCCAGTACTGGTGATACCCCGGCAGTTCCAGTTCGATCTGACCCTGCTGAAGTTTCGTCTCCTGCACACAGAATATATCCGAGTCCAGTTCGCGAAACACCTCCATGAAGTTTTTTCCCACACAAGCCCGCAATCCGTTTACATTCCAGGAAATCATTTTCATAACAATTTTTCCTCCCACTCCTTCTCCCGAAATCCGGTGAGAACAACATTCTCTGTGACTACCAGGGGGCGTTTCACCAACATGCCATCCGTGGCCAGAAGTTCAAGCTGCTCCTCCTGGCTCATGGAACCGAGTTTGTCTTTCAGGTTAAGCTGCTTGTACAGATTCCCACTGGTATTGAAAAAACGTTTCAGAGGCAGGCCGCTGCGCTCATGCCAGGCCCTCAGTTCCTCTACGGTAGGATTTTCCTCCTTGATGGGTCTCTCCTGGTACTCGATCCCTCTGTCCTGCAGCCATTTCAAGGCTTTTTTACAGGTGCTGCATTTGCTGTAACATAGTATTGTCATCGGATGACGCCTCCTTTTTTCATCTCATTTTCCATCGCTTGGACATATTATACTATCTCTTTTCTTATTTATCAATCAAAACATGTACCACTTGGAAATTCATATTAAGATACAAGCCGTAACAACATATCCTGCAGTTACAAATCATAATAAAGAGCAGACAAGTCAGAGTTAAATAACTGATCTGCTCTTTATTTTTAATTTCTTAATACTTTACTCTTCATAACCTGTAACTACAACTGTATCATCGCACAACAAATATTCTAATGCTGTATTGTTAGTTAAATCCAGACTGCTCAATTGGTTTTCATCACATTCTAAGTTTGTCAGACTCACATTTTTACTCACATCAAGACTGCTTAGCTGGTTATCATTACACTCCAATTCTTCCAAATTTACATTCTTGCTCACATCCAGACTACTCAATTGGTTTTCACTACATGATAAATATGTCAAATTTACGTTCTTACTAACATCCAGACTACTCAATTGGTTTTCATCACATTCTAAATTTTCCAAATTTACATTTTTACTAATATCCAAAATGCTTAATTGGTTTCCATCACACGCCAATCCTGTCAGATTTACACAACCACTTACATCCAGATTACTTAATTGGTTCGCCACACATTCTAAATGTGTCAGATTTTCATTCTCTCTCACATCCAGACTACTCAATTGATTTGAGTCGCAGCGTAAAAATGTTAAATTCACACAGCCACTCACATCCAGACTACTCAATTGATTTGACTCGCAGTATAAAAATGTTAAATTCACACAGCCACTTACATCCAGACTGTTCAGCTGGTTACCATCACAAGCTAAAAGTGTCAAATTTACACAACCACTTACATCCAAACTGCCTGACAATTTTTTTTCGTCCCAATTAATTCTTGTCAATTTACCATTTTCCCACTCATATTCCAAACTGTTTAAATCTTCACTAACCGTTGCACCCAAGGCTTTCTGCTCGGCAATCAATTTCTTCAATGCCGCCACATCCTGCTCATCTTTTTCTACATCTGGTGCATCCGTCTCATCTGGTACATCTGTCTCCTCAGCCGGTTTCGGCGATAAACCTGTCGGCGCATCCGTCTTCTCTGGTGCGCTTGTTTCTTCCGGCTCACTCGTCTTCACCGGTGGTTCCGGAACATCTGTCGACGGCTTTGATAAGATCGTATCTTTACCCACGATCGAGCGGGCCAGCAGTGTAACATCCTTTCCTATGATTTTCCCGTCCCCGTTTACATCTCCTGCTGCCTCCTGTACGTCGTTGAGCGCGACTTTGTTTACAATCGAACGGGCCAGCAGCGTAACGTCTTTCCCGATCACTTTCCCATCGCCGTTGATGTCACCGGCAAGCACAACGAGGCAGGATGTGCTTACTGTGTCTCCATCCATAATGTTCACTGTGCTGCCGGTGCCTACCAGATCCTCTGACCCCAGTTCTTCACCGCTTATGTCTCGTATCACTACAGCATCGGCGGCAAACTGCTCCCGGATCTCAGAAACCGTGTTCTTGTCCTGAATGAGACCGGTAAGAAAGCCATCCTCTGTGAACGTAAGAGATGAATCGTCCTTTAACTGTGGAATGCCGGATGGTGCAGGCGGTCCCTCTACCACAGTTATTTGACAAAAATCTGTCATTCCTCCATCTTTCGTTGTCGCTGTGACCTTTGCCGTTCCAACTGCCTTTGCCGTGACAACACCTTCCGCGTTTACCGTTACAACACTCTCTGCATCAGATGACCAGGAAACTTCCTTGTACTTAGCGTCCGACGGTGTAATCTCAGCCTTCAGATTCAATGTATCACCAACCTTCATTTCTGCTTCTCTCTGATTCAGTGACACATTTTTCACAGGCTTATATACACTTACCTCACATTTTTCTGTCTGACTGCCGACTGTCACGGTAATCTTTGCCTCACCAACACCCTTCGTTTCTAAATTTCCAAATTCATCAACAACAACTACACCCTCATCCGATGATTTCCATATTATCTCGTCCGTCGCATTTACCGGCGTTATCGTCAGGGTAATCTTTCGTGAAGATCCCAATGCTATTTCACACTTGGACTCGCCAAGCACAACTTTTGTTGCTGCTACGTCAATTGCATCAAAAGCAATCTCATTTTCGTTCGCATATGTCTCAGCATATGTTCCGGCCGCCCCATGGATTGTCAATTTGTTCTTATAGGAAAATGAATCCTTTTCTATTGAAACCACATGCCTATTTACCGTAACATCTCTTAAATTTACACAATTGGTGAATGCCGACTTACCTATACTTGTAATCTGCCAGGGAAGCACCATCTCTTTCACTGCTGTGCCATAAAATGTCTCGGACAAAATCTCCCTTACCCCCGTCCCAAGCGAGATCTCCGCCAGGCTCTCACATCCATAAAATGCCTGTTCCCCAACTTTGTTCACAGTATCCGGGATATCAACACTTTTCAGCATTTTACAGTTCATAAAAGTGTTCGGGCCAATTTCTGTCAACGCTTTATTAAAAATGACTTCCTCCAACTTAACACAATCACGAAATGTATTCCAATATATTACTGGCACCGCATCCGGAATAGAAATTTTTGTCAGTTCCTTACACCCTTGGAAAGTTTCGCCCCCTAAATGTTGAAGATGTGTCGGCAATGTAATTTCTTTCAGCGATGCACAATTCATAAAAACCTCCGTTCCTATCGCTGTAATCCCATCATGCAGTTCGATCTGCTCCAACGCCTTACAATCCATAAATGTACTATCTGGAAGCTGTGTCAGACCCTTTGAGTATTTCACACTCTCCAAGCTCGTACAACCAGAAAACACACTGCCGCCAAGTATTGTCACCGTATCTGGTATGACAATATTCTTGAGAGAAGTACAATCCTCAAATGCACCTCCCGCAATTTCTATGACCGTATCTGGAATCTCAATTTCCACAAGTCCGGTTTCCTGAAATAAACAGGACTGAATCTTTTCAATTCCCTCTTCAAAGGTCACATCTTTCAGCGATCCACAGCCATTAAACGGACCGCGGTAGGCACCGCCAATAAGGCCTTCCACTACCGTTTTTTTGGGAATATACACTTTCTCAAGAGAAGTGCATTTCTCAAACGCATTATCCATCAATGTACTGAGGGACTTCGGCAATTTGACAGATGTAAGTTTCTCACATCTCAAAAATGCACACTCGCCAATTGTCTCCAAAGATTCAGGCAAAATAACCTCGGAAATACTGGAATCCGAAAAAGCACCGACACCAAACCATGTCGCTCCGCCTATACTAGTCACTGTATCCGGGATCTCCACTGAAGTCAGCCCAGTGCAACCCGCAAAAAGTCCGCTTGAAATCTGGGTAATACCCTCCCCAAATGCAATCTCACAAAGTGAACTGCATTCATTGAATGGTCCCCATGAACTACGGAGAATATCTGGCGTCGTCAAATTTTTGGGTATATTGATTTTCCCAAGACTGGCACATTTATTAAATGCACCACTGTACAATTCCGTCATTGAAGATGGTAAGGTAATATCCACTAAATTACTGCAATTTTTAAAGGCATTGCTTCTGACTTTCTCCAAACCATCATGCAGAATTACTGTTTGCAGATTTGTACATGAACTAAATGCACCTTCCCCGATCTCAGTCACCGTGTTCGGAATCTCGATCTGAGTCAATCCTGTACAGTTACTAAATAAACCATTGGGAATGACATTAATTCCCTCACCAAAAGTTACCTCACTCAGTGACGCACAGTTTCCAAATACGCTATATCCCCCCGTCTCAAATTCCTTTGGAAGAGAAACGGATGCCAGGGACATACATTTCTCGCATGCAGAGCCGCCAATCTTTTTGACTGAGTCTGGAACACTCAGTGATGAAAAACTGTTGTTCCCCTGAAATGCCCTGTCAGCGACGGCCACTACCGGATGCCCGTCAAGCTGCTCCGGAATAGCCACATGAGCCCCCGTTCCATTGTATCCGGTAACCGTTGCATTATCCTGGTCATCCAGAGTATACTCAAAATTCTGGCTTGTCATACTGTTCTCCGCAGCCTTCGAGTGGGAAATACCGATCATACCCACACTCATCACCGCTAATAGAACCACTAAAATAATCCCTCTTACTCGTTTCATATTTTACCTCCGATTTCTTATTTTATCTTACACTTCTTCACTTTACTCCACTTACCGTATTTTTTCTTGCTCCCGGATTTATTGAAGGCCCGGACGCGGAAATAATAGGTTTTTCCTTTCTTCAGTTTCTTTACTGTCACGGTATCTGTAAACATATTTTTCTTCTTCGTCTTTTTCTTTTTCGTGAAACTGCGGTTCTGTGCATACTGCAGCTGGAATCCACTCTGACTCACAAACCATTTCCAGGAAACTCGAGCTTTTCCTTTTCCCAATGCCTTAACTTTCTTTAACTTCACCTTCTTTGGCTTCTTTAATTTGACAGGCTTTGATGTGGTTTCAGGTTCCGTGGTACTGGAGGGCTTTTTCGTGGCTGCTGCTTTAGTAGTCTTCGGCTGGTCAGTATTCTGCGCAGCAGCTGTCTCTGTCGGTGCGGGAGGATTTGTTGAGATCCCCAATGTCCCATCCCGCTTCATTCCTTCAATGCGGAATTTCAGAGTGACGGTATCTCCGACGGCCACCGGCACATCCCCCTCAATGCTGTCTCGCCCATAGAGGAGATCCTGAATGCTGACTTCATAGCCAAAAGTATACTCCTCCTGACATTCCCCGATGGTATAAATTTTCTCTCCTACCTGAAGCGTCGTGGGAACGATTTTCATTCCTGCAGGCAGATCCTCCGGATCCAAATACGTCTGCAGGCATAAACGGTATATGTTATCTGTGGAAGCGGTGGCCACGAAGCTGACCTGATATTCCCCATTGCCGTCCACGACTACCGTATAATCTGCCTGTCCGAAACCATCAATCTCCTGTGTGCGGTCAAAATCACTCCAATAGTCCAGATAGATCTCCGCTGTCGCAATCTCCGTCGGCTCATCCGTCTCTATCGGCGGGGTATACGGGTAGTTCGTCTCCGCCGGAGGGGTATCCGGATAGTCTGTCTCCGCTGGAGGAAGACTGGGCTCCTCCGATGGCTTGGTAGGCTTGTCCGGTTGTCCGCTTTCTATATTTACCGTGACTGGCTGGCAGTCTACCGGGACATTTTCCAGGTTTTCATCATACACAAGGTCCTCATCCTTCACCGTCAGAGAGATATTGGTAGAGCCGGATGCCTGATCGGACACCTGGAATTTCAGGGTAAATACCACCCCGTCCTCAGTCATGTTATCCGTACCCGCCCAGAGAACATTAAAACTGTCTGCATTACTATCCAGTGCCACCTCTATCCCATTCTCGAACTGTCCCTTCAGCAGATCGGATTTTACGACCTCGTTTATCGGCGTCAGTACCTCCTTATCATAACGGACATCTATCTCGAATCCCGCTATGCCTGTGTTCCCCTTGATCTTTACGGGAACCTGGATCTCCTCACCCGGCTCTGCTGTCACTCCCTCTGCGTAAAACTGTGTTGCTGCTGCCGCCTCTACTGCTTTAGGACTGACATAAAAACCGGCCAGTATCACTGCAAAAGACAGGACAGATGCAATCACTCTTTTCCATTGCTTCATTTTGATTTCCTCCTTTTAATTTGAATGTAATCTTCAATGTTTTGCATTGAAGTAATCCACCCTCTATAGTAGTGTTATTCGTAATAATTATACGCTTTTTATAAGTATAATGCAAGCATAAATCGTTATATACTTACGATATATGATTTCAGCGTCAAAGGTCATCCCACACCTCGTGCTTTTGACCAATAAATCATATATAAAAAATTATGTGGGAGGATCATGTATGGATATTCTAAAAAAAATTGCAGACCTGCGCACAGAGCGAAATTGGACTGAGTATGAACTTGCCCAGAGATCCAGTCTGCCCCAGTCCACAATTTCCTCCTGGTACCGAAAAAACACCCAGCCCTCCATAGCCTCGCTGGAGAAGATATGCCACGCCTACGGAATCAGCCTGTCACAGTTTTTCTCTGAAAACACAGACATTGTAATCAGTGACAGCCGTCAGCTGGAATTGCTCCATGAATGGAATCGTTTGGAAGATGATCAGAAAAGTTCCCTGTTAGATTTTTTAAGAAAGATTCGCTAGAAAATATTTTTGATGGCCGGCTTCCATGATGGCCTCCGCTTCCTTTGACGCTTCCAGCATGGGATTCTCTTTCAGGCTCTCAACCACCATATCACCCATGAACTGGCTGATGGACAGAACGGCGGAAAAAATAAAATTAACACTTGCATCCATTCTTTACCTGTGCTATTATATATTCAAGCAAGTAATCTATCATTAAGGTAAATTCAATTTCATCTTATTTCAAAATCCTTGCTTATTATCCGGGAAACAAATCAATACAGGCAGGGATGGTGAGATAAAGCACTCTCCCTGTCAATGCAAAGGGGGAGGGAAACTATGCAGCACAAACAATTACCACAGCCGAATCGGAATTACCGGGATACGATATTCCGGATGTTGTTTCGGGAGAAAAAGGAACTGTTGTCCCTATTTAATGCTGTTCACGGGACATCATATGAAAATCCGGATGAACTGGAGATCACGACACTTGAAAACGCAGTGTATATGTCCATGAAGAATGACATTTCCTGCGTACTGGATATGCGGCTGGCCTTGTATGAACACCAGTCGACAGTGAATCCGAACATGCCGCTGAGGGATTTATTTTATGTTTCAAGATTACTGGAGGAAATGATTCGGGAGCGGGATATCTACGGCGGGAAACGGATTGTGTTACCGGTTCCGCAATTTATCGTGCTGTACAATGGAGAAGAGCCACAACCGGAGCGGAGGGAGTTTTACCTGTCCGAGAGTTTCGCCAATAGGCCGGAACATCCCAATCTCGAATTGATTGTGGTGCAATATAATATCAATCCGGGCTATAACCAGGAACTGATGAACAGCTGTAAAACGCTGAGAGAATATGTCCAATACACAGAACGTGTACGTCAGTATAGTAAGGAACTGCCATTGAGGGAAGCGGTGGAAAAGGCAGTTCGGGAATGTATCGAGGAAGATATTCTGGCAGATTTTTTAAGAAAAAACAAAGGGTGTAGTACATGGGGCGATACCTGCTTCGCCGGTACCGCCCCATGTACTACTAGTAGTGCTTCAAAGAAGCACTACAGGAAGGGGAGGTGATCTCCATGAGTATATTCGAATACGATGAAGAGAAGCATATGAGGACAGTGCGGAGTGAGGGCTTTGAAGATGGGCTGGAGCAGGGAATTGAGCAAAAAGAATATCAAGTGATAAGCCGTATGCTCCGGGAGGATTTACCAGCGGAAGTGATAAACAGGTATACTGGTTGTTCTGTGGAGCGTATAAAACAGATTGGAACTGAGATGCTGATGGAGAGCTAAAATTCTGCTAAACATACCAGCAGGAGCAGCCACCTCACCGGCGGCTGCCCCTGCATTATAGTACAACCTGGCCTTCGTGCAAGCACGAGCAATGCTGGCCTTTTTGACCCTGGCATCATCATATATCCGTATCTACCAGCGCTCCTTTCAGATCATCCTCGATCAGCTTCAGCTTGCTGAGAAGATCCTCCAATTCCCGATCGGTGGTAGGTTTCTCCGCATTGTAGGCGGTGATCTTCTCGATGTCGCTGGCACTGACCTCCGGGCCGTCCTGCGCATGCTTCTTTTTCTGGTGCTCTACCTGGGCTTCTCTGCCCTCGGCATCGGCTCTCGCTTTCTCGATCATTTCCTCCTGCAAAGCCTCGCGCTCTTCGCGCTTCTCCACCTTCTCTTCCTCTTCTTCTTTCTCTTCTTCCTTCTCCTCGGCTTTCTTCTTCTCTTCCTCGATCTTTTCCTCGATGTGCTCTTTGCCCTCTGCGATCAGATCACCTAAAATATCTTTGTTCGCCGCTTCCATGATGGCCTCCGCTTCCTTTGACGCTTCCAGCATGGGATTCTCTTTCAGGCTCTCGACCACCATATCGCCCATGGCCTGGCTGATGGACAAAACGGCGTTCTGATTGGCGGCAATCTTCTGATTGTTGGCCTTCTCCCTGGCATCCAGTTCGTCCAGTTCCATCATGCCCTTCTGGTAATCGGTCAGGCCTTTGGCATGGATTTTCTCCAGATCCGCCAGTTCCTCCTCCGTCAGCTGGCTCTGATAGCCGGGAACCGTGCGCTGCATTTTTTGATCGTCCCGTTCCTTCCTCAGAAGTTCCAGCTCCTGCTGCTCTTCCTCGCTGTGTTTGCCGCCGCAGACGTCTGCGTACGCCTCCCGCTCTTTCTGGATCGCCTCCAGATCCGCCTTGCATTCGCCCGCTTCCGCCTGGAGCTCCTGCTTTCTGTTTTCCATCGTATTTAACGCATCGTCAAACTTCTTATCTCTGTCAAAGACGTCTCCCACGATCTTCAGTGCGCGCTTCCTGGCCTGTTCTCGCTTCATAGCGATACTGTCCGGCTTCATGGCCAGATCCCCGGCAAAGAGGGTCTTTCTTCCCTTGTTTTCTCCGTCCGCCTGATTCTGTGACGCCACACGCTCATTGGTGGAAAACATCCCGTTCTCACGGTGAGCGGCCCGTATTGTCAAACTCATATCAATCACTCCATTTCTTTTCGTTACCCTTTTGACCCCGGCATCATAAATTGCTGTCCACCACGGCGCCTTTCAGGTCATCGTTGATCAGTTTCAGTTTATTTAAGATCTCCTCCAGCTCTTTGTCTACAGAAGACTGCGGTGCATAGGATAGTGTCTGGGAGGCCTGCCCGCTGTCGGCGGCTGATTTCTCCGGCTCATCCTCTCCCGGCTCCCGGCTTTCCGTCTTCTCTTCCTCTTCTCTCTCCTTCTCTTCCTTCTCCCGGATCTTCTCGTCGGTCTCCTCGGCTTTTTCCTCCAGATGTTCTTTGCCCTCCAGCCGCAGAGCATCGACAATTTCTCTGTTGGCGGCCATGACGATCTCCTCCGCCGCCCCGGATGCCTTGATCATAGACTGGTCTTTCAGGCTGTCAACCAGCATGTCGCCCATGGCGCTGCTGAGAGCCAGAACGGCATGCTCACTGGCCACAACCGTTTCTCCAGCCACTTTCTCCCGCTCATCCAGCTCCAGCATATCCCGCTGGTAGTCCGTGTATCCCGCCTCATGTATTTCCTCCAGCCGTTTCACCTCATCCTCTGTCAGCTGGCTCTCATACTGGGGATCCATGCCCTTCATCTCCCGGTCTTCTATCTCTTTTCGCAACAGTTCCAAGTCTTTTTGCTCCTGGCTGTCCGGATCCACACCGTAGCCCTCCGTCAGTTCTTCACGCAGGGCGGCGGAGGCTTTCAGATCCGCCTTGGCATCCGCCGCCGCATCCATAAAACTCTGTTTCTGCGCCGCCATGGCGTCCATGGCTTCATCCGCCTTTTTCTGCCCCTGATAGGCATCGCCCACCAGCTTCATCGCCTGTTTTCTCGCCTGCTCCCGCTTCAACCGGATTGGATCCGGTCTCACCGCCAGATTCCCGGCAAAAAGGGTCTTTCTTCCCTGCCGGCCGTCTTCCTCCTGTCTTTGTGCCGCAGCTCTCTCATTGGTGACAAAGAGCCCGCTGTCACTGTTGGCTGCCCGAACTGTCATTCCCATACTCTATCACTCCGTTTCTTAATTTGTAACCTTGCTAAACTGCAGCATCATTCTCATAGTCTCCAGACGATTTTCAAACAGGGAAGTGCGTCCTGCATTGCCCGAAAACAGTCGGCGGATGCTGTCAGAGAAATTTGTCATGGTGGAGGTGTCCGCCTTTTGGAATTTATTCGAAACCTTCACGCTCTGCACATCCTCCATCTGATACGGCTTTTCACTCTCATAGCGCTGTACCAGACCGGGATTCTTTTTCGCCGTGTCCGTGACAAACCGGATGACGACTCTCAGGGAATCGATCAATTTGTCCTTGTTACCGGTGGCGGCAAATTCATCCTGCAATGCTCTGTATTCCTTGTAAGTGTCGGGACTGTAGCGTTTCATCATGCCCACTACATCCGTGGTCTCCACTGTATGGCCCTGTTCATCCACCAAACCCCGGTTCGACGGCAAGGCGTACTCCAGGGCTCCCGTCTCATCCGCCTTCCCTGCTGCCGCGATCTTCGCCACTTTCCCTATGGCCTCCATAAAACTTTTTCCGGTCTGCTCATCCATGTAATTGTCTGCCACGTACTGTGCTTCTGCCAGTCCCATGGAGATCAGATCCTGTCTCTCCTCCTCGGTGATACCTGCCATACCTACCCGGAGAAAATCCTGCCGGATAATATTGTGGGCATATTCTCTCACATTGCTGTCCACCGTGTTCAGTGCGTCCACAATGGGATTGTCGATCTCCTCATAGCCGGTTCTGCAAAGATCGCTGATGGCTCTGGAGGGGAGAGGCGTGGTCTCCAGATCACGTCTTCCTGTGACACAGCCGGAACTGAGTTTCTGTCCCTCGCTGCTGATCTCTAACGAAGCCCCCAAGGATTTCCCTTTTCCCTTATCGATCTGATCCTGGATCTTCTTCTTCATCTCCTCCGTCAACTCCACCTTTCTGAGCTGGGGAATATTACTTGCCGTATAGGCGCTGTTTCCTGTATTTACATTCATATCTCAACACTCCTTTTCCTGCTTTTAGAGCAATCTCGACCAGTAGCTGGCCATCCTCTGGAAACTGGGTCCGTTCTGTTTGTTCAAAAGCTGATACACCAGACTGTTGCCGCTTCCTCCGGCGGCATAGTCCGCCAGGGATTGCTGCATTTCCCCGAAAATAGTGGACACACTGTCCTTCTTCTGCACCAGCCGGTCGAACAGTTCATCGTACCTCGCCTGCTGTGTCTCCTTCTCCTCCGGGGTGTGGGTCACCCTGGCAATCTCCATGCGGGCCCTTGTCACCTCCTGACTCCTCCTCACGGAGGCGTTGGAACTCAACCTGCCCGATGAGAGATCCCTGGCATTCTCGTTACGGATATCCTCCATACCCTTGAAGGATTCCACCCTGTCACGGTTGTATTTCTCATACTGCCCGATGACCTCCTGAAAGGAATCCCGCATCTCAGCCGGCACATACTTTTCGGCAAAATAATTCAATGCCCTCACAGAGGAATCCAGTTCCAGCCCGGCGGACTCATGGGTCATCTGTTCACTCAGGTTGATGATCCCGCCGTTGATCGCATTCATGCCCGAGGTGATCTCCTCCAGCATCCCTTCCATCTCTTTTACTTCCTCATCGCTTAGATCGTCATAAAAACCATTCCGATACAGATTCTCACTGAGAACCAGATACTGGGCCAGGAAATGACCGTTTTCTTCAAAAGAATTGGTATGGTTCGCCGGCTCTGCCGCCTCAGCTGCCGCTTCCCGCTCGGCTCTCGCCGCTTCCTTCCATTCCCTGACATGAGCCAGAAACTCCCGGGATTCCTCGGAGATCGTCACCGTGGCGCCGTACTTCTCCTTGAAACTCATCCTCGGAAGCTCCTCTGCGGGCTTCGCCGACTTCATGAGACTGTCCATGTAATTTTTCTTCTTTCTCGCCTGATAGGCCCCATAGAAATCTTCTGCGGGGCTGGACATATTGATCTTTACATCCAACATAGATATAACCTCCTTGTTATCTCTGTCATCTTTCTGCTTCCCTGCAGCCTAAAATGGGTAAGAACCCCCATATCAATAAGTATATCGGACAGATACCTGAAGTTTTTAGATGTATTCTCTATACTGTATATCGGATTATGTATGTAAATAGTTTAGAAAAAAATATAATCCACAGGATTTTTTTCGTATTACCTGTGGATTATGGATTTTTCCTGCATGTGTTTCTGCCACATATACTCTTCCAGAGCTTTCTGCCGTATTTTCCTGCGCTTTCTCCGCTCCACATAGCTGTCCCTGTCCAGGGAGCGGTCTGCCTTGCTGAAGGAAACGCCCCAGCTGTCCGCCCGGTACTCCTCTTTCGTGCTTCCTATGGTCACTACCATGTCTACCTGTCCGATATAGACGCCGGTGGTGTCCCGGCGGATCAGATCCAGCATATCCTGACAGTATTCCGGATCCTCCATCATGCGCGCCCACCCCTCGTCTGTCACATTGACGACCAGCATATCCAGTTTGTCTGACTTCTGGATTTTTTCCACTTCCCGATAAAATCCGATCTTGAATTTTTTTAACGCCCAGGATTCGTCCCTGGCAGAATCTCCGTCTCCCTCTGAAACCGCCTTGAGTCCTGTATTTTTCGCATTCTCTGCTTTCTGCATCGCACGGACGTACTCTCTTGTGCCGGCTGAAATATACATGGCAGTCCCCTCCTCTCTTTTAACCCTGGCTGATGCCTCCGTATTGCTCCATTACTTTCGTGCAAGCACGAGCAATGGTGACCTTTTAACCCTGGCATTATCTATATCGTCATAAATGAAAAAGAGTTGAAGTGAGCGCACATATAAAAGACCCCGCAGCCTGCTGCGGGGTATCGTCCGTCTTCTTTTTCGATCATCCGTCTTCTCACAGACGTTTCAGGTACTCGCCGGTGCGGGTATCGATCTGGATCTTGTCTCCCTGATTCACAAAGATCGGGACATTGACCTGAGCTCCGGTCTCCACTGTGGCGGGCTTCGTGACATTGGTAGCCGTGTCGCCCTTCACTCCCGGCTCCGTCTCCGTCACCTCGAGTTCCGCGAACATCGGCGGCTCGATGGCAAAGATATTTCCCTTATAGGAAACCATTTTTACATTGTCATTCTCTTTCACAAATTTCATGGTGTCACCCACAGCCTCCTGTGTCAGGGCAATCTGCTCATAGGTCTCGTTGTCCATGAAATTGTACATCTCACCGTCATTATATAAATACTGCATCTCCTGCTTGTCGATATGGGCCTGTGGAAATTTCTCCGTAGGGCGGAATGTCTTCTCTACCACACCGCCGTCCACTACATTTTTCAACTTCGTGCGGACAAAGGCAGCTCCCTTGCCGGGCTTTACATGCTGAAACTCGACAACCTGATACACTGTTCCCTCGATCTCTACGGTCAGACCGTTTCTAAATTCACCTGCTGAAATCATTTTATTTCCTCCTCGTATATTGCGGTTTCTTCCATTCTATTATATCTATTGGCATTTTTCAAGTATTTCTTTTGCGATGTCCTCCACCGTCCGCCCGTCGGTACTGACCTGAATATCTGCGGCCCTCTCATAGAAGGGCAGCCGCTTCTCCATCAGCTCCCGGATAAATCCCAGATTCATGTTGCCCTCCAGGATAGGACGGCCACTGCCGTACCGCACTCTCTCGAAGATCGTCTCCGGCTCCGCCTTGAGGTACACCACCTGTCCCACAGCCCGGAGTTTTCGCACATTCAGCTCCCGGAGGGCCATGCCGCCGCCGCAGGAGAGAATGGAATTCCCGTCTGCCGCCCTGTCGATCATGGCCGTCTCCAGATCGCGGAAGTAGGCTTCCCCATCCGTCTCGAAGATGTCCGCGATCGCCCTGCCCTCGTGCTCCACGATCCATTGATCCGTATCCACCAGACGGCGTCCCGACTGCCTCTGCAGTTCATGGGCAACCGTAGATTTTCCCACCCCCATAAAGCCGATCAGGGCAATGTTCTTTCCCCCCGCATAGAGCCGGTCAAAACAGCGGAGCATGTCCTCATAATAAATCTGCCCCGGCGCGGAGGACTCCGCGGCACAGCCGAAGGATACGGAAGAGCCGTACAGACCGCCGTACAGCCTGGAAGATTTTCCCATTTCCCCCATGGACATGGTGATCAGCGGGAAATCCGGATGCCGTCTCCACATTTTGTCAGTGGCGGAGAGCAGGGTGTCCACATCCTCCCTCTGCCGGGGCATACAGGCCAGCTTTCCTATATGGCATCCCAGATCCCTGGCCTTCTGCAGTTTTTCCACAATCCCGTCTTCCGGGAGTGTCCGCTCAAAATCGTGGAAGGAGCCGATGACCTTCGTGGCGGAACCGCTCCATCCGGCCAATATCTCCCGGGTCTTCTCCCCGTCCCGGTCGATCTCCACATCCACATAGTCCGCCAGGCCCTGGTGCAGTATCTCCTCGATCAGGGAAAAATAATCAAATCGGAAGCCGTTGTCCTCACCCCCCTCATACACTGTGCGCAGCGTGACGATCAGCTCCTTGTCTCCCAATGCCTTTTTCAGTTCTCTCACCACGCTGGAAATCTCCCGCTCATATCCGGCGAAATGATCCACTCTCCACTCCGCCATCTCCACCGGCAGGGAGGCTGTCTTTTTTGCTTCTTCCACAATGGCGCCACGCAGGGACGCCACGATGGGTATACATATCTTTGGTCTCATTTTTCTGCTCCTTTTTATGTGATCTCGATCAGTTCCTTGGGGGAATGGGTCAGATCCTCGCAGCCATCCTCCGTGATCACCACCAGATCCTCGATCCGGACGCCGCCAAATCCCTCGATATAGATTCCCGGCTCCACAGAGATCACCATCCCCGGCGCCAGCACAGTCTCATCCGAGGGGGCAAAGCAGGGTTTCTCATGTATCTCCAATCCCACAGAGTGTCCCAGAGAATGTCCGAACCGGTCTCCGTATCCCGCGTCGGCGATGACCTTTCTCGCCAGGGCGTCCACCTCTCGCCCCGTTATCCCGGGGCGGATCTTTCTCAGTGCCGTCTCCTGTGCCTGCAGCACGGTATGATACACCCGCCTCTGTTCTTCGGATGCCTTTCCGATCACCACCGTCCGGGTCATGTCCGAGCAGTATCCCTGATACCGGCATCCGAAATCCATGGTGAGAAAATCCCCCTTCCGCAGTTTCCGGTCTGTGGGCACCGCATGGGGCATGGCAGAGTTGGGCCCGGAGGCAGCGATGGTTTCAAAGCTCAGGGACTCCGCTCCCGCCTCTTTCATAAAAAATTCCAGCCACGCCGCCACCCTCTTCTCTGTCATCCCCACTTCCAGTTTGGGAAAGATTCGGGAAAATGCCCGGTCGCCGATGGCCTCTGCCCGGCGGATCTTTTTCAGTTCGCTCTCCTCCTTCTCCCAGCGGAAACAGGACAGTCTCTGCCCCAGCGCCACGGTCTCGATCTCCTCCATCCCGGTGCGCTCCAGCTGGATGCGTAGTTTCTCGTGCTCCGCCATGGTCATATGAAAATCTTCCACCCCCAGGCGCAGCGCCCTGTCCTCCTTCAACGCCTCCACCAGCGGCAGGTAGTATCCCTCCCTCTTCCACTCCAGAACCTGGCAGCCGGAGCACTCTGCCCTGGCCGCAGTCGTGTAACGGGAGTCCGTCACTACAAGGGATCTCTCCCCCGACATATACACGTACCCCTCGCCGGTAAAACCGGCATGATAGCGCATGTTCGCCGGACTGGTGAGCAGCATGGCGTCTACTGAAAGGGATTGAAGTATTTTCTCTGCTTTTTCTTTTCCCATCTCATTCTCCTCTTCTCCTCCCGCTTCCTGGCGCGGTATTCCTTCAGGACAATCCGCTCCAGCCTGCGTTTCAGGACAATCTGAATCTCCTCCCGCTTGTTGATCGGTCTCACAAGAAAATTCTTCAGCCCGATCCTCTTGGCCCCGAAGATATCCGTAAACAGCTGATCCCCCACGAACACGGTGTTCTCCACCGTGGTGTTCATCAGTTCCATGGCATAGTAATACCCCTTCTTGGCCGGCTTGTGGGCATTGAACACAATGTGGACGCCGATCTCCTGATTGAAGCTGGCAACACGTTTCTTCTTGTTGTTGGAGATCAGACAACACTCAAAGCCGATCTCCTGAAGCCTGGCAAAGAGCTCCTTGGCTCTCCTGCTGGCCTCCTTCCCGTGCTCAACCAGTGTATTATCAATGTCAAACAATATCCCCCGGTAGCCATCCCGATACAATTTTTCATAATCAATGCTGTAGGTGGAATCTACCTCTGTCTCCGGAAAAAAACGCTCAAACATAGAACGGATCCCTTTCTCTGTATTCTCTGGCATCATTTTATGACATGCTTC
Source organism: uncultured Eubacterium sp. (assembly GCA_964484225.1). GTDB lineage: Bacteria > Bacillota > Clostridia > Lachnospirales > Lachnospiraceae > Eubacterium_F. Next base: position 56,203 of record CAZAEM010000012.1, read on the forward strand.
AAATGTGTGATAAACTGCTCCGCCGCCCGCCCGGAATACCCGCCGTTGCGGAGACTCCAGACATTCGCCCTGGCCAGGATATCCTCTCTGGCCAGCTCTATATCGGGCTCCCTGGCCGCCAGGGCAAGCACGATCTCGTCAAACTCTTTCTTCATGGGCCGGCTGAAATTGATGCAGACGCCAAACCTGGCCACCAGGGACAGTTTCTCCTGCATGGTATCGGACCGGTGCAGTTCATCCTCCGACATATCCGACCGGTCGCTCCAGGTCTCCCGGATCAGATGTCTCCGGTTGGACGTGGCGTAGATCAGTACATTATCCGGCCGGACTTCCATGCCGCCCTCGATCACCGCCTTCAGGTACTTGTACTCGATCTCAAACTCCTCAAAGGACAGGTCGTCCATGTATATGATGAATTTATAATTCCGGTTCTTCACCTGTTCAATAATATTGGACAGATCCCGAAACTGGTGCTTATATACCTCGATCAGCCGCAGCCCCCTGTCGTAATACCGGTTCAGGATGGCTTTTATACAGGTGGATTTTCCCGTGCCGCTGTCACCGAAGAGCAGACAGTTGTTGGCCCGCTGCCCATCCACAAAGGCCTCCGTGTTCTCGATCAGCTGCTGCTTCTGCAGCTCGTAGCCCACCAGATCCTCCAGCACCACATCACTGGTATGGGTGATGGGGGAGAGAACCATGGGCCTGCCCTCGGGATGGATCACCCGGAATGCCTTGTTCAGTCCGAATCGTCCCACGCCATAGCGTCTGTAGAATTCTGTGACAATGGCGAACATCTCCTCCCCGTTCTTCGCCTTCTCCAGCTCCTCCGCCAATTCCCGCACTTTTTCGCTGACACTTTTATTGTAGGTGTTCTCCGCCTTTGCCATGGAGTGATAGTGGGTCAGTATCTCAAAGCAGTGGACTCCCAGTTTTTCCTCCGCCCGGGAGAAGTCATAGTGGAACAGGTGATAAAAACACTCCATGTCCTGTTTCACTATGGTGTTGGCTGTTCCGTCACCCGCCCCGACAGTCTCGCAGAGAATGCTGAAAGGATTCTCGTTGGTGGCAAGGATATACGCAATATAGCACTGCCAGAGATTTTTGTCAAAGCCGTATTTCGTGGCAAGATCCAGAAGGCGGTACACCTGGTCGTACACCGCCCGCACCAGATCCTCCTTCGCGGCCTCCCTCTCTGCCCGCTCCATCTCCTCAAAAATGTTCCCCAGTTTCATCAGGATACTGTCTTTGCCCAGGTTCCCGTACATAATCAGCCTGGCTGTCTGTCTGTACATGTCTCATCCTCCTTTGGTAGATAGATCATAAGGAATCCTCCCGGCTTCGCCGGGTCCCTCCTTGGGTGTGTATGGATCATAAGGAATCCTCCCGGCTTCGCCGGGTCCCTCCTTATGATAGGTCACATCTGCTCCAGGCCTATGCAAATGATATTGTCCATGTTTTTCGCCATACTGGCCAGATCTGTGGTGAAGCCCTCTTTGGAGAACAGATAGTAGTAATCTGCCTCCTTGCCGAACTGTTCCACGTAATCCAGCAATTTTTCAAAATCCTTCATATTCATCGGGTTATTGCTCCACTGGCATGTCCCCACCAGCAGCTCTCCCTCTGACCCCTCTGACACCAGAGGAATAAATCCGTCTTTTCCGTAGAAACTGCCGAATCTCTCGAACTTTCCCGGCAGCTTGTTAAAACGGCTCATCAGCTCCAGAAATTCCCGGCACACCTTGATATAAGCCTTTCTCACCACATCGTCCATCTGGTTGCGCACATACTTGGCATAAAACTCCTCCGGCGGCAGAAAACTGAATTCTGACATGTGCGGATAGATCAGCTTGTACCAGAACTGCAGAAAGGAATCCGATATACCGTAGAGACCCTTCTGCATGTTGTCACGGTTTTTTGGCTCAAAGGAAAATATCTTGGTAGCCACGCCGATCTGCATCAGGTTCTTGATATACACGGATATCTTTGCCCGGCTAAAATGCGTCCTGTTATAGAGATAGTTTAACTTCGGCTCATCCTCCGCCAGCACCGACAAAATGGTACTGTAAAAAGGCAGTTCCCGCAGAGCCGTTTTCAGGAAACGCTGCGCCTCCCTGTGCATGGGCCCCTTGTCGTTCAGGATCACCCGGAGTATATTCTTCCGCACCGTCTCCTTGGGGTTCCACATATTCAGATAGGCCGGCACACCTCCCAGGATACCGTAGACGATCACACACTCTTCCGTGGTACTGTCCGGGAAGCGGTCCACCATCTCCATAAAAGTAAATTCTTTCACCTTGATGAAGGAAGTGATCTTTCTCGCCATGGATCCCATGTCTTCCACCATGGAATTTTCCACCCACTGGATGTTGGAGCTGGTGAGAACGATCATGACCTGTCTCTCCTGCAGAAGATTCACCAGCGCGGTGAAATCGGCGAAAAAATCCTTGTATCCCTTCTGCATCAGATCAAACTCATCCACGATAAAGCATACTTTTTTCTTCCCGTCCATCTTCAGAACTTCCTCCCGCTTTTCCCAGAAATAGCGGTTCTGCTCCTCCTCCGACAGTTCTCTGGCCTGATAGTACACATACTCCTTCTCTCCCACGTTCACAAACTGCTTTACCAGGCTTGTCTTTCCGATACCCTCTCTGCCGTACAATACCACCATGGTATTCTCCTGCATCTGCCAGGCATGCTCCAGTAAAGCCAGCTCTTTTTCCCTTCCTACAAACACAGATTCACCACCTTTCTACATCCGCTCCGGCGCCTCAAATCCCAGCAGGTCAATACACTGCTCCAGTACCTGCTGTACCAGGCTCACCAGTTTCAGATAGGACGTTCTCTTTTTCTCGTCCTGCTCCGCCAAAATCTTTGTTTCATGGTAAAAATGATTCAGAGCCTCCGCCAGCTCATAAATATACTGGCATATGCGATGGGGCGCTTTCTCCCCGTAAGCACCCTCTATGGCATCCGAGTACTTGCCGAGGACGAGATACAAGTCCGTTTCGCTCTGGCTCTCCGGCGGCAGAAAATGCGAATTTTCGTCCAAAACGCCGCCTGATTCTTTGTATTTGTTTAATAAAGATTTAATTCTTACGATAGTATATAAGATATATGGGCCCGTATTTCCCTCAAAGGAGGCAAAGCGCTCGACGTCAAAGATATAATCCTTGGAAGCCTGGTTGGAAAGGTCGCCGTACTTCAGCGCCGCCAGGCCCACCTTCCCGGCGATCTCCCTGGCCTCCTCCTCAGAGTAATCTCTACTGGCCGTCATCTTCCTGTACACCGCGCTGTTGACCTGCTCCCGCAGTGCCTGAAGGCTCATCACGCCACCGTCCCTCGTCTTAAATGGTTTTCCGTCCTCCCCGTTCATGGTTCCGTTCCCGATAAACAAAAATTCTGTATCCGGGCCAGCGATCCCGGTCTTCCTCGCCGCACGGAACACCTGGGTAAAATGAAGGGTCTGCCGCTTGTCCGCCACATAAATGATCTGATCCGGCTGGTATGTCTTTTCCCTGTCCAATATGGTGGCCAGATCTGTGGTGGCGTAGAGACTTGCGCCGTTGGACTTCATGATCAGACAGGGCGGTATCTCCTTCTTGTCCCCGGGGTCTGAGACATCCACCACCAGAGCCCCCTCACTGATATAGGCATCCCCTTCTTCCCTCATCTTATTCACCATGTCCGGGATAAGGGGCTGAACATCGCTCTCTTTATTCCATAAATCAAAACTTACATTTAATTTTTCATAGTTATTTTTTAAATTAGGAATTGACACATTCAGGATATGTCCCCACAGACTGCGGTATCCCCTGTGCCCCTCCTGAAACCGGGCCGTGTCTTCCTGGGCCTCTCTGAGATAATCCTCATGCTCCTTGGAGTAGCTGCTGGCATAGGGGTATATCTCTGCCAGATCCTCGATGGTAAAGGGAGGCTCCTCCGGGTACTCCCCCTGATAGGAATCGTCGAAATACGGCAGTTCCGGCTGACGCTTTTTCAACTCCGTGATGACCAGGCCGATCTGCAGCCCCCAGTCCCCCAGATGTATATCCCCGTATACCCTGTCCCCCATGAACCGGCAGATCCGCTTTATACTCTCCCCGATGATGGCCGGGCGAAGATGACCCACATGGAGCGGTTTCGCCACATTGGGCCCGCCGTAGTCTATGATGACTGTCTTCGGGCTTGCCGTGAGTTCCAGGCCGAATCTCTCGGATCCTGCCATCTTCTCCGCCTGCTCCGCCAAAAGTTCACCGCTGACCGTAATGTTGATGAAACCGGGAGCTGCCGCCTCTATCTTTTCGAATATGGCGTCCCCTGCGATAGCCGTCACCACCGATGAGGCGATCTCTATGGGCGCCCGCCTGTACTCCTTGGCCGCCGCCATGGCCCCGTTGCACTGGTACTGACAGAGGTCCGGCCTGTTTGACAGGGTAACCCTAGCATATTTCCTGTCATATCCCGCCTTCTCAAATCCCTCCACCAGTTTCTCCCTGATGATTTCCATTGTCTTTTTCATAATAATCCACCGTTCTTCCTTAATTCGTTTCAAAATTTTCCTATTTCTATTGTAAACTTAAACCTAGGTTTGTCAATACCTCAAAATAATTCTCAAAAGTTTTTCTACAGCACCCCGGATCGTCAATGACAATCCCATCCGCGGCGCACCCTGTCACAGCAAAAGCCATGGCCATCCTGTGATCCCCGTATGTCTCAATCGTCGCCGGCTGACATTTCCCCGGAAAGATCACCACGCCATCCTCCCTCTCTCGGCACCGTATCTGCATCCGCCCCAATTCCGTGACGATCCCCCGGATCCGGTCGGACTCCTGCCCCCGGATATGGCGCACGCCGGTGATCACGGTCTCCCGGTCGGCAAAAGGCGCGATAGCCGCCAGCGTCATGGTCTGGTCAGAAAAATCGCTCATATCCACGGAGACGCCCCGCAGACTGCCGGGAGCCGGTCCTGTGACCGCCAGGCCCTCCGTCTCCTCCTCCACCCGGCAGCCCATCTGCTCCAGCACATGGAGAAAACGGATATCCCCCTGGGTGGAATCCCGGTGGACATGCCGAACCAGCCCACGGCATCCGCTGACCGCCGCCATGGCATAGAAATAACAGGCCGCCGACACATCCGGCTCGATCTGATATACCCCTGCCCGGTATGTCTGACCCGGCACCCAGTAGGTATCCCTGTCTGTCTGCCGGATCCTGACCCCAAAGTCCTCCATCATTTTCATGGATATTTTTACATAGGCCCTGGCGTCCCGCTGTCCCGTCAGATGCACGGTGAGGCCGCCACAGACCGTACCGCATAGCAGCAGAGCACTCAGAAACTGGCTGCTCTCGTCAATATTCAGATCCACTCTCTCCACCCCGGATGGCCGGTATCCCACGATGCGGAAGGGAAACCGATAGGGTTTTTCCAGGTATTCAAAGACAACCCCCATCTGTTCCAGGGCTCTCAGAAGAGGTTCCATCGGCCGGGACTTCATCTGCTCCGAGGAGTCCAGGACAAAGCTCTGCCCGGACAGGCCGAGAAACGCCGTGAGAAACCGCGCCGCTGTCCCCGCACTGCCCACATAGATCTCCCTCTTTCCCCCCTCTGGGAAACGGCCCCCCAGCCCCTGAACGGTCACCCGCCTTCTCTCCTCCTCCACATCCACCCGGAACCCGATATCCCGGAGAGCCTCCATAAACACGCGGGAGTCGTCGCTGAACAGAACACCGTCCAGCACCGTCACGCCATCTGCCAGCGCTCCCAGAAGCAGAGCCCGGTTTGTCATGCTCTTGGAGCCGGGCACCTCCACTACGATATCGCGGAATCCATGTATCGGTTTACATCGGAACTGTTCCATCCTCTCGTCTCCTCCTCTGTCCCAGCCGGGAGAACCCCGGTCTTTCCTCCATTATATAATCCAAACCACGGGAGTGCAAGAAAAACATAGACAGGCAATGGGTAAAAGAATGGATTGGCAATTCACACTTTTCGTGGTATACTGTATACGTATCATCCCAACGCAATGTTGGTATTTTTTGATACAGAACAATCTATACTTTAGGTAAGGAACTATAAGAAAAGTCATTTCTGAGCAGTTCCTTACATTAGGAGGAAAATCATGTTCCACTATATAATGGATATATTGTCCGGGAAAAGGACCATCACGGACTACGCCCGATACGAGTGTGCCAGGGTAGGAGTAGCCGCTGTACACGTGGCATTGTTCTTTATATTTATGTATATGAAATGTACGCCGCTCACCATATTCAACTTTTTCAGCATCATTTTATACGTCGTTGTGGCTGAAATACTGATCCGGAAGAAGAAATATCCCGCTGCCATTATCTGTACATATTTGGAAATCGTCATTCACACGATATTCACATGTATCCTTCTGGGCTGGACATTCGGCTTCTCTCTGTACAATATCAGCCTTTTGTATGTATCCTACTATTTTGCATACATCTCGCCCTCCTTTCAGCACAAAATACTGATCCCCACGATCCTCGGCCTGGTAAACTCTATTTTTACCGTCATTGTGCGGATTTATGTATACCAGACGGGGCCGGTCTATCAATACGGCCCCGCATACAGCACGCCCATCTCTGTCATGAACTACTGCATTGCCACGGTGATGATCATGTTCTTTGCCACACTCCACACCATTGAGATCCGAAAAAAAGAGTACGTCCTCCAGTCCACCAACCGGGAGCTGGACCACCTGGCCAACTACGACCCCCTGACAGACCTGCGCAACCGCCGCAGCATGGAGAAGGAACTCCACGCACTGCTGGATCACACCGGTGAAAAATACTGTTTCCTCATGGGGGATATTGATGATTTCAAGAAATTTAATGATCAGTACGGCCATGAATGCGGCGACCATGTTCTGAAATCCGTTTCCGATATCATACAGAAAAATATGGGGAAATTGCATATCGCCTGCCGCTGGGGCGGCGAGGAATTTCTGGTCCTTCTCAAGGGAAGTGAGGAATATGCCAGAACGGTAGCGGAAAAGATACGGTATGAGATCAACCATATGAATTTCCTCTTCCATGGAAATATACTGCATATCACGATCACCCTGGGACTCGCTCCCTATGTGATGAATGAACCCTATGAAAAATGTATCAGCCTTGCGGACAAAAACATGTATCAGGGGAAGCAGGAGGGGAAGAACCGGGTGATATGAGCGGCTGGACCGGGTTGACGGGAGAGAAAAAAATCACGGCAGGATCTGCCGTGATTTTTTTCTCTCCCGTAATGCCGGAATCAAAACTGATACCAGATTGTTCCTCTACTTACAGAACTCCTTCACTTTCCCATAGATGCTGTCCGCATCCAGTCCGTACTTCTTTACCAGCTCCACTGCCGGGCCGGACTCGCCGAACACATCGTTCACACCGATCTTGCAGACCTTTGTGGGATATTTCTCAGACAGCACATCACACACCGCACTGCCCAGGCCGCCGATGACCGAGTGCTCCTCCACGGTGACCACCTTGCCGGTCTCTTTTGCCGCCGCCAGGATCAGATCCTCGTCCAGCGGTTTGATCGTGTGAATATTGATCACTTTGGCGTCAATGCCGTCAGCCGTCAGTTTTTCGGCCGCCTCCAGACAGTTGGAAACCGGAAGGCCCGTAGCGACGATCGTCACGTCCTTGCCCTCCCGGAGCACAACGCCCTTGCCCAGTTCAAATTTGTAATCCGGCTTGTCATTGATCACCGGCACCGCCAGTCTGCCGAAGCGCAGATAGCAGGGACCCTCGTGCTCATATGCGGCGCGCACTGCCGCTTTCGCCTCCACATCGTCGCTGGGCACGATAACCGTCATGCCGGGGATGGTGCGCATCAGAGCTATATCCTCGTTACACTGATGGGTGGCGCCGTCCTCACCCACCGAGATACCGGCATGGGTGGCGCCAATCTTTACGTTCAGCTTCGGGTACCCGATGGAGTTGCGCACCTGCTCAAAAGCCCGGCCCGCTGCAAACATGGCAAAGGAACTGGCAAAGGGAACCTTGCCCGTGGTGGCCAGCCCTGCCGCGATACCCATCATATTACACTCGGCGATACCACAGTCAATGTGTCTCTCTGGGAATGCCTTCTTGAAAACACCGGTCTTTGTGGCAGCCGCAAGATCCGCATCCAGCACAACAAGATTATCATATTCCGCCCCCAGCTCAGCGAGCGCATTTCCATAGCTCTCACGGGTGGCGATCTTTTTTACTTCTGTCATAAAGACTCACCTGCTTTCTTCAATTCTTCCATGGCCTGTGCATACTGCTCATCGTTGGGAGCAGAACCATGCCATCCCACCTGGTTCTCCATAAAGGAAACGCCCTTTCCTTTTACAGTCTTGGCTATGATCGCCGTGGGCATACCCTTGGTGGCCTTCGCCTCGTCGAACGCCTTTTTCAGTGCGTCGAAATCGTGTCCGTCCACGTTGATCACATGGAAACCAAATGCTTTGAATTTCTCATCAATGGGGTAGGGGCTGCACACATCGTCCACGGCGCCGTCGATCTGAAGACCGTTGTTGTCCACGATGGCCACAAAATTGTCCAGTTTTCTGTGTCCGGCAAACATGGCTGCCTCCCAGACCTGTCCCTCCTGGATCTCCCCGTCCCCCAGCAGTGTATAAACGCGGTAGCTGTCATTGCTGAGTTTGGCGGACAACGCCATACCCACTGCCGCAGAGATTCCCTGTCCCAGAGAACCGCTGGACATATCCACACCCGGGATATGCTTTTTGTCCGGATGTCCCTGGAGATAAGAGCCGACCTTGCGCAGAGTGGTCAGATCCTCCACCGGGAAAAATCCCCGCTGGGCCAGTGTCGAATAGTATCCCGGCGCCGTGTGTCCCTTGCTGAGCACAAAGCGGTCGCGGTCTGCCTTGTCCGGATTTTTCGGATCTATATTCAGTTCCTCAAAGAAAAGATATGTATAAATATCAGCCGCTGACAGAGAGCCGCCCGGATGCCCGGACTTTGCACTGTGTACAGCGGTCACAATGCCCTTGCGAACTTCCACCGCTGTCTTTTGAAGTTCCAATTTATTCATAATTACCCTCCTGTTCTCTGCCTTATTCACCAAAGACGGCGATGTAGTCTTTCTGGAATTTCTCAATACCGGCATCGGTGAGCGGATGTTTCGTCATTGCCTCGATCACCCCGTAAGGTACCGTGGCGATGTCGGCACCTGCCAGAGCGCAGTCCGTCACATGGATCGGGTTGCGGACGCTGGCCGCAATGATCTGGGTGTCAATGTCATGGACAGCAAAGATCTCCGCGATATCCCGGATCAGGTCGATACCCGGCTGGGAAATATCGTCCAGACGGCCCAGGAACGGTGATACATATGTAGCGCCGGCTCTGGCCGCCAGGAGCGCCTGGTTGGCCGTAAAGATCAGCGTGACATTTACCTTGATCCCCTCGCCTGTGAGAGTCTTTGTGGCTTTCAGTCCCTCTGCCGTCATAGGAATCTTAACTACCATATTCTCGTGAAGTTTCGCAATCTCTCTTCCCTCGGCGATCATCCCCTCGGCATCCACCGTCGTAGCCTTGACCTCTCCGCTGATGGGGCCGTCTACGATGGACGCGATCTCCTTCAAAATCTCCTCCTGGCTCTTCCCGCCCTCTTTGGCGATCAGAGATGGATTTGTGGTAACTCCGCAGATTACCCCCATGTCATTCGCTTTACGGATATCCTCAATTTTACCCGTGTCAACAAAAAATCTCATACCGTTTACCCTCCTATAAAGTAAATTTATATCATATGCTTTATTATACAACCTACCAGCATATAATCTCAACTGTTTTTTTCACTTTCTTGGAAGTGCCCTCACTGACCGCTGTAAAAGCACATGGAATTCAGAGACAGCTTCGTCATACTGTCAAATTCTTTCCCGAAAGAGAACTGTTTTACCACATTCCCCTGCTTGTCATACTCCTCATAAACGCCGGTGGGATTGTTCCCTATGATAAAATGCCGGCCGTAGGCAATGCAGCTGCTCTTTCCGCTCTTGCCCTCCGGCAGAGTATCCAGAGGTTCCACCGACTTATTTTTGCTGTCAATGCGGAAAGACATCCCTGTACCCTTGCCGTTGTCCAGGAGATATGTGTAGATCTTATCCGTGCTGCCGTTGGACACCTGTTCATCCAGCACCAGCGTGCTGTCCGCCAGGTTCCAGCGCACTACGGACTTTTCCTCCACGATCTTATTCTTCAGACCGGTCTTCTTCTTGTTGTATTTCTTCCAGTCCTTCTTCCTGCCGAAAACATAAGACACCCTCGGGCTCATGCCGGTGATGGCATCCATCCGGATCAGCCCGCCCGGACTGGCACAGGCAATGTAGAGGGATCCCGCCCTGGGACTGGTGAGGGACTGGCATTTCACGCCCTTGGGAAAGCGGAAAATTTCCTTTGTCTTTCCCGTACTCATGGACGCCGCCACCAGACAGTCTCTCTTCTTTTTGGTTACAAGGGCATAGACACTGTCATAGCCGTCATAGCTGAAATCCTTCAGCTCGCCGTAGCCCTGGACTGTGACCGTGCCTGTCACGGCTCCGATGCCTGACACCTTCGCCACCTTGTTTCCGCTGACCTGATACAGCACCGAATCCCCTGTCTGATATATCCTCCTTCCGTGTCCCGATTCCGTGTTGATCACATTTCGGAGGACACCTCCGTTGTCGTAGACATAGATCGCCTTGTTTCCCTTAGGGAAAAGGAAAAACAGTCCATTTTCACTGCCTTCCTCGCTCCGGCCCTTCTGCACTGAGATGCGGGAGCTCTCCCTCGCCGCCGGCACCGCGTACTTGTACGTCTTTGTGTCCTTGGGATTCCCGGTACTGTCAAGCACCTCGATCCGGATATAATTTGTCATCCCCGGCACCAGTCCGCCCACCGTAAACTCGTGTTCTGTGGTGAGATTTCCTTCCTGTCCGTTGTTCACATACCGGACATGGTCGGCAATCCCCTCGTCCGCCACCGTCACAGTATAGCGGATCATGCCCCGGTAAGATGTCTCGAAATAAAAATAGAACGAAGCGTCGTTGGTTCCAAAGGGATTCAGGGCAATGATGGGATCGTCAAAGCTGGTCTCCAGGCGCTTTTTCACCCGGTCGATGCGCTCCATGGCCTGGTTGGAATTCGCCACGGAATACACATTGTCCTTGCCAAAATTCAGCACATTTTTGCCCTCCCCCGACTGGAGGAGCGGCGTGGCTCCCTTGTCCGTGTCATAGCGGAATATTTTTGTATCCCCCTCATCGCTCTGCTCCGCCGCAATCCGATTGTAAAATTCGCTGGTTGCTCCGCCGCTGCCAAACAGCAGAAAACATCCTCCCGCCGTCAGGGCTCCCAGAATCAATATAGTAATAAGAACCGGTTTCAACACTCTTTTCATGAGTACATCTCCTTATCCAGCATCTTTTCAAATTCTATCATAGGCATGGGCTTTGCGTACAGATACCCCTGCGCCACATCACATTGGATCCCCTTGAGGTAATCCGCCTGGGACTCTGTCTCCACGCCCTCACAGACAACCACCTTCTCCAGTTCCTTCGTCAGTTCTACCGTCTTTCGGACGATGATTTTGCTCGTCCTGGAAGATTCCGTCTCTTCCAGGAAAGATTTATCGATCTTGATGATATCCACCGGCAGCTCCTTCAGCAGGTTCAGAGAAGAGTATCCCGTCCCGAAATCATCGATGGACCACCGCAGACCCAGATCCTTCAGCTTCTGCATGATCTGTGCCATCTCCTCGAGATTATCTGAAAAGATGCGCTCTGTCAGCTCCAGCTCAATATACTGGGGCGGCGTGTTGTACCTGGCCAGCACCGACGCCACCTTGGAAGTATACTCCCGGTCCTGCAAAAGCACTCTGGACTGATTGACCGAGACCGACACGCATTTCCGCTTTGCCTTGATCCTCCTCTGAAGCATTTCACAGACCTTCTCCAGCATGAAGAAATCCAGTTCCGCAATATAACCATTTTTTTCAAATACAGGGATAAATTCGTCCGGGTAGACCATGGAACCGTCCCGCCGGATCCAGCGCACCAGGGCCTCCGCCCCCACGATCTCACCGCTGCCCAGCTCGTACTTGGGCTGTAAGAACACCTTAAACTCCCCGTTCTCCATGGCCTCTCTCATAGACCGCTCGATCTTTCTCACTTTCTCCAGGCGGCGGAACACCTTCGCATCGTAAAATGTCACCGGAGATCCCTTCTGAAACCTGAGGTTCTTTCTGGCCAGATTGGCACACTCCACCATACGGCCCACATTTTTTTCCTCCTGATCCATGAGATACACACCGATCCCCAGTCTCGGCCTGGCATCCGAATATCTTCCGCTTATTTTTTTCTCAAAATCCAGGCACAGATTCTTCAGGAGAAGTTTCAGCTCCGCCCTGTCCCTGTAACACACCAGGGCAAAAAAGTGCTCCGCCACACTGCGGCAGCACAACTGAATAGACTTGCTGCAGGTGGTCAGCATATTGGCCAGCTCCAGAAGGATCTGATCTCCCCGTTTCAACCCGTACAGGTTGTTCACTTTCTCAAAATGGCTCACATCCGTAGCGATCAGAGCATATCTGACATCCGGTTTCCGCTCTCCCATCATCCGGCCCAATTCCTTTTTGAACGCGTCAAGAGTGTACACACCGGTCAGGGCGTCGAAATCATCTCCCCTCCTTTTTTCAATATCCTCCACCATATGGCGGCCAGGCTGTCCCTCCTCCAGAGAAACTTCTCTTTCTGACAAACCCTCGCCCCCCACCGAAGTATGGACCGACACAATCTCAAAATGATCGCTGCTGTTTTTCATCACCATCACAGTAAAACGCAGATCACTGTATGTCAGTTTCTCCTGATAGGGCATGCGCAGCTCCAGCTCGCCACTCACAAGAAAACACCCGGGAGCCATGGGCGCCACGTCCATACTGACCACTTTCATAACGCACTCTTTCGGCAGGCTTTCGACCTCCCGGCGCATAAAACTGTCATATTCCTCCCTGTCATGGGCTACAAAATGTTCCTTCGAACCGATCCAGCGGACACCCGCACCTACATTCCGCATCATTTCCGTTATATCTTTTCGGATATAGTATGAATAAAAATGATTCAACACAATCTGCTTTACCTGCTCCTTGAACAGGTCATTTTCAAGTACACTGTGCTGATCCGAATAAATGCCCAAATCTGTTTCCTCCTCTAAAACATCACACTGGCTACTCCTTGTCCCACTTGTCACACAGGGCATTGATCTGATCCGTGAATTTGGCCGTCTCTTTGTTGCTCAACCCCTCGTTTTTGCGAATGATAGAGAGCAGTCTCTGTCCTGCCGTGACCAGCCGCTGATACAGACCGTCAGCCCGCTTGCGCGCAGCAGACTTCTTCTTCACCGTCACCGGCAGAGCCTCTTTCACAAATTCCCCTGTCACCAGGTCAAATATGGTACCGCTGTACGGCGCAGAGGCGATAAAACCGGAATCCTCCAATGTCCTCACAAAACTTGTACAGACACTGTCCTCCCCGTGTACCACAAACACATGCCTGGGCGGCCGCTCCGTAAAGCTGTTGATCCATTTCAGAAGGCCTTTCCTGTCCGCATGGCTGCTGATGCCGGAAATCTTTGTGATCCTCGCCTTCACCTCCACCGGCTCACCGAAAAGCTTCACCTGCTCCACGCCCTCCAGCAGCGCCCGCCCCAGTGTTCCCCTGGTCTGATATCCCACAAACACGATGGTGCTCTCGCTCCTCCAGAGATTGTGCTTCAGATGGTGCCGTATCCGCCCCGCCTCGCACATGCCGGAAGCTGAGATGATCACTTTCGGTTCCATATCAAAATTGATGGCCTTGCTGTCATCGCTGGTGATCGAGAGCTTCAATCCCGGAAATCCGATGGGATTCACCCCCTGTTCCACCAGCTGCCTGGCCTCATCGCTAAAACACTCCTGTACATTTTTCCCAAAAATGCTGGTGGCCTCCACCGCCAGCGGGCTGTCCACATATACCGGGAAATCCGGGTGGTCTCTCACCATTCCCCTCTCTTTGATCTGCCGGATAAAGTAGAGCAGCTCCTGAGTTCTCCCCACGGCAAATGCCGGTATCACCACATTGCCTCCCCGCTCAAAGGTCTCCGAAATGATCGCCGCCAGCTCCCCTACGTAGTCCGGGGTATCCCCGTGCAGCCGGTCGCCGTAAGTGGACTCGATCAGAACATAGTCCGCCGCCTTCGTATACCTGGGATTTCGGAGTATGGGTTTGTTGAGATTCCCGATGTCACCGGAAAAGACTACCGTGCGCTCCACTCCGTCCTCTCTTCCAAACACCTCGATGGACGAGGAACCCAGCAGATGCCCGACATCGGTAAACCGGATGCTGACCTCGTCACAGATATGTATCATCTTGTCATATGAACAGGGAACCAGCAGCCGGATGGCTCCCAGAGCATCTTCCATCGTATACAATGGTTCGTATTTAACGCCGCCGGAGCGCTGAGCCTTGCGGTTCCGCCACTCCGCCTCAAACTGCTGGATATGAGCGCTGTCACGCAGCATGATCGTGCTGAGATCCACCGTGGCTTTCGTGGCGTACACCTGGCCCCGAAACCCTCTGGCGTAGAGCATGGGCAGAAGTCCCGTGTGATCTATGTGGGCATGGGTCAGGAGTACAAAATCTATATCCAGAGGATTCACCGGGATCCCCTGGCTTTCAAACAGGTCTTCCCCCTGCTCCATGCCGATGTCGACACAGAATTTTTTGTCCCCCACTTCCATGTAGTGACAACTCCCCGTCACCTCGTGGTCTGCCCCCACAAAAACAAGCTTCATAAGCGCTTCCTCCTCTGTCGGTCACGAAAAAAACAATCCACCCTCAAAGATAATGATGTTGGGGCTGCCCCAACTGATGTCTACGAATTGCTCCTTACTCATGTTTGGCGGGTCAATAAGGTCAAACATTGCTTTCGTGCAAGCACAAGCAATGTTGACCTTTTGACCCTGACATCAGTCATATTATACCCTATTCGCCGTTATTCGTCAACCGCCGGGCGGAGGCAACCGCATCCTCCCATCCCCTGAGACGCCGGGCGCGCTCCGCCTCTGACATATGCGGCTTGAAGCGTCTGTCCAACTGCCAGTTTGCCCGGATTTCCTCCCTGTCTCGGTAGTATCCTACACCCAGTCCCGCCAGGTAAGCCGCTCCCAGGGCGGTGGTCTCGATACACCGGGGGCGCTCCAGGGGAAGGTTCAGTATATCGCTCTGAAAAGCCAGCAGAAAGTCATTGGCGCAGGCTCCCCCGTCCACCTTCAAACCGGCGATCTCCATGTCCGCATCCTTCTCCATCGCCCGCATGACAGCCACCGTCTGGTAGGCCAGGGATTCCAGTGTCGCCCGGACAATCTGGCTCCTCCCCGTACCCTGCGTCAGCCCCAGTATGGCTCCCCTGGCATAGGGATCCCAGTACGGAGCGCCGAGACCCGAAAACGCGGGAACCATGTAAACACCCCCGGTATCCGGTATGCTTTTTGCGATGCGCTCTGTCTCCGACGCGCTCTCAATGATGTTCAACTGATCCCGGAGCCACTGGATCGCCGCCCCCGCCACGAAAATGGAGCCCTCCAGGGCATAGGTGATCTCACTGCCCAATCCCCAGGCGATGGTGGTCAGCAGCCCCTGTCCGGATCTCACACAATTTCCTCCGGTATTCATCAGCAGAAAACCGCCGGTTCCATAGGTATTCTTCACCTCCCCCGGTGAAAAACAGGTCTGGCCGAACAATGACGCCTGCTGATCCCCCGCCACACCGGCGATGGGCAGTGCCCTGCCGAAATATTCCGCCGCTGTCTCCCCGAAGACACCGCTGGAGGCCTGTACAGCGGGAAGCATATTCCGCGGGATCCGCAAAAGACTCAGGATCTCCTCATCCCAGTCCAGAGTGTGGATATTGTAGAGCATAGTCCGGGAGGCATTGGAATAATCCGTCTTGTGGACCTTTCCGCCGCTGAGCCTCCACATGAGCCAGGTGTCCACCGTGCCAAAGAGGAGTTCCCCTCTCCCGGCCCGCTCCCTGGCATTCTCCACATGATCCAGGATCCAAGCCAGCTTGGTTCCGGAAAAATAGGGATCCGGCCGCAGTCCGGTCTTCTCCCCTATCTTCTCCGCCCAGCCGATATCTGTCAGCCTCTCACATTCCTCAGCCGTCCGGCGGCACTGCCAGACAATGGCGTTACAAACCGGCTCTCCGGTATTTCTGTCCCAGACAACGGTGGTTTCCCTCTGGTTCGTGATGCCGATGGCCGCGATCCGATCCACCCCGCCGTCCCCCAGTTTTTCCAGGGCAAGCCTTGCCACCGTCAGCTGGCTCCGCCATATCTCCTCCGGGTCCTGCTCCACCCAGCCGGCCCGGGGATAATAATTCTCAAACTCCTGTTTCTCCTCCGCCACCACACCGCCCTGCCTGTCAAAAATGATACAGCGGCTGCTGGTGGTTCCCTGATCCAATGCCATGATATAAGGTGCTTCCCTGTTTTCCATATCGTCCCTCCTGAACAGTTCCTAAGGACAATATACAGGAAAAAAAATTATCCGTCAAATTTCAGGTCAGCTCGACCGGGTGGAAGAAAGCATCAATTCCCTTCGGATAGGCTGCGAATATTCGGAAGGATGGTGGAAGACGGCAACCCAAAACGAATAGAAAAGAGCAGAACTTCTTACTTACGTATGATTTTCCTCATACCCGAACCACAAAATTCATGTGGGATTATCTTAAAGCCCATTTTCTCATAAAAAGTTTCTTTTCCTTTTTCTGCAATCAACTGTATGCTGGAACGTCCGCCTATTGGTGTTGTCATATCAACATACTCAATTATCTTACTGATAATTTTTTTGCCGATACCCTGTTTCTGATAATTGGGTTGTACCACAATATCAGCTATCATATAATACATTCCGTCACCTATCAATCTCCCCATTCCGATAGTCTGATTATCGTCAACTGCAATCACTGTGTATAGACTATTATTAAGAACTTTTTGTGTCTGTTCTTTTGAAAAAAGCAACCACTCAACACACTCTCTTAGCTTACAATAATCCTCATAGCACAACGCATTTTCTTTATATTCCATGTGCATAGCCTCCAATACTAACTTTCTGATCTATAAATATAGTTTTCATTCAAATATGGATTTGAAAATCTTCAAATTCAAATACACCTGCCCCCTGCTTTAACATTCTCCTGAATCCGTGAGCTTAGCCCCAAATCATAACCAGATAAGATAATCTGGCTGA
>CAZAEM010000013.1:0-51124 GCA_964484225.1 uncultured Eubacterium sp.
CGTTTCTGGACCTTGACGACAGTTTTTTGTGCAACACCACAGCTTGCCATGATATCGCGTTGTGAGAATCCCAGGCCGGTAAGGCGAATGATTTCTCTGTACTTGGTCATAATCGTGACCTCCTTATAATGAATTTACACCATAGGGTGCATAGCTTCATTATAAGGTTTTATATGATAAAACGATTTCCGTTTTGACGGAATCGTGATTTCCAGAAAAATGGATTAGTGATTTCCATACACCGGACAGGTGATGGATTTTACCCCGGATTATTCAGCGTTATCGAGAAATTCTTTCTTCCAGTTCCGAAGAAGATTAGGCTGAATATTGTTTTCGGTTGCAATAACGTTCAGCTCCTTTTCACCCTTGAGAACCTCAAGGACGAGATCGGATTTAAATTTAGCATTGAAGTTTCTTCTTGTACGAGACATGGTAATATACCTTCTTTCTTATATTGTTTTAAGTATATCAGAATTCATTATCATTGTCTCGATATATTGTCTAAATTTATGATACCATTATACAATTTACAATCAAAATCAAAAAACCTCCGTTACTTATGGTATGGCTCGTGATTCGATATCCTGTTCGCCCGATACAGCTGTTCCAGCAAAATAACGCGCATCAGATTATGGGGAAACGTCATCTTTGAAAAACAGATCCTCTCATCCGCCATCCGGATGACCGAGTCATGCAGCCCCAGGGATCCTCCGATCACAAAGGCGATATGGCTCTTTCCGTGGAGTTTCAGAGTCTCCAGATGAGCAGAAAAAGCCGGCGAATCATACTCCTGTCCCCGCAGATCCAGGGCGATCACATACATGCCCGGCTGCAGCCGGGAGAGCAGGCGGTCTGCCTCCTTTTTTCTGATCTGCTGTTCCATCTGTTCGGAAGCCCGGTCGGGCGTCCTCTCATCCGGCACTTCCACCGTGCGGATCCTTCCGTATTTTGACAGGCGCTTCTCGTATTCCTTTATGGCATCTGCATAAAACTTCTCTTTTATTTTTCCCACACAGAAAATCGTATAATTCATGGCTTGCCCCCTGTGCCCCTTTTTACTCCCGACCGATGCCTTCGTATTGATTCAGGCGTTATTTTATTATACCGAAAACCACCAGGGGATGGCAAGAATTAAAATATGTTTATTTGTTTACATTTTGTTTACATTTTGTTTACATTTTGTTTACAATTATGCCTTATTTGTGCCATTTGGGATAGATATATTAGGTTTTGGAAAGTATAAACTTTCTACTCCCACCCTATTATACGCTTTGATACCTTCGGGTATCAGGAAAAACACCTCATCCCAGAGGTGTTTTCCTTATTTAAAGTTTTTTGACTCTATCTTATGTACCAAGTGCCAGGCTCACAACCAGCGCTTCATTGATCTGATGGATTACCTCATCATCCAGATGACACACTTTTTCCCTCAGTCTGGATTTATCTATTGTCCGGACCTGCTCCAGCAGGATGACGGAATCTTTCACCACTCCATATCGATCGGCCGCCAGCGCCACATGGGTCGGCAGCTTTGCCTTGTTCAGCTTCGAAGTGATGGCAGCGCATATCACAGTCGGACTGTAGCGGTTTCCCATATCGTTCTGAATAATAAGGACCGGCCGCACACCACCCTGTTCAGAGCCTACGACCGGTCTCAAATCTGCGTAATAAATATCGCCTCGTCTCACTATCACGGTTTTACACTCCTTACATTGAACAGATATTTTATCTGTATTATTACCAATATATGAGACTTTATTCATCTGGGTATATATAATTTTCCGGTCAAGAGTTGATTTCCCTCACTTTCGTGCAAGCACGAAGTGGGAGAATGAATTTTGACGCTGAAATCATATATATTTTCTGGGCACCCGGGATGTGATGGAACAGACAAATTCATAATTAAAGGAGTGGGCCAGGTCGGCCACTTCCTCCACAGGGATCATCCTGTCTCCGTCTCTGCCGAAAATCGTCACACAATCCCCCTCTGCCACCTCCGGGATGTCTGTCACATCAACCATAAACTGATCCATACAGATCCTGCCGAGGATGGGCGCGTATTGTCCTCTGACGAGAACCCGGCCACAGCCGGAGAGACACCGCTTCATCCCGTCGGCATATCCCACCGGCACGGTGGCGACGACGGTGGGCCGTACAGCCCTGAAAGTTCCGCCGTAACTGATCTCCGTCCCCGGCTCGACGGTCTTCACATATGATATCCTGGCTTTCCACTGCATAGCGGGTTTCAGGACCGGCAATTCCCCCGTCATCTGCCGGGAGGGATAGAGTCCGTACAAAGATATGCCAAACCGCACCATGTCCAGGTTTGCCTCCGGGAAAGCCATGACCGCCGCGCTGTTTGACGCATGGCAGACGGGTGGACAAACACCGCGCTGTCGTAGCATTTCGCGAAAGGACAGATATTTTCGGAAAGGCTCTCTCGCCGGTTCGATGGTCTCCTCATCGGCCCGGGCAAAATGGGTAAACAGTCCCTCCACCTCTATATTTGCCAACTGATGGATCTTCCGGACCACCTCCGCGCTCTCTTCAGTGGGGGAAAAGCCCAGCCGCCCCATACCGGTGTCAACCTTGATATGTACTCTCGCCTTCCCATCCGCTTTCGCCGCCGCCCGGTTCAATGCCACTGCCATCTCCCAGGTGTATACCGTCTGGGAGATATCCTGTCTCACAAGCTCTTCAAACCAGCCTTCCCCGGTGTAACCCAGGATGAGAACAGGCTTATGAATGCCGCTCCGGCGGAGGGAAAGGGCTTCCTCGATCATGGCCACCCCGTAGGCGTCCACCAGATCATCCACGGCTGAGGCCACCGGTATGGCTCCGTGTCCGTAACCGTCCGCCTTCACGATGGCCATCAGGCCGGTCTCCGGCCGGATGACCTTTCTCGCCTCTTTTATATTGTGTCGGATCGCCCCCAGATCCACCTCCACATAGGTTCGGTCAAATTCCCGCATCCTCTGCCTCCTTCCGGCTCAGTACCCGGGAGATCCCCTCTATGATATCCGAAGCCATCATGCTGAAACTGCTTTTTTCTTCCCTCATGGCATCTCCACCGAGACCGTGGAGATACACGCCCAGCTTTGCCGCCTCGAAGGGTTCCATCCCCTGGGCGAGAAGGCCGCCAATCACACCGGCCAGCACATCCCCGGAACCGCCGGTGGCCATGCCGGAATTGCCGGAGGTGTTGATATAATTTTCCCCGCCGAAAGATACCACAGACCTGGCATCCTTCTGTACCATGATACAGGACCAGTCCCCGGCAGCCCTCATGGCGGAGCCCGGGATATCCTCCTGAAGTTCCGACACACTCATGCCTGTGAGATACCCCATTTCCTTCAGATGCGGCGTCAGGATAAAGTTCTCCGAGAGCTGTTCCACCAGATTCCGGCAGAGACGGATCCCGTCTCCGTCGATCACCGTGGGGATCGGCGAGTTTTCGATCACATACCGCATCAGTTCCTCCGCCCCGCTGTCCAGTCCAAGTCCCGGACCGATGACGATGGCGTCGGCCCAGTCCACTCCGTCCGCAATTTCTTCCCTCCCGGAAAAGAGGATCTCCGGGAGAGCGGACAGAAGGATCGTCCGGTTGTTTTCCGTGGAGATCACCCGCACCAGGCCGGCCCCCGCTGTGTAAGCTGCCTTGGCAGCCAGAAAACAGGCTCCGCTCATGGTCTCGCTCCCGGCCACCACCAGCACTTTTCCAAAAGTCCCCTTGTGGGATCTGGCGGGGCGCTCCGGAAGCCGGGACAGATCCGATATCTCATAGATGTAGGAGGAGGGGGTCACATGACCCACACTCTCCCTGGGAAAACCGATATCTCCCACGATGACTTCCCCGGCATACTCACAGCCCGGGAAGAGAACCAGACCGATTTTGTTCACGCCGAATGTGACGGTACAGGAGGCACGCACCGCAGTATTCAGCACAGCGCCCGTCCCCGCGTGAACGCCGGAGGGGACATCCAGTGCGTAGATCTTCAGGCCGCTGTCATTCATCTCATCCAGAACATGCTCAAATGCGCCCTCCGGCGGCCGTGACAAACCGATGCCAAA
Source organism: uncultured Eubacterium sp. (assembly GCA_964484225.1). GTDB lineage: Bacteria > Bacillota > Clostridia > Lachnospirales > Lachnospiraceae > Eubacterium_F. The sequence goes on from CAZAEM010000013.1 coordinate 4,072, forward strand.
CACACCGTCCAACAGGATATCAAACCGGCCCTCCCCGATGGAAGACAGAGGCAGGACCGGGACATGGCAGGCCACAGCCAGAGACAGCTGCTGTCTGGTCTCCTCTGTCATTTTTTCCGTGTCCCCGATCATCGTCACAGCCGACCGGTATCCCTGCTGGTGGAGGATCCGGGCTGTGGCGATCCCGTCGCCGCCATTGTTTCCCATGCCGCACACGGCGAGGAATCTCGCCTCCCTCGACTCTCTCTGCATAAGAACAGCAGCTACGGTCATAGCTGCTCTCTCCATCAGGACAAGACCGGAGAATCCCATGGCATGAATGGCGTATGTGTCGATTTCCTTTGCCTCCCGGCCCGTGTATAAATACCGCATATTACACCAATCCCTTCGTGGACATCCTGTCATAAATATTCATTACTTCGTGGCCCAGCAGACCGTGCATAAGTGAGTAGGCACTGTCCATACTCTCCTCCAGATCCGCTTTGTAGCCCACCTTTTCCTTCAGTTCCTCCCGCATTTCATTGATCTCCTCCGTCAGAAGCCGGATCATCTCGTCCCCGTTCTGGAGACGCTCGAAACAGTATCCGGCTCCCACGATCAAAAGCTCTTCGTTGGCGGCCTGGATCTGGTAGGGAATCTCCATCAGTTCATCCGATTCGCGCTCGATCCTCTCCTTGATCTCCACGAGGAACTGCTGTTGTTTGTCCTTCTTCCGGTTGTCGAAATCCGACTCAAGCCCCATGCCGGAGACAATGCCGTCCATCAGTTTCTTTTTTGTCTTTTTGAGATCCTTCAGATCGTTGACAAGATGTCCCTGCTGCTTGAGAAGCTCATTGAGTCTTTTCTCCAGCCGGACGATATCTCCCGGTTTTTCCCCCTTGGGAAACAGAGTATGCCAGCGGCTGTCCAACACCAGGATCGGCACCTTTTTCCCCTTCAACGCCTTCCGCACAGCGGAAGTAAAATCCTGTTCCTGTTTTTTCATACACATCAATCCCCACGTCTGTTTGCAATATTGTAGGAAAGCCGCATCAGGCTCTCTGCCAGATGCACGTTTTCCACCACCACGTCCTGCGGCAGATCCAGATCGATCGCTGCAAAATTCCAGAAGGCACGCACCCCCATGTCCGCCAGTTCTTTCGCCGCCGACTTTGCTTTCGCCCGGGGAAGGGCGAGGGCTGCGATATCCACCGGATTCTCCCTCACAAATTCCCCCAGGGTCCCGGTGTCCCGCACCGAGATATCGCCTATCTTTTTCCCGATTTTCTCCGGATCCACGTCAAAAATACCACTGACCAGAAATCCCCTCTTGGGAAATCCTCCATAATTTGCCAGTGCCTGGCCCAGGTTCCCGGCACCCAGTATCACGATGTGATACTTCTGATCCAGCCCGAGAATCCTGCCGATCTCATTTTTCAAAACTTCTACATTGTATCCGTACCCCTGCTGTCCAAATCCACCAAAATTGTTGAGATCCTGACGGATCTGGGAGGCTGTGACATTCATCTGACGGCTGAGTTCCTGAGAAGATATGCGGGAAGTCCCGTTCTCCAGAAGTTCGCTCAGATACCGGTAATAACGGGGCAGCCGTCGGATCACCGCCGATGAAATCTTTTTTTCTTCCACCAGTCAACCCTCCACTATTAAAGTTATGGTCTTATTATAATGGATTGTGAAATTTAAGTCAATCCGCCGGGAGTTGCAAATCCGGAAAAAAATTGATAAAATATTTCTATCCCATAGCAGAAAACACGATGGAGGCTCACATGATTTTAGCATGCAATCACATAAGCAAGACGTTTTCGGGACAGAGCATCCTGAAGGACGCCGTCTTTCACATAAACGAACAGGAGCGGGTGGCTCTCGTGGGCGTCAACGGCGCCGGCAAGACCACACTTCTCCGCATAATCATAGGGGAGCTGGAGGCGGATTCCGGCGATATCACAAAGGCGAAAAACATTGTCATCGGCTATCTCCCCCAGCAGCAGGGCTATCACTCGGACAAGACGATTTATGAGGAACTCCTGTCCGTCAAGGCGGAAGTCATTGAACTGGACCGTCAGATCCGTCAGCTGGAGCTCCGGATGCAGCACGCCGAGGGGGAGGAACTGTCCCGGCTTCTGGAGAAATACAACAGGCTCCAGACCACCTTTGAAAACGGCGAGGGCTACACTTACAAGAGCAAAGTAATGGGAGTCATCAACGGGCTGGGGTTTGGAGATGAGAAGATGAAGCCTGTCAACCACCTGTCCGGGGGACAGAAAACCAGAGTGGCCCTGGGAAAACTTCTGCTCACAGAGCCGGATCTCCTCATGCTGGACGAGCCAACCAACCACCTGGACCTCTCCTCTATCCAATGGCTGGAAAACTATCTGACCGGCTACAGGGGAAGTGTTCTGGTCGTGTCCCACGACCGCTATTTCCTGGACAGGATCGCCCACAAGGTAGTGGAGATCGACCGGGGGCATGTCACAGTCTTCCCCGGCAATTACTCGGAGTACTCCGTAAAAAAGGAGACGCTGCGGCAGACGCTGCTCCATCAGTACTACAGCCAGCAGCAGGAGATCCGGCACCAGGAGGCGGTGATCGCCAAGCTGAAATCCTTCAACCGGGAGAAATCCATCCGGCGGGCGGAGAGCCGGGAAAAGATGCTGGACAAAATAGAGCGCATGGAAAAACCGGTGGAACAGAGCGAAAAAATGAATATGGAACTGACCCCTCTCATCACCAGCGGAAATGATGTGCTGTCCGTGGAGGATTTTGAAAAGAGTTTCGGTGAAAAGCATTTGTTCGACCATGTGAATTTTCAGGTAAAGAGAGGGGAAAAGATCGCTCTCATAGGGGAGAACGGCACGGGTAAGACAACGCTCCTCAAAATGATTTGTCAACTGGAGCCGGTGGACGCCGGCACGGCGAAACTGGGAACCAATGTGGAAATCGGTTATTACGACCAGGAGCACAGTGTACTCCACGATGACAAGACTATCTTCGAAGAGATCCAGGATGATTACCCGGATCTGACTCACACACAGATCCGGAACGTGCTGGCTGCCTTCCTCTTTACCGGGGAGGACGTGTTCAAGCCGATCCACCTCTTGAGCGGCGGGGAAAAGGGCCGGGTATCCCTGGCGAAACTGATGCTGTCCCAGGCCAATTTCCTTCTCCTGGACGAGCCAACCAACCACCTGGACATCACCTCCAAGGAGATCCTGGAGAGCGCCATCAACAACTACAGCGGCACCCTCCTCTACGTCTCCCACGACCGGTATTTCATCAACCGGACAGCCACCCGCATACTGGACCTGAAAGAGCACAAACTCCTCTCCTACCCGGGAAACTATCAATATTACCTGGAAAAAAAGGAGACCGTGGAAGGACTCCGTCTCGGCGCACCCTCCTCAGCCGGAAAATCATCCTCTTCCGGTCCCGGGAAAGATATCACGGAGGCCAAGCAGGACTGGCATGCACAGAAACAGCAGGCGGCGGAAAGGCGGAAACTGGAAAATGAATACCGCCGGACAGAGAGAGAGATTGAAGAGCTGGAGACTGAGATATCCTCCCTGGACGAACAGCTCGCCCTGCCGGAGAACGCTGCCAACCCGGAGAAACTCATGGATCTCACCTCTGCGAGAGAGGAAAAACAGAAACTCCTGGACGACGCCATGGAGCGCTGGGAGGAGCTGGCGGAGCAGAGCGAATCCATCTGAGGATAAGCAGTCTTCTCTCTGTCAGGGTCCTCCGTAAATCTTCCTCAGCACATGGCCCTCCTCATCAATCTGGCTGACCTCTCTGTAAAAAGCCCCCTCATAAGTTTCCTCATATAGCTTTTTTCCGTCTGTTGTGATGCAGTCAAAGCCACTGGCTCCCTCAAGGCTCTTTATCTTTTTGATCCCCTCTGGGCTTCTCCTGTAGAGTCCGTCCTCCCGGAAAAAGTATATGCCAAATTCTGTGATCAGCATGCCCTCGGCGTCTTTCCGGTACACAGGTTCCAGTACATTTTCCTCCACATTCAGTCTTTTCAGACCATGGGAGTTCAGATAGAGCCAGCCGCCCTGTACCGTGAAGGACATATGCCCGGTAAGGGGGAGGTTCACATAGACCCTTGTCTGTCTTTCTTCCGGGTCATAGCATGCCAGCCGTTCTCTCTCACCACCAGGTTCCCGGTATACAAACCAGAGTTCCCCTCTGTATGCACAGATCTGCTGGACCGCTTTTTCCATCTCACAGACCAGCTGCTTCTTCCCGCCCCGATAGTCCGCTCTGTATATCGAGGTGTTCTCTGTCTCCTCCTCCGTCTCGGCGCAGTATATCCCATCCTCCGCAAAGCACAGGGGATAGCCCCTGGAACAGGAGACATCGTAGGTGATCCCGCCATCTTTGTTGCTCTTTAATTTTCCTCCCTCATCCGTGTAAAATACCGTATCACCCCGGACATAGAAGAGGTGGGATATGTCCTCCCGCCTGGAGACATTTCCCTCCTCATCCTCATAATAACAGGTCACATCATAGTCGCCATCGGTTTGGACCCCATCGTAGTTGGCATAGAAAAAACACCCGTTTTTGTAGGGCATTACCATGTTAGTACACAGAGCGTTGTCAATACCAATGTCTTCCTCCGGCTCCAGTTCAAGATCCGTCAGAGCCCTCTCCTCCACCGTCACCACACTCTGGCTGACGCTCTCTGGCAGGGACAGCCGGACGGCTCCGGAGGTGGAATCCGCCACCGTCTCCCCTCCCCGGCCCGCCGGACTTCCACAGGCCACAAAAACAATACAGGCAAACATGATCAAAAAAACGTATCTGACCCTCTCCATGGACTCCCCCTCCTTCCGGTATCACTCCACTATCCTGCGGATGATGGCGTTGGCTTTCCGGTAGATCTCCTCCGCATCCTCTCCCAGGAAAAACTCTCCGTTTTCGTAGAGGATCTTTCCATCCACCATCGTCATCTTCACATTTTCTTTGCTCCCGGCATAGACGATATTTTTCTCGATATTGTTCTCCGGCTGCATATTGGGCCGGTGCATATCGATCATTATGATGTCCGCCAGCTTGCCGGGTGCCAGTATATCGCAGTCGTTCAGCCCCATGGCGGCAGCGGAGCCCACAGTGGCCATGCGGAGTACGTTCATGGCGTCCATCGCCGCCGCATCCATCTTCGTCACCTTCTGCAGGGTAGCCGCCAGGTACATCTCCCGAAACATATCCAGCGCATTGTTGCTGGCCGGTCCGTCCGTGCCAAGGCCCAGGTTGACTTCCTTTTCCATAAGAGCCACCAGGTCTGCCACCCCGCTGGCCAATTTCACATTGGAGGAGGGGTTGGAGACAATGGACACGTTCTTTCTGGCACAGATCTCCATATCCTCCTCATCCATCCACACGCCGTGGAAGCCTCCCCCGCCGTGCTCAAAAATCCCTACGGAATCCAGATACTTCACCGGGGACATGCCGTGGCGGCCCACGCATTCCTCCACTTCCTTCTTCGTCTCTGCCAGGTGAAGGTACACGGGTTCTCTCATGCGGTCCGCCAGCTTAGCCAGCTCCTCTATGGTCTCGCCTTTGGTGGTGTACTCGGCGTGAAAGCCCAGCTTGTAGCTGACCAGGGGCGATACCTCGTTGATCCTGTAATACTCCTCCTCCGTCTCCGGCACCGAACCGCCGAAATCGTTCATGCTGCCGCAGAGCACCGTGCGGTATCCCAGTTCCTTCGAGGCAATGGCGTGACACATGTTGTCCAGATACATGTCAAAATTGGCGGTAATGCCGCTGGTCAGATACTCCAGCATCCCCAGCTTGGCCAGATCCACCTGATCCTGTTTGGTCAGTTTGGCCTCCATGGGGAACACCCGGTTGTAGAGCCATTCCTGCAGGGGCAGGTCATCGGCAAAAGAGCGAAGAAAGGTCATGGCCGAGTGAGTGTGGGCGTTTTTGAATCCCGGCATCAGGAGATTGTTTTCACAGTCGATCTCCCGGTCAAACTCCCCCTCTCTCCCCTCTCCTATGTAGGAAATCCGGTTTCCATCCACATGAAGCTCCTTTTTTTCTACAGCTGTATCCTTTTTCATGGTTAATATTCTAGCATTGTAGAATCTTGTTTTCATCTTAAGCCTCCTTTTGACCCTGACATCATGTTTCACATTTTCTCCAGTGATCTTTTTACCAGTTTCTGAAACAAGGGCGCCACCCGGTCTGCCATCCGGCTGACCTCCTCATGGCTCAGCGGGCTGCCGCTGACGCCGCCCGCCATATTGGAGATACAGGATATCCCGCAGACTCTCATCCCCATATGTACCGCCGCTATGGCTTCCACCGCCGTGCTCATCCCCACGGCGTCTGCGAACTGTCCCATCATCCTCACCTCCGCCGGTGATTCGTAGGCCGGTCCGGTGGTCTGGAGATAGATCCCCTCCTTCAGCGTCACGCCACATTCCCCGGCGGCGGTGCGTATCACATCCTGCAGCCCCGCATCGTAGATATTTTCCATGGAGGGAAAACGGGTACCGTAATTCTCCGGGTTCGGTCCGATCAGCGGGGAGGGTACGAAAGAACTGATCTGGTCGGTGATCAGCATCAGGTCAGCCGGTGAAAGCCCGGAGCTGATCCCCCCGGCGGCATTGGTGAGAAACAGTATTTTGGCTCCCATACGCGCCATGAGCCGGGTGGGCAATACAACATCGCTCATGGAATATCCTTCATAGTAGTGTACACGGCCCTGCATCACCACCACCGGCGTCTGTTGCACATGGCCTAATACAAAACGGCCCTTGTGTCCTGCCACGGTGGAGACCGGGAAGCCCCGGATCTCCCCGTAGGGGATCACTTTCTCACAGGAGACCGTATCGGCAAAAGCCCCCAGTCCGCTTCCCAGGATCAGCGCCACCCTGGGCACAAAATCCGTCATCTCCCGGATCTGTGAGAGGCAGGCCTCCACCTTCTTTTCCGCATTTTCCATAAAACATTCCCCCCTCATGTGATAAAATCCGCAAACACACGGTTGCTCACGTCTATTCCACGGGGAGTCAGAGACACCCGGTCTCCCTCCCGGCGAAGTAACCCCCGCTGTATGTTTGCGTCCAATGCCCCCCCGAAGCAGCGCTCAAGGGACATGCCAAATTCTCTCTGAAACTCCCGGCAGGAAACTCCCTCCATACACCGAAGCCCCAGATACATAAACTCCTGGCGGGCCATTTTTTCCGTGATCTTCTCCGTCTCCGCCACCGGCGGTTCTCCGAGAAAAATCTTCTCCCGGTATCTCTCCATTTCCCTCTCGTTGGAAAAGCGCTCTCCCCGGAGAAAGGAGGATGCTCCCAGACCCACCCCCAGATAGGGCTGTCTGCGCCAGTATTTCAGATTATGGCGGCATTCGCCTCCCGGCAGGGCATAGTTGGAAATCTCATACCGCCGATATCCGGCGGCGGACAGAAGCTCCCCTGTCCGCTCATACATGAGCCGGTCTGTCTCCTCGTCCACCGGCGGCTCATGGGCATATTTCTCATAAAATGGCGTCCCCTCCTCAATGATCAGACTGTAGGAAGAGATGTGTCGGGGTTTCCGGGCCAGGACTTTCTGCAGTGTCTCCTCACAGGAATCCAAAGTCTGTCCCGGAATGGCAGACATGATATCCACGTTGATATTGTCAAATCCCGCCTCCAAAGCCAGGGTATAACACTGCTCAAAATCTCGATATCGATGGATCCGCCCCAGCCTGGCCAGTTCCTGATCCGAGGCCGACTGCAGACCCAGGCTCAGCCGGTTGATCCCCTCCCGGCGGAAGAGACGGAGTCTGCCCTCCGTCAGAGTGCCGGGATTGCACTCTATGGTGATCTCCGCCCCGTGTACCGGGGAGAAATATTTTTCTATGCTCTCCATGAGAATCCCCGTCTCCCCCTCCGTCAGGAGGGACGGCGTGCCTCCCCCGATAAACACCGTGTCAATCTCAAAGCCGGACAGTCTGTCCGCCCACAGTCTCATCTCCGCCGCCAGAGTTTCCAGGTATTCAGCCGTCTGCCCCTCCGGCGGAAAAGAGAGGAAATCGCAGTATTGGCATTTCCGTACACAGAAAGGAATGTGAACATAGAGCCCCAGACTACTCCTCATCGTCCAGTTTCAAAACGCTCATAAACGCCTTCTGCGGAATCTCCACGCTGCCGATCTGGCGCATACGTTTTTTCCCTTCCTTCTGTTTTTCCAGAAGCTTCCGCTTTCTGGAGATGTCCCCGCCGTAGCATTTGGCCAGCACATCCTTGCGGACGGCCTTCACCGTCTCCCTGGCAATGACTTTGTTGCCGATGGCCGCCTGTATGGGGATCTCAAAGAGATGCCGCGGAATCTCCTTCTTCAGCTTCTGACACATTTTCCGCCCGCGTTCATAGGCGGAACTCTCGTGGACGATGAAGGACAGGGCGTCCACTTCCTCCTTGTTGATCAGTATATTCAACTTCACCAGCTGTGCCGGCTCATATCCCTTCATCTCGTAGTCAAAGGAAGCGTATCCCCGGGATCGGGACTTCAGGGAATCAAAGAAATCATAGATGATTTCATTCAGGGGCAGGGTATACTTCAACAGCGCCCTGGTCTCCTCCATGTATTCCATGCTGATATAGGTGCCCCGGCGCTCCTGGCAGAGTTTCATGATAGCCCCCACAAACTCCGTGGTCACCATGATCTCCGCATCCACCACCGGCTCCTCCATGTGTTCGATCTCCGACGGATCCGGCAGATTGGACGGATTGGTCACGGAGACCATCTCCCCGTTGGTCTTGTACACGTGATAGATCACGCTGGGTGCCGTGGTCACCAGATCCAGATTGTACTCCCGTTCCAGGCGTTCCTCGATGACCTCCAGGTGCAAAAGTCCCAGAAATCCGCAGCGGAATCCAAAGCCCAGGGCTACGGAAGTCTCCGCCTCGAACTGGAGAGCGGCATCGTTCAGCTGCAGCTTTTCCAGGGCGTCCCGCAGATCCTGGTACTTGGCGCCGTCCGCCGGATAGAGACCGCAGTAGACCATGGGAAGAACTCTCTTGTACCCCGGCAGGGCCTCCCCGCAGGGATTGTCCGCATCGGTCACGGTGTCGCCCACCCGGGTTCCCTCCACATTTTTCAGACTGGCCGTGATGTAACCCACCATGCCGGCCGTCAGCTCCTCACAGGGCAGAAACTGTCCCGCGCCGAAGGTTCCCACTTCCACCACTTCCTCCTCCATACCGGTGGCCATCATATGGATTCTCGTTCCCTTCCGGACCGTGCCGTCAAAGAGCCGGCAAAAAATGATGACCCCCTTGTAAGCGTCATACACGGAATCAAAGATCAGGGCTTTCAACGGCGCCTGTTCATCCCCCTCCGGAGCCGGTATCTTTGTCACGATCTGTTCCAGCACATCCTCGATGTTCGTCCCCATCTTGGCGGAGATCAGCGGAGCGTCCGCCGCTTCTATACCAATGACATCCTCGATCTCATGGATGACCCGCTCCGGCTCTGCACTGGGCAGGTCGATCTTGTTGATCACAGGCATGATCTCCAGGTCATGGTCGATGGCCAGATAGCAGTTGGCCAGGGTCTGTGCCTCGATCCCCTGTGCCGCGTCCACGATCAGTATCGCTCCCTCGCAGGCCGCCAGGCTGCGGGATACCTCGTAGTTGAAATCCACATGCCCCGGCGTGTCGATGAGGTTAAAAAGATACTCCTCCCCGGATTTCGCCCGGTATGCGATGCGGACTGCCTGGGACTTGATCGTGATCCCCCGCTCTCTCTCCAGTTCCATATTGTCGAGAACCTGGGCCTGCATCTCCCGGCTGGTGAGCAGCCCGGTCTTCTCTATGATCCGGTCGGCCAGGGTGGATTTCCCGTGGTCGATATGGGCAATAATACAAAAATTGCGGATATGGCTTTGCTTTATCACAGACATAATTTCACATTTCCCTTCTTTTCCTAAGGATACCATAAAACCATATTATCATAAAACCGGTGGGTGTGCCACAAAAAAATGGATTGATGCCTTGTAATTTCCATATTTTTATTGTATGATGGGAAAAGGATAAGTTATAGGAGGGAACAGATATGAAGAGACTGCTTTCGCTGTTTCTGGTGATGTCGATGATCTGCGGATTATTCCTGAACGGTCACACAGCAGAAGCGGCAGCGATAAAATTAAACGCCAAAAAGAAAACCATTACTGTGGGCAGTTCCTATAAATTAAAGGTAAAGGGTACCACTGCCAAAGTGAAATGGACCTCGTCCAAACCGGATATCGCTCCGGTTTCCAAAAACGGCAAGGTGACAGCCAAGACTTCCGGATACGCCACCATCACCGCGAAGGCCGGAAAGAAAAAACTGCGCTGCAGGATCACAGTGAAGACAAAAAAGATTGGGAAGGGCACCAAGGCAAGTCCCAAATCGGCATACAATACGACTTCCTTTTACTACTACGAGGAAGGAAAGAAAAAGGGGAAATTTTCACTCAAACTCCTTCAGTTTGAATCCGGAGAGGAAGCCAACGCCATGGCGGCAGCCAACTCCTCCAACCCGGTGCCGGAGTCCAATCAGGAATATATTTACTTTAAACTGCAGTTTACCTATATCTCCGGCAGCCAGACCATTGACGCCAAGGATATCTTTAATTATTACTACAATATTTTTGGAGACAATTCCACCTATCAGCTGACCAATCTGGATTGGGGGTTCTTCTTTGAGCCGGTGGATGATCTGGGGACAACGGTTCTCTCCCCCGGGAACAAAGTAACCTGCGAGAAAGCAATCCTGGTGGAAAAGGGGCATTCCCCCGTCACCTTCCGCATTCAGACCGGAAAGAGTTCCTACACATGGTTCACGACGGCAAAATAGGTTTCATATCATGTCCATATACTACAGGAGGCAGGTGAATTTTCACCTGCCTCCTGCTATAAGAATCATAAATTCATAATAAAGCAACATCCATCACTTAGAAACATCCAGATCCACGGCACTCATCTTATATTTCTTTTTAAATTTGGCGCTGTTGTATCCGCTGTCCTTTTTGTGTGTTTTCTTCAAGGTTTTTGGAGATTTCATAAAAAAGTCAACATAAATCTCCCCGTCGTCCCCATCGTCGGAACAGACGTCCATTTCATACCATTTTCCCTGGTATTTCACCATGTTCCATGCGTGCAGATACCATTTCCCCTTCTTTTGGTCATATATCTTTCCACTGACAAACTTACAGGGAATATCCATGCGCATCAGCAGCTTGTACATCATCAGAGCATAGCCATTGCAGACGGTCTTTTTTTTGTAAAATCCTCCGTAGGCAGAAGAAATACATTTTTTTCGTCCATCGTAACTCACATGATCCATCACTGCGGCATATGTAAGAAGTATCCTCCCATATTTCGTTGTCTCCTGCTCCATGATGTCATTGGCCACCTCTTCCACTTTCTGATTGACCAGCTTTGTCTGCTTCTTTGTCTCAAAATAGGTGACGCCGTAAAAGTGAAGCTTCCCTTTGGCGTAATAACAGTAAGCCTGATCCAGCAGTCCGAACAGGTAATCCCCGTCATCGGTGGTCTTCTTGTCATCCACCGCCTGGGCCATATCAAAGAAGACGCTGAAATATTCCTCCTCGTCCTCACTGTTCATCCTCCAGACAATGGAATCCACAACCTTGGTATAATTGCAGCGGATGGCAAATTTCTTCTTCCGTTCCATAAAATTTTTCGACATCTGCTGATACACCTGTTTTCCTGTCAGTTTTTTTGCCTGTACCTCCTGTGGTGCGGAAACCAGAAGACACCAAAAGAGAGCCATCAATAGTACTCCGTATGCTTTTTTCATTTATATCCCTTTTCACCCTTCCCAATTCGCTTTGCCGCTACAAAAATATTATATCAAATGCCGGGAAGTTTGCAAGAAAATCTTTGTGGAAGATTTTTCCCTTCGTTACCGTTTACAGTCCAATGCCGGCAGTGTGATATCTGTTGTAATTTTCGCGCGTTTGGTATATAATAAAAATGTGACCAAGAGACACGATAACCCCAATAAAAGTGTGAAGGAGTGTATTTATGGAGCGATTGATTTTGAATAAGCTGCTGGATTGGAAGAATTCACCCTACCGCAAACCGCTGATCTTAAAGGGAGTGCGTCAGGTAGGCAAGACCTGGGCTCTCAAAGAATTCGGCAGACGTTATTATGAAAATACAGCCTACTTTAACTTTGATGAAAACGAGGAATATACGCAGTTTTTTGAGACCACCAAGAATGTGGATCGCATTCTGCAGAATCTAATACTGGCCAGTGGCCAGAAAATCGTGCCGGAAAAGACGCTCATTATCTTTGACGAGGTACAGGACTGCCCAAAAGTTATCAACTCCATGAAGTATTTCTATGAGAATGCCCCACAGTATCATATTGCCTGTGCCGGTTCCTTGCTGGGAATTGCTTTGGCGAAACCATCCTCTTTCCCGGTGGGCAAAGTCAACTTCATGCAGATTGACCCTATGACCTTTACGGAATTCCTGTTCGCCAACGGCGACGAAAATCTCGTCAAGTATATAGAGAACCTGGATACCATTGAGCCAATTCCGGATGCATTTTTCAATCCGCTCTATGAGAAGTTGAAGATGTACTATGTCACAGGCGGTATGCCTGAACCGGTACTCATGTGGACGGAAGCAAGAGACGTTTCTGCTATGCAGGAAGCCCTGTCCGGGATCATCGGTGCTTATGAACGTGACTTCGCCAAGCACCCCAAAATCAGCGAATTCCCGAAAATCTCTATGATCTGGAAGTCCATACCGTCCCAGCTGGCAAGGGAAAATAAGAAATTTATCTACAAGGTGGTTAAAGAGGGAGCACGGGCCCGGGAATATGAGGATGCTTTGCAGTGGCTGGTGGATGCAAAACTGGTGCATAAAATTTACCGCAGTACCGCCCCCGGCCTGCCGGTAGCTGCCTATGATGACCTGTCTGCATTTAAGATTTATCTGGTGGATGTGGGGCTGCTCCGCCGCCTGGCTCATCTGGCTCCCACGGCTTTTGGAGAAGGCAATCGCCTGTTCACCGAGTTCAAGGGTTCTTTAACCGAAAATTTTGTGCTGCAAACCTTGATTACTCAATTTGAAGTAGTTCCCCGGTACTGGAGCCAGAACAATCCTCCTTATGAGGTAGATTTCCTTATCCAGCGGGAAAATGATATTTTCCCTGTAGAGGTCAAGTCCGAAACAAACACCACCAGCAAGAGCCTGAAAAAATTCAAGGAGCTGTTCCCGAATCAAGTCAAGCTTCGTGTGCGTTTCTCGCTGGGCAATTTGAAATTAGATCATGACGTTCTAAATATTCCGCTATTCATGGCAGACCAAGCAGACCGGTTGATCGGATTGGCTTTGGAATCCACTGTCAGCCTTCCAGATCTATACTTTCATCCGCGTTAAGAAAATCCCAACAAATGCTCCTACAAGTACGATCGGTGCCAGCCTGACAAACAGCCATTCAAATGCGTGAAAAAACACTCCGGCAACGGCGGTCTCAGGGTCCGTATAATCCCAGCCCAAGTAAGGACTGTGTAGTGCTATTAAGGCCACAGAAATTGTTATTATGACCACACACACTGAGATAAGCAGCCAATGAAGCATTTTTTGTCTCGTGATCTTCCTTTGCGCAAGCTGCAGGTTTATGATCTCAAGTTTTTCGGAAATTGCTTTTAAGTCATCCACCTTCGACTCAATAACTGTTTCTCCAAGTAAAATGCTCACGGGTGTTTCAAGCACTTCCGATAGGGAGAGTAACATATCCGAATCAGGAACTGACAATCCTCTCTCCCATTTAGAGATTGTTTGCCGCACTACATGCAGCTTGATGGCAAGTTCTTCCTGCGATAATCCTTTTGATTTTCTGATTGCTTTCATGTTTTCGTTTAACATCAGGGTAACCTCTCTTTCTTTCAGTCGTTACCACAATTGTATGAGACACCGCCCGTTGCTGCAAGCAACGCATTACAACATTTGAGAGCAAACCAGACAAAACCACGTCTGATTTGCTCCCAACATTACACTATTTTATACTGTTTTCTCAGAACTTCCCGGCGTCCGCCGCTTCCTGTACGGAGACAGCCACAGCTACCGTCATGCCAACCATGGGGTTGTTGCCGGCGCCGATCAGGCCCATCATCTCCACATGGGCGGGCACGGAGGAAGAGCCGGCGAACTGTGCGTCGCTGTGCATACGTCCCAGTGTGTCCGTCATGCCGTAGGAGGCGGGTCCGGCTGCCATATTATCCGGGTGCAGGGTGCGCCCTGTACCGCCGCCGCTGGCCACGGAGAAATACTTCTTGCCCTGCTCGATACACTCTTTCTTGTATGTACCGGCTACCGGGTGCTGGAATCGGGTGGGGTTCGTAGAATTACCCGTGATGGATACATCCACTCCCTCCTTGTGCATGATCGCCACGCCCTCGCACACATCGTTGGCGCCGTAGCAGTTTACTTTTGCGCGAAGTCCCTCGGAATAGGACTTGCGGAATACTTCCTTCACCTCGTTCTTGTAGGGATCGTACTCTGTCTCTACATAGGTAAACCCGTTGATACGGGAAATGATCTGTGCCGCATCCTTGCCAAGGCCGTTCAGGATGACACGCAGCGGTTTCTTGCGGACCTTGTTTGCCTTCTCTGCGATGCCGATGGCTCCCTCGGCGGCGGCAAAGGATTCATGTCCTGCCAGGAAGCAGAAACACTCTGTCTCCTCCTCCAGGAGCATCTTGCCGAGATTACCGTGTCCCAGACCTACCTTGCGGGTGTCGGCAACAGAACCGGGGATACAGAACGCCTGCAGACCCTCGCCGATGGCGGCAGCGGCATCCGCCGCTCTCCTGCAGCCCTTCTTGATCGCGATCGCTGCCCCTACCGTGTAGGCCCAGCAGGCATTCTCAAAACAGATGGGCTGGATACCCTTGATCTGGTCGTATACATTGAGACCGGCGTCCTTGGTGATCTTCTCTGCTTCTTCGATAGAGGAGATGCCATACTCAGCCAGCACACCATTGATTTTATCAATTCTTCTCTCATATGATTCAAATAATGCCATGGTTTCTTTCCTCCTCTACTATTTAATGACTTCATCGGTTCTCGGGTCAATGATCTTGACAGCGTCGTCCACACGTCCGTACTGTCCGCATGCCTTTTCATAGGCAGTGTTGGGATCATCCCCCTTCTTGATGAAGTCTGTCATCTTGCCAAGGCTTACAAATTTATAGCCGATGATCATATCCTCTGCATCCAATGCGATACCTGTCACATACCCCTCAGCCATCTCCAGATAACGGGGGCCTTTCTTCAATGTCCCGTACATGGTACCCACCTGGGAGCGAAGGCCTTTTCCAAGATCCTCGAGACCGGCGCCGACAGGAAGTCCATCCTCAGAGAATGCACTCTGGCTCCTGCCGTATACGATCTGCAGGAACAGTTCTCTCATGGCAGTGTTGATGGCATCACATACCAGGTCCGTGTTCAGAGCCTCCATCACCGTTCTTCCCGGGAGGATTTCGGACGCCATAGCGGCAGAATGTGTCATACCGGAACATCCGATCGTCTCTACCAGTGCCTCCTGGATAATTCCCTCTTTCACATTCAAAGTGAGTTTACAGGCGCCCTGCTGCGGAGCACACCAACCCACGCCATGTGTCAGACCAGAAATATCTTTTACTTCTTTTGCCTTTACCCATTTTGCCTCTTCTGGAATCGGTGCACAGCCATGGTTCACACCCTGGGCAACCGGGCACATGTTTTCTACTTCCTGTGAATAAATCATGTTATATCTCCTTTCAGTATAATCTACTTTCAAAATAATACAATATTTTCAAAAAAATGTCAATTGTGTGTCGTCCAACACCGACAGGAAATCACCGTTTCCCCACCACTTCCCCCTGCTTCTTGTAAATGCTTCCCGGAGGCACATATCCTCTGACGCTGGACAGCGGATAGATGTTGGTTCCGGGGCCCACGATGGTTCCCGGGTTCAGAATACTGCCACAGCCCACTTCCACCTCATCCCCCAGGATGGCGCCCATCTTCTTCAGGCCGGTCTTTACCTTCCCATCCTTCACTTTCACTTCCACCAGGGTCTTGTCGGATTTCACGTTCGAGGTGATGGATCCGGCCCCCATATGGGACTTGTAACCCAGGATAGAATCCCCCACATAGTTGTAGTGGGGCACCTGTACCCCGTCAAACAATATGACATTCTTCAGCTCGGTGGAATTTCCCACCACAGCGCCCTTCCCCACAATGGCATTGCCGCGGATAAAGGCGCAGTGACGGATCTCCGCGTCCTCATCCAGGATCACCGGCCCCGTGATGCTGGCTGTCTCCGCCACCCTGGCCGACCGGGCGATCCAGATGTCTTCTCCCCTTCTCTCATATACGGTTTCCGGCAGACTCTTTCCCAGCTCCAGGATAAAGTCATGGATTTTCGGAAGTACCTCATAGGGGTAGGTAGACCCGCGAAAGATATCCGCTGCCACCGTCCGGCCCCGATCGAACAGACCGGAAATCTCGATCTCACTCACTGTTCCACTCATTTTGCCACCGTCACCTCCCTCCAGTAACCCTGGGGACTCTTGCAGTTCACAAACTGATTTTGTTCCAGATCAGCCATGTTCTGAGCCGACAGATTATTTTTTGTCATGGGATAGATGCTCTGCCCCGCGTCGTATCGGGTGTACAGCCGCAGGAGCACATCTCCGCAGGAACAATTGGTAAAGACGTTGTCCTTCAATGTCAGATTGCTGGTGCCCGCCACCAGCACAACGTAATCATACTTGCTGTTGCCCTTACAGTTGGTGATGGTGTTCCCGGTGACCACCGAATTACTCCAGTTCAGGATACCCAGAGCGGAGTCGGAATTGGTCACGGAATTGTCCGTAAACCGGATGTTGTTGTGGTATTTCCCGTCACTGTACCGGTGGGTGCCCACAGCGCGCACCATATTGTCGAACCTGCAGTTGGTGATGGTCACGTCCTCGTTGGGTGTGCTGTCCTTTGTACACCACTGGCTGCCAAACCCGTCCCTCTTGGGATCGTTGGTGTCGAGGTTGATGGCCTCCTTGTTGTGATACTTATTGTCCGCCATGTCAGAGAAGGAACAGTTCTGTATGCTGACGTTTTTACATCCGTCCATCTCGATGAAATGTCCGTACTTAATATTCTTAAACTTGATGTTCTCCACCTTCACATTCCGGTTGTTTCCCATGGCGATGGCCAGGGCCGGGGCATTTCCCTTGTTGTAGTTCTTCATGTTCAGGACCACATTCCCCTCCCCGATAAACTGGATGTTCTTTTCTCCGTTGTGTTTTTTGGTCACATTCTTTTTCTTGCTCTTGCTGTCGCGGACAAGCTGGAACATGGAGGATGCCGCCACGTAGTCTTTGGTGCCCGTCTTGCTGTGCTTGACCAGTTTCACGCCGTCCTTAAATTTTATTGTGACATTGCTGGGCACATAGATGGTATTGGAAATCTTGTATGTACCCTTTTTCAGCACCAGTGTGCCTCCCTTTTTCTTCTCCAGTTTGATCATGTAAGAGCGGATCACGATATAGTGTTTGTTGTGCTTATTGATATGCCAGTTGTTGCAGGGTTTTGATTTGGGAGAGATGGTGTATGTCTTCGCTCCCGCTTTCGTCGTGTTCAATCCGCAGAAAAGGCCAAACGCCAGTGACATGACAGAAATGATCAAAATTTTCTGAAATATTTTTTTCATAATTGCTGTCTCCTTTTTTTAATGGATTTTTAGCTGTTGCCAAATAACCTATTATATTCTATTATATTATATAAAAAATGTAAAGGAATAGGTGAAATATATGAACGACCCGATAACCGTAATCGAAAACAACATCCAGGCAGGCATAAAAAAAGCTTCCCTGCCCTTGGGAAAGATGATCCTTCTGGGAATATTTGCCGGCGCGTTTATCGCCCTGGGGGCGTGTACAAGCAGCACCGCCGTACATAACATAGACAATGTGGGGATCGCCCGCTTCCTCGCCGGATGTATCTTTCCGGTGGGACTGATCCTGGTGGTGTTCACCGGCGGCGAACTCTTCACCGGAAACAACCTGATGATACTGGCTGTCATGGACAGAAAAATCCGCCTGTCACGGATGCTCCGCAATCTGACCGTGGTATATTTTGCCAATCTGGCGGGCTCCCTCTTTGTGGTTCTGCTGATCTATCTCAGCGGGAACCTGGATTACAGCGGCGGTCTCATGGGCGCATACACCATCAAAGTGGCCGTGAACAAGGCAGCCCTCTCCCCCCTGCAGTGTATTTCCTCCGGCATTCTCTGCAACACCCTAGTCTGCCTGGCCATCCTCATAGCAGGGGCGGCGAAGGATGCCGCCGGGAAGATACTGGGTATATTCTTTCCTATTTTCGCTTTTATCGCAGGAGGTTTTGAGCACATTGTGGCAAATATGTACTACATTCCCGCCGGCATGATGGCCATGCTGGATCCTGTGTACGTGGAGAAGGCGAAGGAGACCTTTTCCCTCTCCGACGCACAGCTGTCCCTCCTGAGCTTCCCCGGGATTTTGCCCTCTTTCCTCTTTGTCACCATCGGGAACGTGCTGGGAGGGATGGGATTTGTGGGTGTGCTGCACTCTATCCTGTACCGGAAAAAAGACAGATGATCTCACTTTTTTGTACTTTTCCCGCTTCTCCCGGTCACGCTCTTTCCGTTCCTGTAATTCGGTTCCGCCGTCCGGTAGTAGGACAGGAGCCGGCTCATATTGTTCTCCTCCCTGGCCGTGTTCACCATCTTCGTCACGAAACCGGTGAGTTTCTTCATGTACTCCTCCTCGCTGATTTCCCCGGAGGCCACTCCCGTCAGACCCTTCTCCCAGCTGGCAGTCAGTTTCGGAGACAGCATGGCCGGCATGGAGTAGCGGACGATGCCGCACACCAGCTCCCCCTTCAGCGTGGGGGTGATGATCTGTGACTTCTTGTTCAGGCTCAGGTAATCTATATTGAAGAGTTTCTTCAGTATCTCCGCCCGGGTGGCGCTGGTGCCGATCCCGTTCCCCTTGATCTGCGCCCGCAGTTCCTCGTCCTCGATGAGCTGCCCGGCATTTTCCATGGCGAGGATCATGGAGCCGGAGTTATACCGCTTTGGCGGGGAGGTCTCCCCCTCCTTGATGCGGCACTCCAGGAGATCCACCGCCGTCCCCTTCTTCATCCGGTCCAGCAGCTCCCTCAGTTCCCCGGCGTTGATCTCGCTGTCCGGATTTTTCTCATCCCCGTTTTCACCCCCGGAGGATATCTCCTCCGGTTTCTTTTTCTTTGTAAAGGAGTACTGGGTCACCGGCAAAAAACCCTCCGTGACGAGGATTTTCGTGGAAGTGAAGAAACGTTCCGATCCCGCCCTGGTGGTGACGCTCAGTTTCTGATACACCGCCGGGGGATAAAAGATGCTTAAAAACCGTCTCACGATCACCTCGTACATCTTCGTCTGCACCTCACCCAGAGATCCCAGGGCAGAGAGACCCTGCCCCGTGGGGATGATGGCATAGTGGTCGGTGATCTGCTTGTCGTTTACATAGCGGGTCTTCTCAAGCCCCTTGTAGGTCTGATTTTCTGATATATACGTCAGATACGGCACTGCCGGGCCATATCCCTGCAGTCCGCTTAAGTTTTTCCCGATTTCCTTCGCCACCGCCGAGGACAGGACCCGGGCGTCCGTTCTCGGATAGGTCACCAGTTTCTTCTCATACAGCTCCTGCACGACGGAGAGGGTCTCATCCGGACTGATCTTGAACAGCTTGGAGGAAAGATTCTGCAATTCCGCCAGGTTAAACAAAAGAGGGGGATTTTTCTTCTCCCTCTTCTTTTCCACTGATTCGATCACAGACTCCGCCGGCTCCGGCTCGGTCAGGGAGGCGATGAGGGCCAGAGCCGTCTCTTTTTCCTTGAAGCCGTTCTCCTTGTACAGCGCCGGTGAGGCGAAATACTTTGACCCCTCCACCGCTTTCCACTCTCCCGTATACTGCTTCCCCTCCAGTTCAAAGGTGCCAAGCACACGGTAGAAGGGGGTTTTTACAAAATTTCGGATCTCCCACTCCCGGGTCACTACCATCCCCAGCACACAGGTCATGACGCGGCCTACGGAGACGGAAGTCCACTTCTTCCCCGGTGTGTTCTTGTTGAGCCAGCTGCCGTATTTCAGGGAGAGGGCGCGGGAGAAATTGATCCCCATGAGATAATCCTCCTTCGCCCGCAGATAGGCGGAGCTGCTGAGATCATCGTACTCGGACATGGGCTTTGCCTCCCGGATCCCCCTCTGGATCTCCTCCTCGGTCTGGGAGTCGATCCACACCCGGAGTTTCTCCTTTGTGTCCGGAACCCGGGCCATCTGATCCACCAGCCGGTATATGTACTCCCCCTCCCGACCGCTGTCAGTACAGATGTAGATCCTGTCCACATCCTCCCGGTTCAGAAGTCCGCTGACTGTCTGAAACTGTTTCTTTACATTGGGAATCACCTCATACCGGAATTTCTCCGGCAGAAACGGAAGGGTGGAGAAATCCCACTTTTTCAGGGCGGGATCATAGGCCTCCGGGTAACTCATAGTCACCAGATGCCCCACGCACCAGGTGACTATGGTGTCCTCTGACTCCAGAAAGCCGTCTCCCCGCCTGGCATTGACCCCAAGGATCCTGGCAAACTCCTGGGCCACGCTGGGCTTCTCCGCAATAAACAATCGTTTTGACATCAGTATCCCAGTTCCTCCCCTACCAGTATGACCTTGATCCGTCCCCGCACATGACTTCTCCTGGTGATGACGATCTGGCTGCAGATGCAGTCCTCCCTGTAGCAGTCGCCGCACCGCCCCAGCTTCGCGCAGGGGGTATCTCTGTTCAGGCGCAGGGCGTTGGCGGGACTGGCGATATCCTTTACCCGCCGGTACGCGGATTCCACGTCGGAGCATACTTTATTCATCCCCGCCACCACCAGCACATTCTCCGGCCCGTAGAGAAAGAAGCTCAGGCGGTTTGCCCGGCCGTCGATATTCACCAGCTCTCCGTCGATGGTGATGGCGTTGGTGCTCATGAGGAAATAGTCGGCATTGACCATGTTCGCCTTCATGGCCCTCTCCTCCTCCGGCGTCCCGGCTGCCGCCCTGTCATAGACGACGCAGCCGCTCTCTCCGCCTTTCAGATAATCCATGACGCCGATCTCCTCCAGCGTCATGGAGCCGCCCCAGCATACACTGACGCCGTCCTTGAGAAACTTTTCCCGGATGAGGGCCAGGGCATCCTCCTTCGTGGGAGCGTAATACCCCTCCATCCTCCGCAGCTTCATTTTCTCAATCATCTGGCCCGCCAGAATCTCATAGTGCTTTGCTTTGTGCTCTAACATCCCGTTCCCCCTCTTTCTTTTAATACAGCGGATACCTGTCCGTCAACTCCTTCACAATGGCTTTTGCCCTGTCCAGATTCCTCTGGTGGTCATCGATCAGCATGGCGATGGCATCTGCGATCCGGTCCATGTCCGCCGTGTTCATCCCCCGGCTGCTGACTGCCGCCGTGCCGAGACGGATGCCGCTGGTCACAAAGGGTGACTGGGGATCGCCCGGGATCGTGTTTTTGTTGGCCGTGATATTGGCGTCGTCCAGCCAGGTCTCCACCTCCTTGCCGGTGAGACCCTTCTTCACCAGATCCACCAGCATCAGATGATTGTCCGTACCGCCGGAGACAATGTCAATCCCCCGGTTCATCAGTCCGCTGCACAGTGCCTGGGCATTGTCGATGATCGCCTTCCCGTAATCTTTGAAGGCGGGCTCCAGCGCCTCCTTGAAGCACACGGCCTTGGCGGCGATCACATGCATCAGGGGTCCTCCCTGGGTTCCCGGAAAGATCGCCTTGTTCAGCTTGTGTTCATTGGCAAACTCCTCCGAGGAGAGGATCATGCCGCCCCTGGGCCCCCGCAGCGTCTTGTGGGTCGTGGTCGTAGTCACATGGGCGTAGGGGATGGGGCTGTCGTGATAGCCGGAGGCCACCAGTCCGGCGATGTGAGCCATATCCACCATGAGGAATGCCCCCACCTCATCGGCGATCTCACGGAACCTTTTGAAATCAATCTTCCGGCAGTAGGCGCTGGCACCGGCAATGATCATCTTCGGCCGGCACTCCTTCGCGATGCGCTCCACCTCGTCATAGTCGATAAATCCCGTGTCGTCCACACCGTAGGGGACGATATGGTAGTAGGTTCCGGAGATGTTGGCCGGACTCCCGTGGGAGAGGTGTCCACCGTGATCCAGGTTCATCCCCATCACTGTCTCCCCCGGTTTTACCAGGGCAAAGAATACAGCCATGTTGGCCTGTGCGCCGGAGTGGGGCTGCACATTCGCGTAGGTACATCCAAAGAGTTTTTTGGCCCGCTCTCTCGCCAGATCCTCCACCATATCCACAAACTGACAGCCTCCGTAATACCGTTTGCCCGGATACCCCTCCGCGTACTTGTTGGTCAGGGTGCTCCCCATGGCGGCCATCACGGCAGGGCTCACAAAATTTTCCGAGGCGATCAGCTCAATATGGTCATTCTGACGGCCGGTCTCCAGTTCCATGGCTTTTGCCAACTCGGGGTCGGCCTTCTTTACTTCCTCAAATGAATACATGTCATGTTCTCCTTTTCTTTACGATCTGTTCTGTTTCTTCTCTGTCTCTCCATCCATGCCGCACTAACTCTGTGCTTCGTCGATGGCCTTTCCGATGTCGGTTCTCATATATTTGTTTTCGAATTTCACCAGTTTCGTGGCCTCGTAGGCGTTGGCCCTGGCCTCTTTCAGCGTGGCGCCCTTGGCTGTGACGCCCAGCACCCTTCCGCCGTTGGTGACGATACCCTGCTCCGTCTGCTTCGTGCCTGCGTGGAATACATAGTATCCCTCTCTGTTCTCAAAATTCTCCAGCCCGGTGATGAGTTTCCCCTTCTCATAGTGTTCCGGGTACCCGTCGCTGGCCAGAACTACACAGACCGCCGCATTGTCCTCGAACTGAAGGTCGATATCATTCAGCTTCCCGTCGATACAGGCATTCATCACCGAAATGATATCATTTTTCATGCGGGGCAGGACCACCTGGGCCTCCGGATCCCCGAACCGGGCGTTGTACTCCAGCACCTTCGGACACTCCTCGGTGAGCATCAGCCCCACAAAGAGGATACCCACAAAATCCCGTCCCTCCGCCTTCATGGCGTCCATGGTGGGCTGGTAGATCTTCTCCTCGCAGAACTTTCTCACCTCCTCCGTGTAAAACGGTGTGGGAGAAAAGGTTCCCATGCCGCCGGTGTTCAGTCCCCGGTCGCCGTCCTTCGCCCGCTTGTGGTCCTGGGCGGAGGTCATGGGCTTGATGGTGGTGCCATCACAGTAGCACAGCACCGACACCTCCCGTCCCGTCATAAATTCCTCTATGACGATCTCATTTCCCGCGTCGCCAAACTGTCTGTCGATCATCAGTGTCCTGACGGCGTCCTTCGCCTCCTGCAGCGTATTGCAGATGATGGCCCCCTTCCCCAGCGCCAGTCCATCCGCCTTGACCGCAATGGGCATGTCTGATTTTTCCAGATAGGCTATGGCCGCCTCCGGGTCGGAAAAACTCTCATATGCCGCCGTGGGGATCCCGTATTTTTTCATCAGAGCCTTGGAAAACACCTTGGATCCCTCGATGACAGCCGCATTTTTTCTGGGTCCGAACACTCTCAGCCCCCGCTCCTCAAACACGTCCACTACACCGCCCACCAGGGGATCGTCCATGCCGATGATCGTCAACCCGATCTCCTTCTCCTGGGCAAAATCCGCCAGCCTGTCAAATTCCATGGCGGCGATGGGCACGCACTCCGCGATCTGGCCGATGCCGGCATTCCCCGGAGCACAGTAAATCCTGTCCACCTGGGGGCTTTTTGCCACGCTTGCCGCGATGGCATGCTCCCGTCCGCCGCTTCCTACTATCAGTACCTTCACATCAAACCCTCCTAACCTTTCCGTCTGACCAGTCCGTCTCTGATCTCTATCTTATCCTCCGCGATCAGGTTGATCGCCTCCGGTAGGATGACCCACTCCGCCTGCTCCATCACCCTCCTCTGGAGAGTCTCCGGCGTGTCGTTCTCCTCCACTGTCACTGCCTTCTGCAGTATGATCGGGCCGCTGTCCGTCCCCTCGTCCACAAAGTGGACGGTGGCGCCGGTCACCTTGTTCCCCCTGGCCAGCACGCTCTCATGGACCTTCAGCCCATAATATCCCTTCCCGCAGTGGGACGGGATCAGCGATGGATGGATGTTGATCATCCTCCCCTGATAAGCTCTCACAAAGTTTTTCGGCAAAATAACCAGAAAACCGGCCAGAACCACCAGATCTGCCTCCGCCCCCTGCAGAGCCCGGATCAGGTCTTCCCCGAAAGCCTCCCGGGACTCGTATTCCCTGGGTGACAGCACCGCCGTGGCGATCCCTCTCCCGGCCGCCCGCTCCAGGGCATAGGCCCCCGCCTTGCTGCTGACCACCAGATTCACCCTCGCATTTTTTATGGTCCCATCCTCTATCCTGTCCAGGATGGCCTGTAGATTGGTGCCCCCTCCGGACACCAGAACCGCTATGTTCAGCATAAGGTAATTCCCCTCTCTCCTCTTCTGATCTCGCCGATGACATAGGGCGTCTCACCGGCCGCCTGCACTGCCTCCACTGCATTGTCCACATCGTTTTTACCCACGGCTATCACCATGCCGATCCCCATATTGAAGGTGTTGAACATGTCAGATTCCGACACATTTCCCTCCCTGGACAGCATCTGGAAAATGGGAGGTATGACAAAACTGTCTTTCTCAATCACCGCGTGGGTCTTCTCCCTCAGCATACGGGGAATATTCTCATAGAAGCCTCCGCCGGTGATATGGCTGCAGGCCTTGAGCTTCACTCCCGCCTCCCGCAGGGCCCGCAGGGCTTTCACATAGATCTTCGTGGGGGTCAGCAGTGCCTCCCCCAGCGTCAGATCGCTCTCCAGACACTCGTATGTGCTGTTCAGCGTCTCCGTATTCATGGAAAACACATTGCGCACCAGGCTGTATCCGTTGCTGTGGATACCGGAACTTGCCATCCCCACCAGGATGTCCCCGATCTGCAGATTCTCGCCGGTGATCATGTTTTTTCGATCCACGATCCCCACGGAAAATCCGGCCAGGTCATACTCCTCCGCCGGATAGAACCCCGGCATTTCCGCTGTCTCTCCACCGATCAGTGCAGAGTCCGCCTGGCGGCATCCCTCCGCCACACCGCTGACGACTTTGGCAATCTTCTCCGGCTCATTCTTGCCGCAGGCAATATAATCCAAGAAAAATAACGGCTCACCGCCGGCACAGGCGATATCGTTGACACACATGGCCACACAATCGATACCGATAGTATCATGCTTGTCCAGAATAAACGCCAGTTTCAGTTTTGTCCCCACGCCATCTGTGCCGGACACCAGGGTAGGCTCCTCCATTTCCATGTACTTTTTCAGGGAAAATGCTCCGGAAAATCCTCCGATATCCGTCAGAACCTCCGGTCTCATGGTGGATGCGATGTGATCCTTCATCAGCTCTACCGCCCTGTATCCCGCTTCGATGTCAACGCCTGCCTTTTTGTAATCCA
Organism: uncultured Eubacterium sp.; assembly: GCA_964484225.1. Classification (GTDB taxonomy): domain Bacteria; phylum Bacillota; class Clostridia; order Lachnospirales; family Lachnospiraceae; genus Eubacterium_F. The sequence continues at coordinate 29,701 of CAZAEM010000013.1, forward strand.
TTTTGTCAATCCTCCTATTACGTTTACATAACCTCTATCATTTTATCTTATTACAAATAAAAAGGCAATAGGGCAATCGCTTAAAATTCTTGAGTTTTCGCTTCAAATCTGCTAGAATACATTTATTCGCGAAGATACGCAGAAAACTCAGGAGGTACAATCATGGATAAGAAAAAAGGGTCTCTCCTCTCATTCCGGCCGGACATCAAGGTAGTGGACGCCACCATCCGGGACGGCGGTCTGGTAAACGATTTCCACTTTTCCCCGGAATTCGTACAGGATCTGTACACTGCCAATATAAAGGCCGGTGTTGACTATATGGAATTCGGGTACAAAGCGTCAAAGGATATTTTTGATGAGAAGGATTTCGGGCCATGGAAATTCTGTGACGAGGACTCTATCCGAAAGGTAGTGGGGGAGAACAACACAGATCTGAAGATCTCTGTCATGGCCGATGTGGGCCGCTGTGATTACAAGAGGGATATCATCAGCCGCTCGGAATCGGTCATAGATCTGGTGCGGGTCGCCACCTACATCAACACCATTCCCGCGGCCATCGACATGGTAGAACACTGCAAGGCCATGGGTTATGAGACCACCATCAACATCATGGCCATATCCAACGCAAAGGAGTCAGAGCTGGCCGAGGCGCTGGAACTCATCGGGAACAGCAGCGTGGACGGCATTTATCTGGTGGACAGTTACGGCTCTCTCTACATGGAGCAGATCGAGGATCTGGCCGATAAATATCTGGAAATGGCAGAGAAATACGATAAATTTGTGGGGATCCATGCCCACAACAACCAGCAGCTGGCCTTCGCCAACACCATCGCCTCCCTGACGAGGGGCGTGAGTTATCTGGACGCCACCGCAAACGGCATGGGGCGGGGTGCCGGGAACTGCTCCACAGAGCAGCTCCTGGGATTTCTGAAAAATCCGAAATACAATATCATTCCCATCTTAAAATTCCTGGAAAAGCATATGGAGCCGCTGAAGAAATCCGGGGTGGTATGGGGATACAATGTGCCCTATCTCCTCACCGGCCAGATGAACCGCCATCCGCGCTCCGCCATCGCGGCCACCAAGGAGAACCGGACGGACTATCTAAACTTCCTTCTTGAACTGAACGACAGGGATTAGGAACCGGACCAGACAGATGGGAACCGCAATACACAGTAACAGGATCGCGATATACGGCACAAGCATCTCTCTCCATGGCAGCAGATATTTCATACCGTAAATATTTAAATTCTGAAACACCAATCGGCTGGCGGGTATGCCGATGACCAATCCGGCGCAAAGAGAAATACCCGCATAACTCCCCCCTTCCCATGTCAGCATCACCCGGATCTGCTTTGTGGTCATGCCGATGCTCTCTAATATCGCAAACTCCCTTTTTCTGCCCTCTAAACCGGCGGCTATGGTATTGAAATAATTCAGAACGGCCAGAAGGACAAGGATGAGTGCCATACTGTTCCCCAGCACCATGATCCGCATAGAATTCTGCTTCATATCATTGTACCGTTCCAGCTTGGAGTCCCGGGACACCTCTGTTTCATCTGCAAAAACCTTCTTTGCCTGCTCCTCCGTCATCTCTGAAAAGGGAGTTTCATAGCGGACGTTGATCAACTCTACAACCGGTTTATGGACCAGCTGTTTCAAATAGGACTGGCTGACAATGATCTCGGGGGAATATCCTCTGCTGAAATATGCCGGAAGATCTCTTGCCTCCCCCACGGCGGAGATTTCCACCTTCTGTTTCATGTCCCTGGAATGAGCGCCGGGCATCCAGAAAGAAAGCTCCTTCCCCGCCGCCTCGCCAATCTCCAATCCCAGACCGCTGATGACAACGGCAGATCTCCCGCTCTCAAACTTTTCTTTGTCCAGCGTATTGCCGAGACTCCCGTTCAGTCTCTCAAACCCGATGGGATCAATGCCGATGATCCTTGAGGTAAACATGCTGTCTTCCGGATCCTTTCTGTAATATTCCATATCCTCTTCATAATCTGTCCCCGGCATATATCTGGATTGATAGAGATTCCTGTAATACTCATCGAACAAATTTTTTTGATAGGGAACCACCGCATCCGCCGATATCACGGACTCCACACTCTCTATTCCCGAGATCTTTCTGACTTCATCCATCTTTTCCTCTGTGATCAGATCCTTCATTTTATTATCCAGCATCGTATCATTTTTAAATCGGATATCGTAATCATAGATGGTGTTCAGCACTCTCCCGGCATCATTTTCCTGTATTACCGCCTGGATGATCCAGATCATGGCCATGCTGATCGCAAAAGAAAGCATGATAATATATGCCTGCCTGCGGTTACGGAAAAGATTGCTCCAAGCCATGGACATCAGACTTACGGATTCACGCCGCTTCTTCTTTCTCTTTGTGCCGTCTGTGTACCGCATCGCCTCAATGGCAGAACATTTCTCTATAACCCGGGCCGGTCTTCTGCAGCCAAACCAGTAGGTAAAAAACGAAAACAGGGCAGCAATGAGGCAGATCCACGGATTCACCGTCTCTGTCTCCCCGGGCTCTGACATGGGATCCGCCGCCGTCAGGATCAGCGGCACGATGACTCCGGAAACAAGGATGCCGGATAACAGCCCGGCGGGAATACCGGCCATACAGTTCCAGACCACCTGTCTGTTTACAATACTTTTTACCTGTCCGGAAGTCATGCCGATCGTCTTTAATTGCCCGTAGCAGGTGATATCCTTCGAAACAGAGATGAGCATCATATTGTAGATAAAAAGTGCGCCGCTGGCCAGTATCATGCAGAGCAGCCCGGACAAAACTATGACCGCTCTCACAAATTTTGTCACGGTTTCCACATCCCCCTCCACTGTCTGGGAGGGGGATAGAGAAACTGCTTCCCTGACCGCCTCCAGATCCTTTTCTGAAAAGATAGGATTTTTCATGGAGATCATCAAAGTCCCCTGCATGAAATCCGTCTGTTTCGCACCGGTAAGCCGATAAAATGACTCGGACACGAATCCCCTTTCCCATCCAGTATAATCGTTAAAGAAACCGCATAGGGTAAACTCCTGCTCCACGCTCTCCCCCACCAGGCCATCCGCCAGACCATACCAGGTGATGGGCAGTTTCATTCCGGTCTCAGGATTTTGTATCCCCATACTCTGCAGAGCCCGGACGGATAACATGATCTCATCTTTTTCATTCGGGTAATGTCCCTCAACATATTCAAGGGCAGGAATACACTGCTGTTCCCATGCGGTCTGATCCAGCCAGTAGAACGGTAACTCATCTAAACTTTTCCCCCTGTATTCTTCAGCAGCCGCACACTTTACGGAAAGTCCCGCCTCTGCCACTTTGCTCATGGCACGGATCTGTGCCGCCTGTCTCTCTTCCGGCTCGGTCAGGGAAATATCATAGCGCATTCCGTTCATTCGTATTCTCTGCATAGCTATTGTTTTCTGATAACTCACGGCAATGGCGAGAACAGCTGTGATCATAAACGTGGTGATCACGATAGAAAAAATGGTAAACAGATTTCTTTTCAGGTTTGCCTTATATATCCTGACCGCTGCATCTCTGATCACCCTCCCGTTTCTTATTCTCATCATCCGACCATCCCCCTTACTATTTTGCCGTCCTCCAGTCGGATAATCCTGCCGGCCATCTGTGCGATCTCTTCGTCGTGGGTGATCATGATGATCGTCTGTCCCAGCCTCTCGCCGGAGGCTCTGATGAGCCCGATGACGTCCATACTGGTGTGGGAGTCCAGGTTGCCTGTGGGTTCATCTGCCAATATAAGCGCGGGCTTCGCCGCCAATGCCCTTGCCAGTGCCACCCGTTGCTGCTGCCCGCCGGACAGTTGATTTGGCATAGCGTGCTTTCTCTCTTCCAGGCCCAGCATTTTCAGAATATCCGAAATAAATTTTTTGTCCGGTTTCACACCGTCTAAACGGATCGGAAGGGAGATATTCTCACAGACATTCATAAACGGGAGCAGATTGTAGTTTTGAAATACAAATCCGATCTTTCTCCGGCGAAAGATCGTCAACTCATCCCGGGACATCTGTGATATATCCCGGGAGTCTATTATCACCTGCCCCTCCGTGGGGGTGTCCAGCCCTCCAAGCATGTGCAGGAGAGTGGATTTTCCGCTGCCGGATTTCCCTACAACAGCGACAAACTCCCCCTCCTCTGCCGAGACGTCAACCCCGTTTAATGCCTTGACAACATCACTGCCTGCGGCATAGTATTTTTTCAGATTCCTTGCCTCCACTATTTTCATTTTGAAACCTCCTGTGATCTTTCTCTGATGTAGTTATAACATATAATTCTTTCGTGTATCTTTCCAGATGGTTACACTTTTGTCATACTTCCTTTAATACCGGGGCAAAAACACTCTGAATTTTGTTCCCCTGCCCTTGGATGACTCTATTTTTATGTAACCGCCCTCCCTGAAAATAATCTCCCTTGCCAGATACAATCCGATTCCCAGCCCCTCCCGGTCCCTTACCTCCTCTGAGCGGTAAAACCTTTGAAAAACCAGCCCCTGCTCTTCCTCCCGGATACCGATCCCCTCATCCGCGATCTCAATACAGACAAAACTTTCATAAGCTGCCACATTTACATGGACACAGGAATGTCCGGGGGAATACTTAATGGCATTGTCAAAAATATTTCCGATACCCTCAGCGGTCCACTTCCTGTCAATCACGGCGGAGAGCCCGGTATGTTGACACTCAATAAAAATATGTTTTTTTAACGCTGCCGGTTCTGCTGTCTGGCACACCAGCCTTAACAATTCATCCACAGGGGAATTTTCAGGGGAGAGGCGCAGCATCTCGATCTCGGCATAGGAACACTGTATCAGCTGCTGCATAAAGAAGTTCAGCTTTTCCGTCTGTGCCGCCACTTTGCGCACAAGCTCTCTGTCTTTTTCTTCCGTCAGATTCTCTTTCAGGATATCCGTGTAGAGCATGATATTTGCCAGAGGCGTCTTGACCTGATGGGAAATGTCGGATATCAGGGCTCTCACGGAGGATATCTCCTCGTCTGTCTGCTTTCTCGTCCTATCCATCATCCGGACAATCTTTCCCAGCCGTTCGGCGATGGCAGAATCCAATGTCTCATCGTAAGCCGTATACGGTTCTTATAAAAAGCGGGTCCGAGGGATCATCTTCCAGTTTATCTCTCAGACGCCGGATCCCGACAGACAGGGCATTGTCCGCAACGTACTCTGCCCCGTCCGGCCACACCCACTCCAATAGCCGCTCTCTTGTCATAATCTGTCCGCTGTTGCGGACAAGAAGATAAAGGATCTTCTGTTCTGTCCTGCTGAGGTCAACAGGAATCTGCTTCTTGTAAAATTCCATTGTCTCAAATTTGAATAAAAAGGGATTTTTTTCATAAACTTTCATAGAATCATCCAATGTCCGCCGCAGAAGAGCGCAGATCCGCGCCCGCAGTATCATCAGGCTGAATGGTTTCGCAATATAATCGTCTGCTCCGGATTCCAACCCGGCCATCACATCCAGCTCCGTATCTTTTGCCGTCAGCATGAGAATGGCAACCCGGCTTCTCTTCCTTATCTCTTTGCAAAACTGCAGTCCATTCCCATCCGGGAGATTGATATCAATGATCAGCAAGTCAAAATTTTCATTTTCGATGGCATTCCCGGCATCCTGAATAGTATCGAAAATAGAAAACACCAGATCATCGTTGGCAAACGCCAGCTCTATCCCCGTGGCAAGGTCTCTATCGTCCTCCAGAATCATAACAGACTGCATATTTTTTCTCTCTCCTTTTTCTGTACATTCGGGTTTCCGGGTCCACTTATTTTTCCGTTCCCAGAACATCTGAGACCTCTGTGATGGTGACGTAGGCATTGGCATCCTGCTTACGCACGATAGATCTCACCTTGCTGATCTGAAACCGGTTTACCACAAAGTAGATCAGGGTCTTATGTTCGTCAGAGTAGTATCCCTTCGCAGGCAGGAGGGTAATGCCGTTTCCAAATTCCCCGGAGAGAGCTTCACATATCTGCCCGGGTTTTTCGGTGATGATCATAGCCGATTTCGCCTTGTCCAGACCTTCGGCAATATAGTCAATGGTCTTGATCGCGGCGGCGTAGGTGATGATGGAGTAGAGAGGGAGGATCCAGCTGGCTTTCACAAGGCCCGCCACAATATACAGCAGGATATTGTATCCCATCACGAACATTCCCACCGTCACGTTCAGTCTTTTGGCAAAGAGGACCGCGAGAATCTCAATACCGTCGATGGCGCCGCCATACCGGATCGTCAGCCCGCTTCCGATACCTGAGATCAATCCGCCAAAGATCGCACAAAGCAGAAGATCCTGCTCCGCCAGGGGCGAGGCAATGCTCACATCCACCGGCAGCACATCCGTGATCAGCCAGGCAGACAGAGAGTAGACGCAGACACTGTACACGGAGTAAAGGGTGAAAGACAATCCCATCTTTTTGTGCCCGTACAGAAACAGGGGGGAATTTAACAAAAGCAGAAAGAATGACAGGGGCAAATAATCCGGCGTGATCTGAGCCAGCAGCATAGATGTGCCGGAGATCCCCGAATCATACAGATTCACCGGGTAAAGGAAGAATGTGACGCCAAAGGCGTTGATCATTCCCGCCAGGGTCAACAGTATAAAATTGCTTAATCTGAGTGCCTCATTTTTCAAGAAATATCTCCTCTCCTGCCGTCCTCACTTCTGCACTCCCGCCACAGAATCCTCCACCTTCTTTTTTACATTCTCAAGGTTCTGGATGATTTCGTCCAGTTCCTTCAATGTCTGCTGGCCATCCGTCTCCGTGGCATCCTCGATGGAAGTCTTTACTTCCACAGACATATCCGTCAGCTGTTTCTTCATATCCGTGAAAGAGGCATCTGTCTGGAGACTGTAATCTGACACCAGTTTTTCCAAGTCTGAGTACAACTGCAGGGCCTGGTCTGTCTTTTCCGTCACCTCCCGGGACGTCTCCTCCCGGATACCATCTCCGCAGGCCGTCAGGGAGACGGCGAGGAGACTGATCAGGAGTAGACGGGCAGCTGTTTTTTTTATATTTTTACGCATTGTTTATTTCCCCTTTATGATGTTGACCCTTTACCCCTGGCATTACGGCATTGTCCAGGTGGTTCCCTCACGGGTGTCTTTCAGCTCGATTCCCCTCTCCCTCAACTCCTCACGGATCTCGTCGGCACGGGCGAAGTTTTTCGCCTGCTTCGCTCTCTTACGCTCTTCGATTTTTTCTTCCACATAGGCAGCCAGTTCCCGGTCCACAGAAGGTTCCTGCTCTTCAAAGGCCCTGGTCAGGCCCAGGGAGAGGACACGGTCAAAGCTCTCCACCAGCCTGCGTTTGCTGATATCCGTCAGATCCGCTTTCAGCATGTCGTAGAGCACGGTGATGGCCGATGAGGTATTGATGTCATTGGACAACGCCTCCGCAAATTTTCTCTCAAAGGCCTCTATCTTCTCCGGCTCCGCTTCCCCTCCGGAGCCGAGGCTCCGGATCCGCCGGATCAGTTTCTCGTAGGATACAGCCACATTGTCCAGTGTCTCCCAGGAAAACACCAGGGGCTTTCGATAGTGGGACAGAAGGCAGAACATGCGGTAGACCATGGGATCGTATCCCCGCTCCTCCAGCAGGGACACCGTGAGAAATTCCCCCTTGGATTTGCTCATCTTCCCGCTGTCCGTGTTCAGGTGATTGATATGGAACCAGTAGTTGCACCACTTATGGCCGAGATACGCCTCGCTCTGGGCGATCTCGTTGGTGTGGTGGGGAAAGATGTTGTCCACGCCGCCGCAGTGGATATCCATGTACTCCCCCAGGTGTTTGATGCTGATACAGGAGCACTCGATATGCCAGCCGGGGTATCCCAGCCCCCAGGGGCTCTCCCATTTCAACTCCTGGTTGTCAAATTTTGACTTGGTAAACCACAGGACAAAATCGGTCTTGTTTCTCTTGTTTTTATCCTCCTGCACATCCTCCCTGACGCCCACCTGCAGTTCCTCCTCATTCTGGGAGGACAGGACATAGTAGTCCTCCAGCCGGGATGTGTCAAAATATACGTTGTCCCCGGCCACATAGGCGTACCCTTTCTCCAGGAGGACCTGGATCATGTGGATAAATTCCGGGATACAGCTGGTAGCCGGTTCCACCACATCCGGTTTTTTGATACACAGTCTCTCACAGTCTGCCATGAAAGCGTCCGTGTAAAATCCGGCGATGTCCATCACACTCTTGTGCTCCCTCTTTGCCCCCTTGAGCATTTTGTCCTCCCCGGTGTCTCCGTCACTGCTCAGATGTCCCACGTCCGTGATATTCATCACCCGGGTCACATCGTATCCCACATAGCGCAGATATTTCTCCAGCACGTCCTCCATGATATAACTGCGGAGGTTTCCGATATGGGCATAGTGGTAGACCGTGGGGCCACAGGTGTACATGGCCACTTTGCCGGGTTCATTGGGTATAAACTCCTCCACTTTCCTGCTCAGTGTATTGTATAAAAAAGTCTTGATATTCATTCTTTCCGGCTCCTCACTACAATTTCTTCAACTCATCAAATTTTTTGATCGCATCATCCACCGATCGCTTATCCACCAGGAAATAATCCATGCCGTCCCTGTCCACCCGGTAGAAGTTCGTTCCGTCGTAGGGCAGATACTTCACCGTCACATCCCGATCCTCCTCGTGATAGACCATGGTGAGCACCGGTTTTTGGCTGGCGGGTTTCACAGAATCCTTCGCCTTGGAGGTGTATTCCAGAAGGTACAGGGAGGAATAGGGAGTCAGAAAGGTCTCCTCGTCCTCGTCGGCCACCTGCTTCCCATCAATCTTCCAGATATTCTTCGTCCCAGAATCCGAATCCTCCGAATCTGCCTGCCCGGCGGCCGGGGAGGCAGCACTGTCGGTCTTCACCGTGGTATGGCTGATCTTCATCACAGTGTTTCCGTAAGATACATCGTAGCCCTTCAGATCTGTAGCCAGGGTGGAGTAGACACAGTGATCCATGCTGTCAAAGGCATCTATGCCTGTCATAGACTCCACAGCTGAGGCGGACATGGTATAGACATTATCCGTCCCCTGAATACAGACGTAATAGTCCTCACCCGTCTTTTTGCCAATGCACAGCTGCAGTTTTTTGTTATCGCGGTATTTCTCTGGGATCTCTGCCGCCCCGCCGGATCCGTCTGTCCCGGCGTCCCCACCGTCCGCCGACGGCGTGGCCGTGGCCTCCGGCGTGTATCCGTTCTTGGCCGTGTAGTAGTTCACCGTGATCATGGCGGAGGGATCCTGCAGCCCGTAGGACTTCAGATCACCGCTGCCGTACTCCACCAGCTCGTCAAAGGCCAGGCCGGTAAAGTATCCCAGTGTCGTCTGCCATGTCTTTGTGCTGGTGGCCAGGGGCTTTCCGTAGGGTTTCGTGATGTTCCAGCTGGAGTAGGCATCCACCTGCTCTTCCCGGCTCACCACCTTCGCCTCGAAATCCTTCCCCTTTTTGTTGTCCACCCCGATATACGTCATGTAGTCCGCATTGATCTCCGGCAGCTCATCCTTCTTGATCAGAGAGTTCTCCTCTATATCAAAGGTCGAATATAGGCTTTCCGACAGACAATATATCTTATCCTCCGCAGTGGCCAGCCCATAGTACCCTCCCTCTACCGGCACGGCAGAGCCCAGTTTGTACCGGAACTCGCCATCCTCCGTAGTCACCTCTATGGTCATGGCAGGGTCGTCTAAGCCGTACTCCTTCAGGGAATCCTCCTTTTTATCCAGTGTCTTTGTCGCCTCCACCGGATCCAGGCAGGAAAAGAGCCCGGTCACCGTCTCAGAGTCCAGCGGGATCTTCCTGTCCTCCGCCAGTTTCCACGTCTCCCCCTCTTTTACCAGCTCCAGCCCGGCAGATGCCGAATCCTTCGTAACCTTGAGGGCGGTGATCTTCTCACTGTCGATGGTGTCCACCTTGATGGTCTCCTCCGTCTGTTCTGTCTGCTCCGTCTCCTCCCCCTCTTCCACACTGTCCTTCTGGGGAATAAGGATATACAGGACGATACACACTGCCAGCAGAGCGCCCAGACCAAGCAATATCAACGCATTTTTCCTTCCCTTAGTCATCAGTTTTTCCTCCTTCGATACCAGATCACAATGCCCGCTGCCAGAAGCGCCACCGGAATGATCACTACCAGAAGCACTGTCCACAGCATCTGGGACTGCCCCTCTATCTGCACTCTCTGAGAATCCAGGCTCCTTGTGGGGATCGCCAGAGTGGAGGTCTCACTCCCCGTCAGCCATGTGATGGAGTTCAACAGCATAGAGCGGTTGCCGAACTGGTCCGTGGAGACGAAGACCTCATTGGCAAAGAGATAGGAACCGTACACGATCATCCTGGATGCATGGCCTTCTCCCTCTGTGTTCTCCGTGTAGGTGTCCGTGGCAGCCACCGCCACGCTGAACGGGCCGTTCACATCGCTGTCCACCTTCTCCGCCGCGCTCTCCTGCATATCCGTCCGGCAGAAAGCGGAGTCCTCCGTATCCAGCAGCGACTCCACCGTCAGTGTACTGCGCACGTCCTTCTCCGTGGTCATTCCCATCGTCTGTGCCATGTAGGTACCCTTCTCCCCCACATCGGCGGTGATGTCATGGTCGTTGGCCGTGACAAGCAATTCGGTGGTCAGCTTGCTGCTGTCGGAGGGCGCCGTATCCAGAAGATATCCATCCGCCACATTCACGCCGTAATCCTTCATCAGTTTTTTCAGATTCGGCTGTTTCTCAGCCAGGGCGTTGAGAAAAAACATTGCCTTTCCTCCCCCCTGCATGTAGGCGTAGACCACCTTGTACTCATCCTCATTGAGATCATACTGTGGACCGTTCATCAGGAGGATATCGCAGTCCTCCGGCACCTTATCCAGCGAGTCCAGTTTGGCGGAGTCGATGTTGCTCTTTTTCATAATATCAGAGAATGCCGCATCCAGCTCCTGCTCGCCGTGGCCGGTAGTGTAGTATATCTTTTTGCTGTTGTCGGAAGTCACAGTCTGTATGGCCGCGGTGATCTGTCCCTCGGCATCCAGCGTGTTGGTGTAGCTCTGACTTCCGGTAGTGTAGTACGCCTCGTAATCCATGTCCTGGATCACCATATCCGCATAGGGGATATATTTTGATTTCTCTCTGGCGGCATCCACCACGATCACACTGTTGTCCGTCACTTCCTCGTCGGTGTACTCCTTGGCAAAATTGGGATAGATCACCGGATCCTTCTTCTCGATAGACACATGATCCAGTTTCTCATACTCCTCCAGAACCTTTTCGATAGCTACATCTTCGTTTCCATCCTGAACCAGATGGTATATGGTTATATCATCCGAGAGGCCATTCACCATCTTCCTGGTGTCCTCCGTTACAGAATATATTTTATCGCTGCTGAGATCAACAGTAATATTCATTTTTCCAACAATGAGATTCAAAATGATGACGACAATGATCACGATAACCATCGTCAACGTCTGAAATCCTCCCATCTTGAATTTTCGATTGGAAAAAGATTGTTTAAATCCATTTTCTTTTTGCATGAGAGTCTCCTTCCCGATACTTAATTATATCTCTTTTTCTTGATCCGCTGAATAGTGATAAACACAAACAGGAAACAGACGCTGAGATAATACACCAGCGCACTGACATCAAAAATCCCCAGGGTGAAATTGCTGTACCGGGAAGTGATGGAGATGCCGTCCAGCACGTCTCCGATCAGTCCGTCAAACTTTTCAGTAAAGAGGAGATAACACACCACCAGTGCCGCTTCTGCCAGAATCCCCACCAGTGCAGCCATCCAGCCGTTGTGGATCCAGAAGTGGACTCCCACAGCCAGGGCGGCGATCAGCACCGCCAGAAACCAGAATACAAAGACGTGTCCCGAGGGCAGCCAGGTGGCCAGCCCGCTCATCAGATACGTAAAGATCATAATACCGCCGGAGGCGACCGCAGCCACCACCTGACTCTCTGTCAGAGAAGAGATGAACATCCCGATGGCAATGTAGGCGGCGCCCAGCAGGAAAAATCCCAGGGAACTCCCGTAGGCGATGGCAAAGTCCACGCTCTCCCCGCCCGTGGCCACGGACTTCACCAGATTATTTAAGATGATCGGGTACAGGGAGACGATCACCATGGCAATGGCAAACACACTGAGCAGTGCCAGGTATTTCCCCAGGATGATCTTTCCGATGGATACCGGCGACGTGTACAGCAGCTGATCTGTCTTCTGCCGGTTCTCCTCCGACAGAACCCGCATAGTCAGCACAGGTACCAGCAGGAGAACAAAGAACAGCTGGACTCCCTCATAGACATAGGAGAAATTGGTGTAACCTCCCCCCAGATTATAAATCATAAAATACAGACCGGTCAGAACAAGAAACAGGGCGATGAATAACCAGCCGATCACCCCGGTGAAATAGGACCGGAGTTCCTTTTTCCACAATGCAATCATTTCTCTTCCTCCTTCTCTTCCTCTCTTACTTCCTCACTCTCTTCCTTCTCCTCCGCTTTTTCTTCCACACTCTCCGCCTCTTCCTTCCCCCGGCGGGAGGATTTTTTCCGGACCTTCTTTCCGCCGCGCTGGTCCGTACCCTCCCCCGTCAGCTGGATGAAGGCGTCCTCCAGAGATACCTCGTTGCGGTTCATCTCCAGGATCGCACATTTATTATCCGCCATGGCGTAGAACACATCTTCCCGGATATCCGTGCCCGCCGGGGAGGAAATATGAACCTGGCATATCTCGTCCTCCTCCGTCCTGCTGACAGAAAAGTCCTCGATATTCTCCAGCTTTTCCAGCAGGCTTCTGACCAGTTCCCGGTTCCCCTTCACCAGAAGTGTCAACTCCATGGTGGATTCCACATGGCTGGTGATCTCATCCGTCTTGTCCGACACCACCAGGCGTCCGTCGTTGATGATGAGGATCTGGTCGCAGACGGCGCTGACCTCCTGCATGATATGAGAACTCATCAATATCGTATGCCGCTTGCTCAGATTCCGGATCAGATCCCTCATCTCCAGGATCTGTTTGGGATCCAGCCCTACCGTGGGCTCATCCAGGATCAGAATCTCCGGCTCCCCGATCATGGCGGCAGCCAGTCCCACACGCTGTTTATATCCCTTCGAAAGATTTTTGATCAATCTCTCCGACACATCCCTTATCTTCGTCTGACGCATCACCCGGGACAGTGTCCTCTCTTTATCACCCTTCTTCACTTTTTTCAGATCACACACAAAACTCAGATATTCGCTGACCAGCATATCGGGATAAAGGGGCGGCTGCTCCGGGAGATAGCCGATACACGCCTTCGCCTTCTCCGGTTCGTCATAAATATCATACCCGTTCACATTCACTGTCCCCTTCGTCGCTGAAATATAACCGGTAATCATATTCATCGTCGTGGATTTCCCCGCCCCGTTGGGCCCCAGGAATCCCACAATCTGTCCCTTATCCACCGTAAAACTCAGATCATCCACCACGTTACGGTTCCCGTAACGCTTCACCAGATTCTTCACCTCAATCAAAACACAATCCTCCTTTATCCGTTTCCTATCAAACATGAATAACTATACACGCATAATGTTTCCAAATTGTGAACACCGGGAAACTCCCCTATTTGACAACCCCCCTGAAAAAGAGTAAAATAACCAGGTAAATCCATTAAATATTCGAAAAAGGAGACTCTCAAACCATGAGTATTCACTACAAAAAAGAAATCATCTCCCCTGAGGTGCTGCAGGAACTCTATCCTCTGTCAGAGGAACAAAAGGAATGGAAAAAACAACGCGACAGGGAAATCCGCGATGTCATCGCCGGCGAGTCCGACAAATTCCTTCTGATCATCGGCCCCTGCTCCGCCGACCATGAGGATTCCGTCTGTGAATATATCACCCGCCTGGCCAAAGAGCAGGAAAAAGTGAAGGATAAAATTCTCATCATCCCCAGGATCTACACCAACAAACCCCGGACCACCGGAGAGGGATACATGGGTATCGTCCACCAGCCGGATCCGGAAAAGGCCCCGGACTTCATGGAGGGGCTGATCGCCATGCGGAAAATGCACATACGGGCGATCTCGGAAACCGGCCTGTTCGCCGCCGACGAGATGCTGTATCCGGAGAACTGGCCATACATCAACGATATACTCTCCTACGTGGCCGTGGGGGCCCGGTCCGTGGAGGATCAGCAGCACCGGCTCACTGTCAGCGGCATGGATATCCCTGCCGGCATGAAAAATCCCACCAGCGGCGACTTTTCCGTTATGCTGAATTCCTGTATCGCCGCCCAGGCGCCCCACACGTTTTTGTATCGGGGCCACGAGGTGGAGACGGACGGAAATCCCTTCGCCCACACGATACTGCGGGGCGCCGTGAACAAACATGGCCAGTCCATCCCCAACTACCACTACGAGGATCTGGAGAGACTGCATGAGAAATACACCCTCCTGGGACTGGAAAACCCGGCTTGTATCGTGGACTGCAACCACGCCAACTCGGGAAAGAGATACTATGAACAGCCCCGTATCGTGGACGAGGTGATGCACAACCGCATCGTCTCTCCCGCCATCGCCGACCTGGTGAAGGGCGTGATGATCGAGAGTTATCTCCTGCCCGGATGCCAGAAGGTGGAACAGCACGAGTACGGAAAATCCATCACCGACCCCTGCCTTGGCTGGGAGGAGACGGTGAGGCTCATAGATAAGATTGCCAGCCATTTGTAATATTGACCGTATTGCCTGCGTCCCAACCGTAAAAAGGCACATCTGTCCATGGAATCCGCAAACAGATGTGCCTTTTTCGTCTTAATCTACAAAATTTATTGTGATATCCCCCGTCACCGGTTTGGAGAAATCGTAATCCCAGCTTCCCTCCGGTGCAGGAACCAGAAGGGGCTGCGTCACTTTGCTTCCCTTCTCCACGCGCTTTGTGGCAAAGATATTTCCCTTGTACCGGAATGTGACTGTACACATTTCAACCGGAACCTCCGCTGTCGGAGCCGGAGCCGGCGTCATAGTCGGTCCCTGAACCACAGGCGCATTGGGTGCCGCCGTGTTCGCACCGGCCGTGGGCCGGGCCGTGTAGGGCGGAGAAACCGGTGTGGCCGGCTTATGGGTTGCCTTCGGTTTTTTCGTCTTTTTCGGATTGGGAGCCTTTGTCGCCTTCGGTGTGGTTTTCTTTTTGTCAGAGGATTTTTTGTTGTCTGAGGTATCGCCGGAGTTTTCCTTGCTATCATCCGCGTCCGAATCATCCCCATCATCGATATCTCCATCATCTGTATCCTCTGCGTCTGTATCCTCTGCGTCCGTATCTTCTGTGTCTGTATCTTCCTCTTCTGACAGAGATTCCTCAGCCTGATCCGCATCCGGATCACTCACTGCCGCCTCACTCGGCGCCGGGCTTCCGGCCCCTGTGGCAGCCGGTTCCTCCGAGGCCCCTCCTGTCTCTTCATCAAAGGGATTCATGAAATCTGTGAGCGCCTGGACCACCGGCTCCTCATTCCCTGTCATGGACAGCTCCTGTCCCGCTTCCACGGGGATTTCATCCAGAACATTGCCGGATTCATCCTTGGGCGCAAAACCCACCTTGCCCCGGAGCACTTTCAGATTTGTGGTGGGAGTGCCGTCCTCCGCTTTCGACACATCCACCATGAAAATGGTGCCGCGCACAGCCATGACCGAATTGGGAGTGGAGACCTTATAACTGGAGTCTGCACTGAGTTTGTTCTCAATGTCCGTGGTGACATTCCCCGTCTCCACCACCAGCTCCGTCAGAGAATTTTCGCTGTCTCCCTCCGCCAGGATGTCCAGTTTCGTGTTCTCTTCCACCACAGCGTATTTGTCCTCGTCCATCTTCAGTCTGGCACTGCTGGCAGAGGCCACTTCCAGCTTATCTTTGTCCTGCAGCAAAAGATTTTCATAGGCGTCCATTTTCCCGGACCCCTCTCTCTCTACAGTCGCCGTTCCCTGTATTTCGTAGATTTTTATCGTGCGAAACCCCTTATCCGGTTTCAACAGAAAAAACAGAGTCAGACCCACCACAGCAACCACTGCAATACCAATACCGATAGATATTTTCCCCTTGCGGGATACTGCTGTATTTTCTTTCTTCATAGCTTACTCCTCCGATATAAATGCGTATTTTCCATCCTTCAAAACGGAAAATGTCTGGTTTCCCTCATATACCGTGTCCTCGCCGTCCAGTTTCCAGCGTCCGCTGCCGAGATGATATGTCTTTCCCTCTTTCAGTGTCAATTCCACCTCTTCCGTAATTTCCTTCCCACGGACAAGGATGGTCTGTTTCTCCCCGCTGCCGTCCTTGTGCCAGCATGTCACACAATATGTCTCATCCGAATACAACTGGGCGATGGTAAATCTGCCGTCTTCTTCTCTGACAGTATCCTCCGCTGCGTCACCGGTAATCTCAAGATCATAGCCGTCTGCCGCCGTAATGGAAACAGTGGAGGAATAGTTTCCTTTCTCGCCGCCCTGACCTGTGATCTCGTAGGGCACTTCCGGTTTTTCCGTCTCCCCCGGTTCTTCTGTCCCCGCGGGTTTTTCTGTTTTGACCGGCTTTTCCGTCTCGACAGGTGCCTCTGTCACCGGCGGTTTTTCCGTCTCTACAGCAGGAATCTCCGTCGCCTGAGGTGTTTCTGCCTCGGCAGGAGTCTCTGTCACATCCGGCACTTTCGTCTCCTCGGGCTTTTCCGTTTCTTCCGGCTCCACCGTCTGTTGTCCTTCACCCCTTCCGGTCAGAGTAAACATATATCTTTTTGTCTCCCCTCCACAGGTGAGGGTGCATTGGTAGACGGTGTCCTGTTCCCCGGGCTGCAGCCGGAAAATCCCATACCCGCGATCCGCATCCGTGTATGAAAAAAACTCATCGGCCTTCCCCGTCACAGATTTCTGTATATCCAGCTTGTATTCCCCCTCGGCAGACACGCGGAGCAAGAGCGTACCCTCGTAGCTTGCGTTGTTTTCGATCTCTTTTTCCCCGCTGAGGGTCACCCGCATAAGACCCCCTGCGGAGGGGCTCTTTTCCTGTGCCTCCACAGAGGGACCTCGGAGGAACGCACTTCTTCCCGCATAACCCGCCAGCAAAAGTACGACGGCACAAAAGATTGACAGTATCCTTTTCCATGACTTTTTCAGGTTCATAATCATCCTCCTTTTTTAATAATATATCTACTCTATGGCTTCATCCAACCAGTCTACCAAAGTTGTATCCAGTTTCCCCTCTCTTGCCATTCCCTTGAGTATGGACACGGCATCCTTCCTGGCCAAAGGTTTTTTGTACGGGCGGTCCTCCGCTGTCAGAGCCTCGAAGATATCTGCTATGGTGAGTATCCTTGACTCGATACACAACTCCTCCCCTGTCATCCCCTTGGGATAGCCGGAACCGTCCAGAAACTCGTGGTGCTCTCCCGCCCACTTGGCCACAGACTCATAATTTTTATTCAGACGGACCTTGCTCAGGATCCTGGACGTCATTACCACGTGGTTCTGCACCTCATGCCGCATCTCCTCGGTCAGCGTTCCCTTTCGTACACTGAGGCAGTCCCGCTCCCATTCCGTCAAATAATATATCTTCTCACCCTCCGGCGTCTCATAACAGCGGGACGCCAGCCGGTTGATCGCCTCGTAATCTTCCTCCTCGCCCGCTTCCGGCTTATTCAGCTTATGGACCAGATCCCAGGTCTCCTCAAGCTCAGAGATCTGTTTCCTGTATTCATCCTCCCCTATCCTGTTTTCCAGAAAATCAATCCTGTAATAGCACTTCAGTAATTTCAATCGGTCCTCCACCGCCTGGAGCTTACCTGCCAGCTTTGTGGCCCGGTTCATAATATCCCTGGGGATCACCACCTTACCGATATCATGCAGAAGTGCCGCCAGTTCCAGCTTGTCTTTCCTGTCATCATCAAAAAACTCTTCCGTCAGGCCCTGGGCATACTTGCGGTTGATAATGTCCGCAATAAAAAGCGAATACTTCACAACCTTCTTCGTGTGGGAGCCATTGTAAGGCACTCTCTCGTCCACAGTAATTGCCATGGCCTCCACAAAGGAGTAGAGCTGCTTTCTCACCTCCGCCATGTACTGTATATTGGCGATGGCGATGGCGGCATATGCCCCCAGTGCCTGTATAATGATTTCATACTCCTTGTCAAAGGGTATAATTTCACCGTTGTCTTTCCTCATGGCGTTGATCATCTGCAGCACTCCCACCAGTTCGTCATTTTCATTCACCAGAGGAACAACCAGCATGGACTGGGAATAATAGCCGCTGGCGGCATCGTATCTTTTGGGACCAGAAAAATCAAACTCCCGACAATGGTATACATCCGGTATATTCACAATCTCCCGATGAATAGCAGCATAGGCACACACATTCTCATCGTTGAGCGGCACCGGCGTCATATTGTGTATATATTCATCATTTTCTCCCCGGCTGACATTCTGTGAAATAGTCTTCATCACCTTGAAATGTAATTCATCATCCCGGTAAAGATATATTGTGGCCGCATCACAGTTGGTGATGCTCATTCCCTTCTCAATGATATTGACCAGAAGCTTGTTGCGGTCTTTCTTGGAGGCAAGTTCAATCCCGATCTTCAGCACTTCCTCTAAATCCTTGTATTTCAATTTCATCTGAAGCCACCTCCCAGAATCGAAGAAAATCCCTTTTTCTCCAGCCAGGCAAGGGATGTCTTCTGTCCGTCTATGCCATTCACTTCAACGAGGACCGTGGCATCAATATCATACTTCAAAATCCCCTCGTCCAGCACACCCCAGTCAATCTCTCCGTCTCCCACTGCCAGGTGCTGATCATTTTTCCGATCGTTGTCATTTATATGGATATGCGCAATGTGGGAAGCGCATTCCCGTATCCAGTCACAGGGGGGATATCCGGAGATCATCACATGGGCAAAATCCATGCACAATCCAAACTCAGGTACATCGCTCATTTTTTCCGCCAGGGCAATCATCATATCAGGGGATTCATCCCACATGTTTTCCATTAAAATCTGAATGCCCGGATAGTCATTTGCCAGTCTGCGAAAGAAAACCTCATTGATCTGCATCCAGTTGGCAAGGTACATTTTTTCCCGGAAGCCCTGGAGCCTGTTGCTGTGAAACACCACCCCCCTCAATCCCATCTCTTTGGCAATCTCCATGGACTGCCTCACACGTTTCTCTGACACCTCCCGGATCAGGGGATCCGTACTGTGCAAAGTCACGTCCAGGAAAGCGCCGTGCATGGTATCCCGGCTGAAATCAATGCCGGCTCTCGCATATATGTCCACAATTCGTAACTGCTCTCTTTTATCTTCCAAAATATCCGGATACATAAAATCGTTGTACTCCCAAAAGATCCCCTGGCTCTCTCTCAACGCCACAGAGTCCTCCAGATGCTCTCTGTCCGGAATCAAATACAAGCCTCTCATAAACTCCTCTTTTCTTCCTCTATCGGATCGTTAATCGAATCAATCTGGTATACCATCAATCCCCTTTCTTTTCCCTTCAGGGGGATCGTTCCTATCCCGGTAAAACTCACCACATCCTTCAGCATATCGTAGGCTGAGGGACTCACCAGGATCTGTCCCGGTTTTGCCGCTCCCTCCAGGCGGGAAGCCACATTGACAGTATCTCCAATGGCAGTGTAATCCATCCGGAAATCACAGCCGATATTACCCACTACCGCATCGCCGCAGTTGATCCCGATCCCCACCTCAATGTCTCTGCCATATTTCTCCCGGTATTTTTCCGAGAGAACGGACGCACCCTGTTTGATATCCCAGGCCGCTTTTGCGGCACAGAGAGCGTAATCCTGCAGATCAAAGGGAGCGTTGAACACAGCCATGGTAGCGTCCCCAATAAATTTATCCAGAGTTCCGGAATACTTAAATATGGCGTTGGTGGTCAGCGTCAGATACTCGTTCAGCATCTCCACCACCTGCTCCGGTTCCAGCCGCTCCGAAATCGATGTAAAACCGCGTATGTCCACAAAGAGAACGGCAACATGTCTGCGCTCTCCGCCCAGACTCACATCGTACCCTCTGTTTTTGCTGATCTCCTCCACAACCTGCGGGGCAATATACTTCTTAAATACTTTCAGGACTTTCTGCCTTTGATTTTTTTCCAACACATAGCCAAGAAATACGGAATACACATAAACAATCAAAAGTGTGGCACCAAATACCAGCAACGGAATTATGTATCCCAGGCTATACACCGCCTTGGTCAGAAAAACACTGATCAAAAGCGACACGGCAAGCAAAACACCGCCCGTCAGGGGCTTTATCCTGACACAGACAGCAAAGAAACCTGCAGCAAGCAAGGCCTCCAGGAGTGCTGCCCACAAGACCGGTATCTCTCTCTTTGTCTGACCTGCCATGATGGAATTGATGATGTTGGCATGGATCTCAACTCCAAACATCTGCTGATTGTGCGCGATAGCCGGGGTATAGGCATCCTGCATTCCCTCTGCATATGCGCCTACCAGAACTATGGCGTCCTGAAACAGATTCGCATTCACCCTGCCTTCCAGGACGTCACACAGCGAAATCACACTGTAGCCGCCCGGAGGGCTGCTGTAACTAAAATAAAATAACCCATCCGTATCTGTTATCGGCATAATCAGTTCATTCTTTAACGTTTCACTGTATTTTTTCAGAATTTTTATGTCAAAACTTTCCAGTGTCTCATTCTCATACTCCAACCGGCTCATCGCCTGTCGCACACAGGCGTCCCTGTCCACTATTGTGTTTACAAATCCATAGTCCGCCGCTTCCCTCAGCGCATCGTAGGGATAATTGATATCCTGAATGTGGAAACTGTCCTGATAGGCGGAACCCTCGGAATCCAGACCCGGCATTTCACGAAATGTGAGATTCATGGCCGTCACCACATTGCCGGCACTGCAGGCTCTGGCCAGTTCCGCATCGGTTTTGCTGTCACCGTCCTCCACAAACAGCACATCAAAACCAATCACGGAGGGAGCATGTTCTCTGTCCCTGTTCAGTACCTCCACCAGTTCCCGGCTCTTCTCCCGGCTCCACTGACTGAACGTCCCATATTTCTCCAGTGTCTTGTCATCGATGGCAATGATATAGATATCCTTGGACGGCGCATAGCCTGTCTGGCAGAGAAAATCCGTCACAATATTATCCCAGGCATAAAAGGCCCGAAAATAGATCAAAAAGAACGCCAGTCCAAAAATCACCGCTCCGGTGACCCAGCTCTTCCATCCCCGCATTTTTCCCCTCCGTGTCTCATAAAACTCGTCCAGATGCGACAAACCTTCGCATGCATGGTTGCGCCTGATGGCGCGCAGGTCCATGCGACAAACCTTCGCATGCATGGTTGCGCCTGATGGCGCGCAGGTCCATGCGA
>CAZAEM010000013.1:51224-72597 GCA_964484225.1 uncultured Eubacterium sp.
CAAACCTTCGCATGGACATATATTACCATATTTGGAAGGTTTTTACAATATTAACAGCAAATTGCCCCAATAACAAACAAGGTTAAACTCCCGGAAAGCAGAGCCGACGAGCCTCTCACCCGGCAAACCTCTGCAGTACAAACCGCATCAACGGAAGATTCCACCGGCTCTCCATCATGCAGGCGGCGACAAAGAGAAGGAGCACCGCAGCTGTCATGGGGATTTTGTACCGTATCTCCCTGTTCTCGTTGATCCATACAAAACAGAACAGGTACAGAGGAACAAAGATCAGACACTGAGGGAGCAGGCTGCAGACATAGATGAGGATGCCACGGCTCCCCTGCGCAAAGAGAAAAAACATCAAAAGAAAACCGTTTCGCACGCCGGTGTAGAGAGTGAAACCCATCTGATACCCGCGCTTGATGCGGCTGTAGGCCAAAAGCCAGAGAAGCGCGAAATACTTTCCGTGATTCCAGAGCACCTGGACAAAACTATATATGGGATCCTGTTCCTGTCCTGACCAGTAGTCCGCCGAACCCTCAAAACTCACAAGAAGTGAAGAAAAAGAATTTTGAAAAATATAATAAAAAAGTCCCCCGCAAAAAAATCCTGTCAAAAAAAGCAGAAGGATTCTCCGAAAAAAACCTGGCTTTTTTATCCGGCCTTTCCATTTTCCGTTTTGCTGCATTGCATATCGCCTCCCGTCATGTCAGGGCACAAACCTGTCATGTGCTATGACAGTATATGAAGACGAGGGACAAAACATGTCATGATGTTGGGGGCAAAAGCTATTTTGCTCTCAACACCTTGTACGCCATGACGGCGGCTATGGTTTTTCCGTCCGTGATGGCTCCTGAAGCGATCATATCCACCAGCTCCTCCAGCGTGTACCTCTCAATCTGGACAAACTCATTCTCATCCAGGTGCTGCTTCGCGGGGATCAGTTTCTCCGTGTAGAAAACAACGATCTTTTCACTGGTGTAGGCAGCCGCCGAGTGGTAATCCAGAAGGTGATGGATCTCCTCCGACCGGTAACCGATCTCCTCCTCCAGTTCCCGGCGGGCACAGTCGAGGAAATCTTCCTCCACGCTGTCCCTGCCGCCGGCCGGGATCTCCAGGAGCAGATCGTCGATGGCGCCGCGGTACTGTCTCACCATGATGATCTTCCCATCCGGATCCACCGGAAGGATCGCCGCCGCACCCTTGTGCTCGATCACATCCCACTCCACCCTGTTTCCGTTCGGCACCAGCATGTCATAGGCGTAGAAATCCACTATGTTGCCGTGATGCTGCAGTCTTTTATCTAAAATCTTAAATTTTTCCATTGAACCCTCCCTTAGTTAATTCTTAAAACTGTGTATCGGTGCGGGGATCCGCCCAGTTCTCGTGACAAAATCATCGCATCTGCAGCCGTTGACAGGCATGATCGGCGCATAACCCAAAAGCCCGCCAAACTCCGCCTGTTCTCCCACGCCTTTTCCCTGCACCGGGATCAGACGCACTGCGGTGGTTTTCTGATTGACCATGCCGATGGCCATCTCATCTGCCAGGATACCGGCAATCGTGGTCTCTTTCGTATCTCCGGGTATGGCGATCATATCCAGCCCCACGGAGCAGACACAGGTCATGGCTTCCAGTTTTTCCAGTGTCAGGGCGCCCTCTCTCACCGCATTGATCATACCGCGATCCTCGCTGACAGGGATAAAGGCCCCGCTCAAGCCCCCCACATAGGAGCTGGCCATCACGCCGCCCTTTTTCACCTGGTCGTTCAACATGGCCAGCGCTGCCGTAGTCCCCGGCGCCCCGGCCCTCTCCAGTCCCAGGGTTTCAAAGATCTCCGCGATGCTGTCCCCCACAGCCGGTGTGGGAGCCAGAGACAGGTCGATGATGCCAAAAGGCACGTCCAGACGCCTCGCCGCCTCGCAGGCCACCAGCTGTCCCACCCGGGTTATCTTGAAGGCCGTCTTCTTTATGACCTCACACACCGTCCCGAAATCTTTCCCTCTGACACGGTCCAGGGCACGCTTTACCACTCCCGGGCCGCTGACCCCCACGTGGATCACAGTGTCCCCCTCTGTGACGCCGTGAAACGCCCCCGCCATAAAGGGATTGTCATCCGGTGCGTTACAGAACACAACCAGTTTCGCGCAGCCGATGGAATCCCTGTCTGCCGTGCGCACCGCCGTCTCCCGGATCATCTTCCCCATCAGGAGCACCGCATCCATGTCCAGTCCCGTCCTGGTGGAACCCACATTGACAGAACTGCAGACATACTCTGTGGTGGACAGGGCCTCCGGGATGGATAAGATCAGATTCCGGTCTGCCGTTGTCATTTTCTTCGACACGAGAGCCGTATAGCCGCCGATAAAGTTCACTCCCACTTTCTCCGCCGCCCGGTCCAGAGTCTGTGCAATCTTCACAAAATCCTCCGGGCTCTCACAGGCCGCCCCTCCTATCAGCGAGACAGGCGTCACAGAGATCCGTTTGTTCACGATGGGAACACCGTACTCTCTCCCGATGTCCTCCCCCGTCTTTACCAGGTCTCCGGCCTTCTCTGTGATCCTTTTGTAAATATTGTCGCAGAGGCGGTCAAGATCGCTGTCGATACAGTCCAAAAGGCTGATCCCCATGGTGATCGTGCGGACGTCAAGATTTTCCTCCTCTATCATTCGATTGGTCTCAATTACTTCTTTTATGTTTATCATGGCATCCTCCATACATGATCAGATTCTGTGCATTTTGTCGAAAATCTCCTCCCGCTGCACACGGATCACACAGGCAATCTTCTCCCCGAGTGATTTCAATTCCTCTGACACCTCGGTGAAATTCGGATCCACCCCAAAGTCTGCTATCATCATCATATTGAAATAACCGTCAACAATGGTCTGTGAAATATCCAGGATATTGATGTTCTTGTCCGCCAGGTAAGTACAGACTTTGGCGATGATCCCCACACTGTCCTTTCCCACCACTGTAATGATTGTTTTCTGCATTATGACCTCCTATATCGTAACTATCTCCGTGGGTTCAAAGCGGTTTGCCACAGAGAGAGTTGTGTTCAGCTGTCTCCATCTCTCGTTTTTTTCCAGTTCATAACTCACCGTCTGAAAGGCCAGTTCCGGAAAATTGTTCTCCTTGCTGAGATGTCCCAGTATGACATGTTTCAGATCCGCGTGGAGGATCTCCTGGATCAGCCGGGCCGCTGCATCGTTGGATAGATGTCCCCTCTCCCCCAGGATCCGCATTTTCAGTTTGTAGGGATAGGAGCCAACTTGAAGAAGATTGATATCGTGATTGGCCTCCAGAAGAAGTGCCTGGCACTCTTTCAGATTCTTTATCACCTCGGGACCGTAACATCCCATATCCGTGGCCACGGCTATCTTCCTTCCCTGCTTTTCCACGGTATAACACACGGGCTCCGCCGCATCGTGGGAGATGGGAATGGCTCTGACTTTACACTCTCCCAGCATCATCTCCTGTCCCGCCTGTATGCTGTGAAACAACTCCGGCGGCACGTTGCTCATATTGTTTTTCTGCCAGATCGCGGATATGGTTCCCCGGGTAGCATAAACAGGGATTGGCACCTTTCGCAAGATCGGCCCCAATCCACTGACATGATCCGTATGTTCGTGAGTCACTAAAACAGCGCGGATATTTCGGAGAGAAATTCCCTCTGCCTCCAGGCCCTCGCGGACCTTCTTCATGCTGATCCCCACGTCGATTAAAATACCTTCCCCGTCTTCTCCAACGTACACACAGTTCCCGCTGCTCCCGCTGGCAATACTGTAAAGCTGCATAGCCACCTCTTAATCACAATCGCATTGTACCATTTATCTGCTCACTGTCAATAGTTATCTGATCCCGCCCGTTCCGTTTACTGTAATACATCGCCTCATCTGCTCTGGTCAGCAGTTCACCCGGATTGGAACAGGTCTCGGGATAACTGGCAACACCGGCGCTGGCCCGGACGGAGAGCACCTGACCCTCGTACTCCACCTGTCCTTCCCGGATGGCATTGTGTACTCCCTCGACGATCTTGTAGGTGGCTGCCAGATCCTTGTCCGGAAACGCAATGACAAATTCCTCGCCGCCGTATCGCCCTGCGATGCCTCCGTTTCGGACTGCCCATATATTCAGCAGGGCTGCAATATAGCGGATCACCTCGTCCCCGCACTGATGGCCGTATGTGTCATTAAAATTCTTAAATTTATCAATATCGAACAGGGCCAAGGATACGGACATCTTCTTTGTCACAGCGTCCGATATGTACTGATTCAGAAGATCTGTCAGATGCCGTCTGTTGTATATCCTGGTCAGGCCGTCCCGTATCGCCATATCGTTCATCTGGGCATACATGCGCAGATTGGCGATACCCATACTCAGCTGACTGGCGATATTTTCATAAAATGCCCGCCCTTCCATAAAGGCATTTCCCTTGTTTTTCCCGACAACCAGCGTCCCCAGACGCACATCCTGTTTCACGATGGGAAGACAGATCAGGGACGGCAATTCCCTGTCAGGAGACAGATATTCGAAAAAGTGCAGAGTATCCGACACTTCGTTCTGCATATAGGTCTGTGAGAGAACGAGAAGATCCTTCAGCTCTGTCTTGTACACAGAATCGGAAATCTCCTGTTCAAACTCCTCCCCCATGCAGGTGGTCATCGCCAGATAGCGGCCCTGCTTCTCCTCGCCGGGGATGTCAATCGTATTGTCCGGCTCCAGGATGATCAGCACCATATCCATATCCAGCCGCAGCTGCATGATCTTCGTGATATTCTGCAGCATACTCTCATTTCCGAGAGCCGCCGCCAATATAGAAGAAATCTCGTTCTGCACCGACATCTCATCGTGGGAGCGGTTAATCTTTTTGTTGGCGGAGCGCAGCTCTATCTTCTGCATCCCAAGTTTTTCATTGACGTGCTTGATCCGCTCCTGGTATTCCTTCATGCTGTCGTTGGCATCGTTCAGTTTGTCCAGCGTGCGGTTCTGTTCCATCAGCTTTTTCTCAAATACAGTCCAGCCTCCGGCGATCAGCTCACCGATGGCCACAACAGAACAGACAGCCACGATGACCGGCATGATCTCCTGCACTGTATGAAGAGCGATCATGGAGTCGCTCCCATCCAAATGATACAGCTTGCTGAGTGCGATGGTAATGGAGGGAACACAGAAACAGATGGCAAAGATGAGATAGCCGATAATACGGTGGACTATCTGGTCAAAGCCGATATAGAGCAGCATCTCCACAGCCGACAGGATGATCAGGATCACTCCGATGGCCGCTCCCGTCATGGTGATCGTGAACACCATGAGATAAAATACCGACACATACACCAGCCGCAGGAGACGGTAGATAAATCCCACGTTCTTCTTCTCCAGGAACTCCGCCGCGCTGCGGGATGACAGCATCTCCAGAAGTCCCATAAGAAGAAA
Source organism: uncultured Eubacterium sp. (assembly GCA_964484225.1). GTDB lineage: Bacteria > Bacillota > Clostridia > Lachnospirales > Lachnospiraceae > Eubacterium_F. The sequence goes on from CAZAEM010000013.1 coordinate 56,661, forward strand.
GACCGCCACATGGATGATCCACGGTTCCCAGGATTCCTCATCCATTCCGGAGAACGCTATAGTCAGACAGTATACAAGCGCCGCCGCATACATAAAGAGGTGGGAACACAGGATGTATTTGTTATCCCTGATTTTGTTGATCTGTTCATACATAAGCTATACCTTCTCTCCTATATATTCTATTTTTCCCAATACAGTTCTATCTCGTCTCCGCTGTGTACCGGCTCGGTAAAATCTTTGTCCTCACCGTTTATTCTCGTCACCAGCCGGGTCCCTCCGGCCTTTGTCATATCAAAGGGATACACATCAAACACATCTACAAAAATCGGGTGGGCTTTCGACGGCATCGTGACATCCTGGCCGTTTACCCTGATCTTTACCGGTTCATTGACCGGGGCCGGTTTTGCCGGCTTATTCCCGGACGGGGAGGGAGGAGGGCTTGCCACTCCCGGAATGATCTTCCCTCCGACACCTCTCTTCGGCGTGTCGAAAGGCACATCCTCCATCCACTCGGGCAGAGGTTTCTGGGGCTGCAGCAGAGGGTTCTCATCCATGGGTTCCTCCGCAGGGAGGACTCTCTTCTCCGGCTGCTTTTTCTCTTTCACCGCTGTCTCCTTCGGCTCCGGATCCCTTTTTATTTCCCTATGGTTCTCTCCATGGTTTTCCCTGTGAAATTCCTTTCGGTTTTCCCTGGCAGATTTGACATGTTTCACCGCTTTGATCTTCTCCGCCACCACATCTCCATCGTGTACCTTGGCTGTCATCCCGGCAGATTTGCCGTTCAGCAGGACAAGATTCTTTTTCTCCCGGTGGCAGAATTCAAACAGACCGCCCACCGTATAGTAATCCTGTACTTCAATATGATCATCCTGCTGAACCCGATAGGTCAGCCCCCTCTTCCTGCCATTTACCTCTATGAGGACAGGACAGACGATATTCCGTCCGAAAAATCCCACCTGTATCTCTTTTTTGCACTCCGGAATCTCTGCCAGGGTCAGACGCGCGCTGGATCCCTTTGTGGAGGGCCGGATGACAATATCATCGTTCTCCTTTACCAGCTCATTGAGACTGACTTCCACGCCGTTGCACTGTACATAAGCCACTTCCCCGGATTTTCCCTTTGCGGTCCTTTCCTCCCCGTTGACATGATAGCGAAGGCTGTTCCCCTTCACCGGGAACAGGTTGGACTGGGAGAAACCGGAGCTGATGCAGGCGTCCAGAACAGTCACCTTGCCGTTGTCATACAGCTTCACCCTCTGATCGTTTACATTGACATGAATAAAATTGTTCTGTTGTTCATAATAACTCATACATATGCCGATGGGCGTCACCAGCCTGGAATCTTTCTGAAGATCCTCCTGCTGGAACTCCACATGGAGCAGCACCTCCGCACCGCGGAGAGCCACACGCTCTTTCGGCAGTCCCAGGTATTGCGCCAGTTTCTCCGTGAACCCGGTATGTTTTCCGCCTCCGCCCACAACGAACACGGCACTCACCGATTTGTCCCCGTTGAGGTGGATGATCTGATCCGCTATGTTCTTTGTAATATCCTCCAGCACATCCTGACACACGGGGACAATGTCACTGCTTTCCACCTCTATGGTGTCTCCGAAAATATTCTGGAAGCTGGCGGTCTCTCCCCCGGCGCACTCCCGCTTCACCTTCTCCGCCGTCTCAAAATCCGTCAGGTAATTCCGGGCGATGGCCTCTGTGAGTTCATCCCCCGCCAGCGGGATCATGCCAAAGGCAATGATACTGCCGTCCTTGACGATGGAGATATCGGAAGTTCCGGCCCCCACATCTACCAGGGCGATATTCAAAAGTCTGTATTTCTCCGGTATCGCCACATTGATGGCGGCGATGGGCTCCAGCGTCAGGCTCGCCACCTGCAGACCCGCTTCCTCCACGGCGGAGTAAAGGCCGTCCACCACCTCCTCCGGCAGGAATGTGGCAAGCAGATCCTCCCCGATGGAGTTGGCGGGATGGAGTTCGATCATCTCCATAGGATATCCGTTCAGATAATATCTCACGGTGGTACAGCCGACACAGAAGAAATGTTTGTCCGCGTCGTCCGTATCCTTGCGTATCTCCGCATAAGCCTGCTCCATCCCCATCATGTCCAGGGAGCGGATATGTTCCTTCTGTACTTTCGTATCCGCCGGAAGTTCCATCTCCACATGGACCATTCTGGTTTTCAGCACACGGCCCGCCGCCGCAATGCTCACATCCGACAACTCCTGCCGGATCCGGTTCTCCAGCCTGTTCTTCACATCAGATATGGTCCGGGCCACCGTGGGGATATCGTGGATCTGTCCGTCGATCACCGCGCGGGTGGTGTGCTCCACAGCCTCCTGGGCCACCACAATAAACCGGTCAGTGCCTACTCGGTAGCCCACGGTACCCACAATACTCCTGGTACCAATATCCAAACCAAACACATATCCTTTGTTTTTATTACCTTTCATACGTTCCGCCTCATCATTTTATCCATTTTTTTACAAAGTTTACTCTATTAATATAATATCACAAGATTTCCTGTATGCCTAGTAAATATTTTATTTGTTTAGACAATTCTTCCAAATCTCCGTTATTTTTGATGAGAAAATGGCATTTTTCCGACATTTCCTCCTGCGAGAGCTGCTGCGCCATAATGGCCAGCGCCCTCTCCCTGGTGTACCCTCTGGAGTCCATCAGACGGCGGATGCGCACTTCCCTGTCCGCTGTCACTCCCCATACCTGATCGCAGAGGGCGTCGCAGCCGGTCTCAAAGAGGATGGCTGTCTCTATCACGATCAGCGGTTCCTCCCGCCACTCGTCCAGTTTCTCCCGTATCCTCTTAAGGACCCGGGGATGGATGACGGCATTCAGCTGTTCCAGCTTTTCCGGGCAGGCGTAGACGATCTTTGCCAACCGCTCCCGGTCTATCACGCCCTCTCCGGCGGACACTTCGGGGAAGATGCGGCAGATCTCACGGCACGCATCCGACCCCGGACCCATGACCTCATGTCCCATCTCATCCGCGATCAGAAGCCTGGCCCGGCAATCCCTCTCCAGTATAGACAGCACAGTGGATTTCCCAGCTCCCACACCCCCGGTGATCCCGACAATCATATGTTCCTCCTACTTCGCCTCGTACCAGCTGTTCCCCTGCTTCACCTCCGCGATGAGGGGGACGGCCAGTTCACAGGCGTGAACCATCTCATACTCCAAAAGCTCTGTCACCTCCGCAATCTCCTCCCGGTGTGTCTCTATCAGCAGTTCATCGTGTATCTGCAGGATCAGTCTTGAGCGGAATCCCCCCTCCTTCAGCCTGCGCCACACACGGTTCATGGCGATCTTGATGATATCCGCCGCCGTCCCCTGTATGGGGGAGTTCATGGCGATCCGCTCTCCAAACTGGCGCTGCATAAAATTTTTCGCCTTGAGTTCCGGAATAGGGCGGCGTCTGCCGTAGAGGGATTCCACGTATCCTTTCGCCTTTCCCATCTCCACCAGCTCCTCCATAAACTGTTTCACCCGGGGATAGGTGGCAAAATAATCCCGGATATAATTTTCCGCTTCCTTTTTCGATATATTCAGGTCCCGGGACAGCCCGAAGCCGCTGATCCCATACACAATGCCAAAATTCACCGCCTTGGCGCTGCGCCGCTGAAGATCCGTCACTTCCTCATAGGGTGTGTGGAACACCAGGGACGCCGTGGTCCGGTGTACATCGGCGTTCTCCCGGTAAGCCTCGATAAGCCGCTCGTCCCCGGACATGTGGGCCAGCACCCGCAGCTCGATCTGGGAGTAGTCCGCATCCAGAAACACATACCCGTCCTCCGGCACAAAAACCTTTCGTATCTGCCTTCCCAGTTCCATGCGGACCGGGATATTCTGCAGATTCGGTTCGATGCTGCTGAGTCTGCCGGTGGCCGTGATAGTCTGGCGGAAGTTGGTGTGGATCCTGCCATCCTCCTCCCGAATAAACACATCCAGACCGTCGGCGTAGGTGGATTTCAATTTAGCCAGCTGCCGGTACTCCAGTATCATCTCCACTATGGGATCCTCAAACCGCAATTTTTCCAGCACCTCCGCCGAGGTAGAATATCCTCTCTTTGTCTTCCTGCCGTAAGGCATGTGCATCTTGTCAAAGAGGATCTCTCCCAGCTGCTTGGGGGAGTTGATATTGAAGGTTTCCCCCGCCCTGTCGTATATATCTCCCTCCAGCTCCTCTATCCGCTCTCCCAGGCGGTCACCGTACTCTTTCAGCTCATCCCGGTGTACAAGAATGCCCCATTTTTCCATATCATACAGAGTGTAAATGAGAGGCATCTCCATCTCCTTAAACAGGCGGTACATTTTCTTTTTTTTCAACTCCCCGGTCAGGGGATCCACGCTGAGAGCGTTGGTGACAGCGCAGTAGCAAGCATAGCGGATAAAGTCCTCCTCCTTTTCCTGGTAAGCCGTCCCCGGCAGCGCCTTGCCAAAGATCTGCTGATAGGGAAACATGGTGATACCGGCGTAGGTATCGGCGATATCCTCCTCCTGGAACCCCTTCTGCACCGGGTTGAGAAGATAGGCAGCCACGCCGGTATCAAAGGATGCCTCCACCTTCAGTCCCGGCCAGAAATCCAACTGGTCTTTCAGATGGTTGGCGGCAAAGAGATGCCCCTCGCCCGCCAGCGGCAAAAGCCTGTCCCTGATACGATCCGCCGGCAGCTCTTTCCCCACCCGGCAAAAACATATCTTCTCCCCGGAGAAGGCCACCGCCACGCCCAGCAGGCGGCTCTTCTCCTGCGCAAAAGCCAGTGTCATCTGACCCGAGCTGTCCCTGGTCACTTCTCCATTTTCCCGGAATACCGTCTTTATCCCCAGCGGCTCCCCGTCCTCAAGAAGATTGAGAAAAGCCGTCCACTCCTTCTCGCTGTCGATGACCCGGAACTTCTCTTCCAGACCGGTGCCGCCCCCCGTATTTTTCCCGAACCTCTTCAGGAGCGATTTGATATCCAGGGCCTGAATGGCCTGATATGCCTTCTCGTTAAACATATCCCGCACCCGGCACTGCTCCATCTGGATTCCCAGTTTACAGTTGGTCTTTATGGTGGCCAGTGTCTTGCTGAGTTTCGCCAGCTCTATATGGTTCCTCACCGCCTCCCGGGCCCGGTTCGGCGTGATTTCATCCACGTGCTCAATGGCGTTTTCCACCGTGCCGAATGACAGCAGGATCTTTACCGCCGTCTTCTCTCCCACTCCCGGCACCCCGGGAATATTGTCCGACTGGTCTCCCATCAATCCCTTCAGATCCACGATCTGGGAGGGGGTCACACTGTACTTCTCGATCACCTGGGCCGTGTGGTAATCCTCGATCAGAGTTTTTCCGCCTCTGGTCTTGGGAATCCTCACCATAACCCTGTCGGTGGCCAGCTGCAGCAGATCCCGGTCCCCCGACACTACCGCAACCTCATACCCCTCTCGCTCTCCTTTTGCAGCCATGGTCCCCAGGATGTCGTCCGCCTCTATGCCATCCTTTGCGCATATCATAATATTCATGGCCTGCAGTACTTCCTGCAGCACAGGCATCTGCTGGCGCAGTTCCTCCGGCATGGGTTTTCTAGTCCCCTTGTACTCCTCATACATTTTGTGACGAAAGGTGGGAGCGCTGCGGTCAAATGCCACCAGCATGTGGCTGGGCTCCTCCTCATCCATGATCTTGAACATGATGTTCAGAAAACCGTATATGGCGTTGGTGTGCAGTCCATCTCTGTTTGTCAAGTCCGGAATCCCGTAAAAGGCCCGGTTGATAATGCTGTTTCCGTCGATCAGTACCAGTTTATTTTCCAATATCTCAAACATCCTTTCCCGCGGAGAGCGGATATCATTTCACCTTGATCTTCTTTTTGGAACTGTAGGCGCTCTCATACCTGTTCCCCTTTTTCTTATAGTATGCCTTCACTCTCGCATAATAAACGGTGCCCTTCTTCAGACCCCGGATCCCGAATTCGTCACCCTGGGTATCGTATTCCTGGGTCGTGGATTTCGAAAAGGAACTTGTGGTGGATACAAATACCCGATACCCGCTCACCTCGTCGCGATCTTTGAATTTCAAGCGAAAAGCCTGCTTATTTCGCACTACTTTCTTAATGGACGGTTTCCTGGGTACGATGTCAAAACGAATGGTACGCTTTCCGTAATATTTTCCGATCCCGCGGACGGTGATCTTTGCTCTCCCCATATCAACATTTTTGGTATATTTTTCCTTGTAATCCTTACCCTTTTTCAACCGGACACTTCCATTTTTTATGATCAGCCTTGCCTTGCGCGGCTTCCCTGTGTGGGCTTTCTTCCCGTCAAACTGGCAGGTCAGTTTTTTCACCGACTTTTTTTTGATCTTGAATGTGGACTTCAGCTTCCCGGAGTAATTTCCGATCCCCTTCACCTGGAAATAGGCTTTCCCCACTGCCACATTGTGGGAAAAGGTAATGCGATAATCTTTCTTTACCTGCAGTTTCTTCTTTCCGTCCTTCAGGGTCACACTGTCTTTGATGGCCTTTCCCGTGTACGCCACACTTTTCTTCACCTTCAGCATACTACGCTTCAGCGCCCTCTTGGTGACAGGGACCTTCAGCCGGACGATCACGGTCTTGTATATACCGCGCTCTTCCGGCGTGTATTTCGCACGATATCCGGAATTGCCATACACCGGCACGATGGATGAGTCCACCCATGACCAGTTTTTCGGAAGGGAGATGGCAGACAGCTTTCTGGTGGGCTGATATTTGGCTGAGGCCACCACAGGCAGGGTGTATTTCGGCATCATTTTCGGCACAAAGGTAGACGTCTGCCCCTGCACATAGCCGGAGTAGTTTGCCGCTCTCACACTGACCATCAGCCTGTATCCGATATCCTCTCTGGTCACCTTGTAGGCAGAACCGGTGGCCGCTTTGATCTCCTCAGCATTGTCGATGCTCAAATCCCCGCTTCCCTCCGTGTCTGCAAGGATGTGGAAGGCCTCCGAATCATTGCCATCATCATCTCCCTCGGCCTCGGCCTCATCCTCCTCATCCTCCTCATCATCCGACAGGTCTGCCTCCAGGTCATCTTCCTCCGCACCGCCGGTCTCATCGTAAACCGCCTCGAAGCTCTCCCTGTCCTCATCCAGCTTGATCCGATACCACTGGTAGGAAAGTTCCCCTGTGTCTACGGAGGTCAGCCTGGGATTGGCCGTCAACACGTTGTCTGTCTCCACTGTCCCCTGTATCTCCACCTCTCCCTGGAGATTCATCTTGTCTGTGACAAACGGGGCAGAGGTCACCACAGGAGATTCATTCCCCGCCTTATCTGTCATATAGGCATAGATCACGTATTCCGTCTGGGCTGTCAGTCCATTGATCTGCAGGGCAGAGGCTTTCTGTCCATCCACTCTGCCGTATCCCGCAATACCGTGGCCGCCTGTCACACACTCCTGAATGTACTCTGTGGTAATATCCGCATAAGTGCTGGCGGGTACAACCAGATAATAAAACATACCCGGCTCACTTCCCGTGATACTCCCGTCTGCCTGCACATCAGTGCAGACGTTTCCGCCCAGCAGGGATGTGACAGTCGGCGGTATGGAATCCACCGTAATCGTGATCTGCTTCGGCCTGTCGTCAATAGCCTTTCTCGTACTGTCGTTCTTGTTCGAGCGAAGATAGTATGTGATAACATTCTCGCCCTCCTGCAGCTCTCCGGTGTGCAGTTCACTTTGCCAGTTCCACTCTCCATCCTGCTTCTCCCCGCTGATCAGGTATCCACTGGGAGCAGCCAGGGCGATGGAATCAGTGCTGGTATGTATCTCCGTCTCGTCCTCCACCAGGGCATCTGCCGTGTATCTGCGCACTTCAAACACTGGAGATGGGTCTGCCAGACGCACTGCAGAAGCGGAGACAGCGCTTCCCGTCACCACATACCGATGTTCCCCGATCTCCTCCCCGTCTATGGTTAATTTCCATTCGCCGGCCTCCGAAGGGACCTCCTCCGACAGAGAATAATGCTCATCCTCCACAAAGGTTTTGTTCTGCCCGTAATACTTCCACAGCCCCGCATATGGCGTCACCACGACAGATTTATCAGCGGCATCTGCCGCAGATCCGGCACCGCCGGAAACCAGTACCGATGCGGTGAGCACCAGAGCGATACATTTCTTCATTCTCTTCGCCATCATACATGTAACCCTCCAGTCTTTCTATATAAGTCCGCTGTTCTTGCGGATCATTGTATATAGCATACACGTTTTCGGCGAATTTTTCAAGGAGTTTTGGCAATCATCATGGCGTGACCCCGGACGCGGCTATACTTCCAGTTGTGGCTGTCAGCCTGGGCGTCGGGGTAATTCCACGGGTCGCTGTCATCGTCCCGGCAGAGGGCAGAAAAAAGCGACAAAAGAAAAATACAAGCGCCGCAGAAATCACAAGAGCTGCCCCGAGCCGCACAACCCTCTTCCTTGGCCGCTCCATGGCGAATGACCTCTCTTCCAGCAGCCCATTTAGTTCCCGGCGAACAGACGTCCTGGATACATGTTCCTTTATCCTCCTTTCCCTCACCGGCGAAGGGTATGAAAGATCTGCTGTATTCTGTTCCTCCTCCGGATATAAAATCTGATAGAGATCAGACATACCGGGAAAGCGATCCTTCGCGAAAACCCGCATTCCCCGGTCGATTGCTTCCTTTTTTTCCTGTGGAAGATCCACCTCCGGCATATCCGCAAGGGGAACCACCCGGTCTGTTATCATCCGTTCCACCGATTCCTCCGGCACGATCGCTGTCAGCATAAAGTACATCGTGGCGCACAGGCTGTACAGATCCGTCCAGACATTCTGATCACCATTTGCGCGGTACTGCTCCTCCGGCGAAAATCCTCTCTTGATGGAAATGGTCATCGTTTCATGAGAAATCTCTGTCGAGCGGGCCGCACCAAAGTCTAACAGCCTCAGCTTTCCATCCCTGGTCAACATCAGATTATCCGCACTGATATCCCGGTGAATCAAATGTGCCCTATGTATCTCCTGCAAAGAAGCTATGACGGGCTTCATTATCCGCAGCACCTCTTTGGCAGGTATTTTCCCATGGCTGTGTACATAATCTGAGATACACACCCCGTCGATGTATTCCATCACAATATATGCCGTATTATTTTCCTCAAAGAAATCACGTACAGAAACGATTCCCTCCAGATTCAGAAATTGTGAAAGCCTTCGCGCCTCTTTTAGGAAATTGTGCAATCCCTTTTTGAACTCACGGCCCTTATCCCCCTCATACACATGGATCTCCATAGTGTTTTGTACCGTAACATTCCGCATCCCCAGTCCCCCGGGGAAATGCTCCTTGATTGCTACCGGAATCGCAAGCACTACATCCCATGCGATATAAGTTATGCCAAATCCTCCCTCGCCAATCGCCTTCCCCAGGAAATACCGTTCATGCAGACAGTTTCCGGGGGAAATCTGGTTGGGACCGCCCTCATTGAATATTTTTCTCTATTCATGGTAGCACAAAAAAACATGCTGTCTAGTTAGGTTCGATCATAAAATCATTGACACTTCCGTCAAAACATGCTATCATTACTATCGTTGCAAGCGGATGTGGCGGAATTGGCAGACGCACAAGACTCAAAATCTTGCGGTGGTGACATCGTGCGGGTTCAAGTCCCGCCATCCGCAGTTTTATAAAAAAATACTCCTTCCTGGCACCGATACACCGGGAAGGAGTATTTTTAAATTTCCCATTCCGTTTAGAACGCGATTTACTTAATCTTGATCGTAACAGTTTTCTTCACTTTTCCCACCTTGGCCGTCACCTTCACCTTGCCCTTTTTCAACGCTTTCAATTTCGCTTTTTTGTTCCCTTTGCCCTTCGGCGTGATGCGGGCCTTCTTTTTCGGCTTCACAGACCACTTTACTTTGCCCGAGACGCCGGTAAGTTTGGCCTGCAGCGTGATTGTCTTGCCCTTCTTCACCTTCTTCTTGCCCGATATCTTTATGGATTTCTTTTTCGTCTGCTTCTTTTCGTCCTTATCTTTCTCCGGTCCGGCCGTACTGCCTGGAGCTGCCGACGCTGTGGAAACCGGCTCAGCCCCTGTGGGAACCGCTGTAGGTGCAGCCGAAGACTTTGTAGGAACCGCAGATGGCGCTGTGGGGGCCGACGTCTCGGCTGGCGCCTCGGTGGGACCCGCCTGCCTGCGGATCACTACCGTATAGTCTTTTGTCGTCTTGTGATCCTCAGCATAGACTTTCGCTGTGAGATTTGTCGTATCTTCAAGCAGCGTAAATTCCTGTGCTTTCGCATCATTGACCAGCGCATCGTTGATATAGAGGAGTCCGTATTGATCCGCTATATTGAATTTCAGTTTCGTGCTCTCTGTCTTGGACGGCACGGATACTTCAAACCCGCCCTCTGCTTCCTTCACTTCCCCTTCACTGCATGTGACCGATGTGATCGCCGCCTGATCGCTGTAGGCCGTCGTCATGTAGAGACCGCTCACCAGACGGGCGCTGTCCGCGGAGGCAGAGCCGCTCTCAAATTTCACCTCGACTATGGTATGGGTCTCCGTCTCTCCGCTGTCATTTTTCACAGAAATCTGTTTTGCACTTTTCGCCAGCACATCGTCGGAGATTTCATAGTATACCTGGTAAATGTCTTCGCTGCCATCGTAATTCAATGTCTCTTCCGCAATGACCGTATCGCCGACAGATACCTTGATGGTTCTACCATTGTCTTCCTTTGTAAACTGGCAGAGGACAGAATTCTTTTTCTCTTTGTCCACGACCAGATTGTACATGAAATAGCCGCCGGCTTTGGCCAGACGCGTGCTTCCGCCTCCCGCGATCGTCCCTGCCTCAGAATCCGACTGCTTCATCTGGTGGAGATCGTCATTTTCATACTGGCCGTATCCCGGCTGGATGGAATCCACGATACTCTTTCCAAAACGTCCCTCTTCTTTCTCCGCAAGGAACTTTTCCTCATCAAATCCCTGATACTCGCTGTCAAAATACCAGTAGATCCCGTATCTCTCATCATTCAGCGTATTATAAGGCACAAAGGTAAGCCCGCCGTCAAAGGTCTCATCCGCATCTGTCCCTTTCAGATGGAAGGAAAGGGTGTCGGAAGAATCATCTTTCTCAAAGTACTCATTGGCGTCTTTGGCATACTCTTCCGGTGTGACTTCATCCTGGATGGAGAGTGTCTCAGTTCCCAGTATCTGTCTTGCTGTAGCATTGTAGGAGATGCTTAGAAAGGCCTGCTCAGAGCCTACCACTTTATAGCCGGCAGCTCTCAGATCCACGCCTGCCCATACCGTGCTGTCCATTTTTTCTTTGCCGAGTTTTGCAGCCAGGACAGTGGGTCCATATTTGAAACCATACACTGTAATGTTGTCCGGGAGACCATAGGCGGTCACTTCCATGGGATACCGGATGGAAAATTCATCCCCCTCTTTCCAGCTGCGGTCGATGGCAACATAGCCGTTAGAGACAACGCATTTTATTTCGGAGCCATTCACTTTTACCGTCGGGGCGCCTGCGATCCAGTCCGGCACACGCAGATAAATGGCCGCTTTCTGTGAATCCACATTGTTTAACATCCGGATCTTAAATTTTGCCACATCCGATTTTGTCACATCGGATTCCTGGGAAATCTTCATGTTCCCCTCCTGCCATTTCACAGTGGAAGCCACGTACTGGTTCACAACCAGGGAATCTTTTGCCTTGAAATAAATACTGTCTCCCAGCTTTGTGAAATTTTCCATGCCGCTTCCCGTACAGCACCAGAACATATTCTTATCCGGATCCGGGTCTCCAAATACTTTGAAATAACCCGTGGCCATAGGCGTGAAATAGGTCGTAGATCCGTTGCCTGTCTCGATGGCGCCCATAATGGCATTGCGCAAAGTGTTCTCATAGTAATCCGCATATTTTTTCCCGCCGGTGATCTTGTAAAGTTCTCTGGCGATCTTGAGCAGGTTAAACGCGCAGCAGCTCTCACAGTTACACTGGGTGCGCGTCACATCCAGCATATTGTCACCGCGGAAATGCTCCATATCACTGACTCCGCCTGTTATGAAAGCGTGTTTGTCCACTACAAGGTTCCAGAACTTCTCCGCATAGTCCAGATAATCTTTATCCTCCTCAGTAGCCTCTCCCCGCTTCGTAAGCACCTCATAACGTTTCACAGCACCCATAAACTTAGGAATGGTGGCGTTGGCATGTTTTCCCTTCAGCGTATCTTTCTTCCCCGATGTAATGTTCGCATACAGTTTGGGATCGTCAAACATATGTGCCGCTTCCAGATGGTTCGGATTGCCCGTGTAAGAATACAGGTCGTAAAGGCAGTCGTTCATACCGCCGTACTCCGTGCCCAAAATCCGGCTCTGGACCGACGGCGTCCATTTACTTACACGGTTATATACCCAGTCGCCCAGGCCCCTCGCCACCTCCAGCGCCTGCCGGTTATCCGTATACCGGTAGGTATCAATGAGTCCGGCGATTATTTTGTGCATCGTATACCAGGGCACCCAGGTGTTGCCCGTATCTTTTCCCTCTACAATATTGAACTGCTTCTCCACATCATTTTTGTCCTCTATCTGGGCGGCAAATATAAAGCCGGTCCCAAGATTGTCCTGGCACTCCTTTAATCCGGCGATGATATCATCCAGCTTATCTTTCAGTTCGGTATCTCCCGTGGCTTTGACCGCCTGGGCGCAGGCAGACAGATAATGCCCGATGCTGTGACCGCCAATGTAGCTGTCCTCCCATCCATTGTACGGCTTCTTGCCCAGAGTATCCATCCCTGCCGTCTCCCGAAACCGGGACAGGATCCTGTCATTGTCAAAGGCTTTCAGAAAACGGATATCCGATTCCTGGGCGGAAAGGTAGTAGGGGTCGGTGACCTCCACCTCATCCAGTAAAAATTCCTCTGTATCCTTTATGGGATTTTCTGCGAGAACCGTTACGGTAAACTGCTTTTTCTTTTCCAAACTACCCATCGTGATCGTTGCCTCCAATACAACTTTGACATCTGCTTCCCCTGCTTTGGGACGCCACCAGACTGCTACTAAACCGCACCTCGTCTGCATCGGCATTGAATTTTTCTTTTGCCACCTCTTCTTCATCCGGTTCCTTGATTTTGGATACATCCACAATCTTGATATAGCAGACGTTGATGGCTTTGTTATCATCGGTATCCCCGCGATAGCTCACGGTCAGATCACCGTCTTTTTCCATTTTCACCGTCTCTTTTACTTCCGTGTCCACCTCTAGCTTTTTCCCTTTCCCCGCCTTAAAATCCGCATCGGCATCCTCGGAACTGATCAGCAGGGATGGAGAATTGGAGCATGACCATGGATTCGTGCAATAGGTCTCCAGCTCATAAGTCCCCTCCTCCAGTTCAAATTTGTAATCCAGGCCCCGGATCGTCACGCCGTTTTCATACTGATTCTTTGTGTAGCGGTTGGACATTGTCTTACTCGCGACGTCCTTCTGCGCCGGATTGGACTCGTAGGGCCAGGTGTTGTCGGTAAAGACTCCCCCGCACTTTGCCGTCCCGTTCTTCAGCGGATCCGAAACCGTATCCACAATCCCCCATTGGTAACCGCTGACCGGATCCTCCCCATATACCTGGTCGGTAGCGCTGTTATGGGTTCCCAGCTGATCGCCCTTGCAGACGGTATCCGTCACATAATCCCCACAATCCACAAAGTATGCGATGGAATTCATCTGCGCGCTCCATCGCTTTCTTCTCCGCCGCTCTGGATACGCTGGCGGTGGGAGCCAGACATCCGAGCAGCAGTGCAGCATTCAGCAGGCCGGCCAATCCCCGCCGGAAGGCTTTACCTCCATTTTTTAACTGCATTTTTTACCTCCTTCTTTTCTGCGAAAAATTACTTTCCATTTCTTGTTATCACTATGACACATAGCCTTCCATAGGTAAATAGCAAAACGTCACAGAATGTTTAAAAAGGTAATTTAAAAGGATTGATAAAAAGAAAAAAATACGCTAAAATATCGGAAGATAGAAAGTTAATTTTTGAAAGGTGGGGATTTTATGGATTTGTCTTTTTACTTAAATCCATTTATCGAACACCATCTGTCCGGTCATTTTATCGCGCCCTCGTCTTCCTGGCGGCATATGTCCAGATCTCTCCTGGAATATGAGCTGGTGGTAGTCACCGAGGGAACGCTATATATAGCAGATGGCAGCGAACATTTTACAATACAAAAGGGGGAGTACCGCATCCTCTCCCCCACGTGCCGCCAATTTGGCTGGAAACCCTCCCAGTGCAGTTTCTACTGGCTTCATTTTCGCGACAGTACGCCGGAAAACTGCCAGAAGATCATCACGCTCCCCAACGCCGGAACACTACCGTTTTTTAACCGGTTTTCCATCCTGTTTTCCCAGTTCTATGATCTGACGCAAAACTGCCGGGACGACTACAGCATCTCGCTGTCCGCCACAGGACTTTTGCTGGAGATCAGCCGCCAGGTATGTGCCGATGACCGGGCCGTCGGCACCGGCTACTCTCTCTACAAAAAAATCCTCGAATATGCAGAGTGGAACAGCAGCTACCGTCTCTCCGTGGCCGACATCGCCGGATATCTCGGTTATCATCCCAAATACATCTCCCATGTCTTTCACCGTTTACATGACTGCACCTTAAAACACTATCTCCTGCAGCAGACTATGGAACATGCTAAAAACGAACTGGCCTACAGCAGGAAAAGCATCACGGAGATCGCGGAATCCATGGGATTTGTGGATGTACACAATTTCTCCACGTCATTCCGGCACATCGTCGGCGTCAGCCCGCGCCAGTACAGGGACAGCTTTTTGCCCATCCCGCCAAACCACTACTGAGCCCCCGGATCGTCTCCCGGCACACTGCCCATCTCCAGCTCCTTCATACTCAGATCATCGTAGAGCGTCACCTTCAGCACCAGTTCCCCCTCCGTATAGTTCAAAGTCTCCGTGGCGTGCAGCAGCTGGGATTCCGCTCCGGATTCCACTGTCTCAAAATGTAGATCTATAGGAAGATCCACCTCCCGGAATTCCCCCTTGGCACGGCTCTGCTCCTGCCACCGGTTCCACACAGACGCCGTAACCTTTTTCTGCAGCTCGGTACTCATCATGGACTGTGCCCTGTCGTACCGGTTGTCCACAAAGGCGTCGGTGATCTCGTTCAGTCTCCCGTCCACCTGGTCGCCGTCAAAGAGCTGGCACTCCCCGGCCCCCTTTGCCATCCGTTCCTTTCGATCCTCCTTCATATCCTCAAAGCGGTCGTAGTACCATGCCGTATACTTGTCATAGTAGAGTACCACTTTCCTGCCCCGGAGCTGATTTTCCCTCTTGTCCAGGTACTCCACCTGGGAGGTGAGAATGCAGTAATCATGGTTGTCCTGTTTCCCCACAGACCCCACTTCCCTGTACTCCATATCCTCCGTGGCCACCTGCTCCAGAAAATAAGTCTCCATCTGCTCCTTCGTCACAAAGTTCCAGTCCCTCCGGAGAGGATAGAGGCTGTTGAAAAGAATCTGCAGGGCCAGTCCCGACACAAGGCAGATCCCCCGGAGCGTCCAGGCGAATCTGTCCCTGTTCCGCAGCCGTCTCCGCCTCAGATACAGGTACCACAGAGGACATACCAAAACGGCCACAAACAGAAAGGGCAGAAACTCCTCCCGCTCAAACATCCATATGACAGGCATCACCATCAGCAAAAAGCCAAGTATAACCAACAAAACATTTCCCGATTGCCGCATTATTCTCCTCATACGCATCCGCCATCTCTCCCGCTGTTTTTTCTCTTGTATTGTACCAAGTCGCTAGCGCGACGGCTAGCCCCAGTTACAATAAATTTCCCATTTCTTTAAATAAAGGTAGCAGTTTTTGTTGATATGTTGTATTGTTGAATTAACCCAAATTCACCATC
>CAZAEM010000014.1:0-3812 GCA_964484225.1 uncultured Eubacterium sp.
TATCAGAGAAATATTCTTTTGTCAAATTTGAGGCAGATATTGTGTGGCCGCCCCTGCTGTTCGCCGCTCATCCGTCCCGAAAACAGTGACAATCGCCGGCATAGTCACCAGCTGCCGCCACCACCGCCGCCAGAGCCGCCTCCGGAGAACCCGCCGCCTCCGGAACTGGGCGAGGAAGTCATGGAGGATGTGGCTGCCGTCATGGTGGAGTGCATGAAGCTGTGGAACATCATATAGTCAAACATCGTGTAGTTGTAACTGCTGTACCACTGCGGCGGCTCTATGGTGATAGACTCGAATTTCTTCATCCATTTATCCGAGATATCCAGAACATAGGTATAGGGCAGTATCTCATAGAAATACTGGGGATCCTCAGCCACCAGCGCCTCCAGACGGTCTTTCTCCGCCGTCTCCAGAAAACGCTTGAACCCGCGGATCCGACCCAGGATCTGTGTGCCGTACTCTGTCCTCTTAGACAGGTAGGTGTTGAAGAACAGGATCACCGCAGAGGCCGCCACGGCGAACAGGTATACATAGCGGTAGACGGAATTGACATATCCCAGCGCATCGTCCAGAAAGAGGACATACGTGGTCACACCGATCCCCAGGCCCACAACTCCTGTCAGGATGTTGAACAGGATAGTCTTCATGGGCCGGAACATGACGAAAAACACAAGCGAGAACACGGCACTGGGGATCAGAAACGCCAGAGATCCCTCAAAGAAATCAATGTAATAGTCCAGTGCCGGTTTCCACCCCGCCAGGGCATAGACAGCCACGGTAAAGAGGATGAGTATCCAGCCCTTGTTGATTGACTCCTTAGTAAACAATACCTGCCGGTTTATCCTGTTGTCCACCATACTCACGATGAGATTGATAGTTTTATAAAACGAGTTCTCCAGATCCTTTTTCGTCACCTGGTTCTTCCCGGAAAAGAGTCCCTGCATGAAGGTTCTCTCCACCTCGTTATTTCCATCGTATTCCCTGACCTTGATCAGGGTAAACGTATTTTTATTCGGCTTTTTCTCCGTGCCCTGCTGTATCTTTATGTAACCCTTTTGCGCAAGGTACACGATCAGAGATACCACATCTGTATTTTTCAGATGTCCCTTGTAGGCAAAGGCCAGATCCACACTGTTCAGTCCGTCCGGAGCGTGGAATTCCACCGTCTCCACCACCGGATCGTCCCGTCCGAATTTCCACCAGAGGCAAAAGGCCGTCAGCATACCGGCCAGTCCCACCGCCAGCGCCAGCCAGATCCAGATCGGAATGTTCTCCGTCACCTCAAAATACCCCTCCGGCAGCTCCATCCGGACGGTCAGGGCCTCACGGGCCTGCAGCGTGATGTCGGGATCCAGCTTCGCCTGCAGAGAGTTCCCGTCGACGGAATAGTGCAGGCCTTTCGTCCTCTGAGCGCCATAGGGTCCGTAGGACATCCCCAGCTTCTCCTCATCGATGGCCTCCGGCATTTTTATGGAAAATGTCACGTTGGATATCGTGGTATCCGTCCAGCCCAGCCCGATGATATTGTAGTAAAATTCATCGATATCCGGCAGCACGTCCTTTCCCAGATTGTACTCATAGTAAATATGATAATCCTTCCCGCCGGTGATCTCCCGGTCCTCGTCCCCGATCTTGATCTGACAGTCTTCACCCTCTCTGGACAGCTCAAAATCATCACCGCCGCAGTCCACATTCCCGATCACGGCCCTGATGACAGATTTGCTGCCGTCCTCCCTCTCCACATAATTCACAAGAGGGATGTTTCGAAATATTCCGTGACGGCTTCTGTTAAAATTCACATGCAGCGTCTCGGAGATCTTGTACACATTCTGTCTCGTGACCTCTATATTGACGTCATAACTCTCGATCTCATAATCGTAGCGATAATAAGCTGCCGCCTTCGCTTTCCTCTGCTCTCCGGAAAAAACGCCAAGACAGAGCAATACCGCCAGCAGACCGAAGAGCGCAGTCCCTCTCCTACTCATGGAAATTCACCTTCACATTCTGGCGCTCTGCCGCATCCTCCACCTCAAACATCCTCTTGTTTTCAAAATGGAACATCCCCGCCACAATGTTGGTAGGTACAGTCTGCACCGTCATGTTGTACGACTTCACCGCGCCGTTGTAGTATTTCCTTGCACTGGCGATGTCATCCTCCAGCGTCTCCAGCTGAGCGCTCAGCTCCATGAAATTACTGTTCGCCTTCAGATCCGGGTAGGCCTCCGCCAAAGCCAGGATTTTCGGGATCATGCGGCCTATTGCCGTACTGTTCTCGATCTTCTCCTCGTCCGTCATGTCACTGTAGTTCTGATTCCGCAGCTCCACCACCTGTGCCAGCGTCTCCTTCTCATGCTTCGCATATCCCTTCACCGTCTCCACCAGGTTCGGGATCAGGTCAAAACGCTTTTTCAGATACACATCCATGGTGGAAAATGCCTCCTCCACCGTTATCTTTTTCTTCACCAGACTGTTATAGCTGCCGACAAAAAAGATAACCAAGATCAATACAACTGCTCCTGCGATAATTCCTGCTACCATGTTTACTCTCCTTTTCTATTGATTGTTTTATTTCATTTCCATTATTACTTCCCGTATCTCCTCTTCCTCCACAGGCCTGGCGTACACTTCATCCCCGAACGTCATAACCCGGCCGATCCCTCTCTGAAAGACAAAACGCAGTTTTCCATCCCTTACCTTCTTGTCGGTGTAAAGTTTTTGGATCAGCGCCTCCCTGTCGATATAGTCGGGAATACAGACCGGCAGCCCGATCCTCTCCAGCAGGGCGATGACCCGGTCCCTCTGCTCCTCCGTCAGATACCCGGATCGGCAGCCCAGGATAACCTGTGCCACCATGCCGATAGATAGGGCTTCCCCATGTAGAAGGCGGTATCCGCTGACGGTCTCAATGGCCCGCCCCACCGTGTGTCCCAGATTCAGTATCTCCCGCAGATTTTTTTCCCTCTCATCCTTCATGACCACCCGGTACTTCACCGCACAGTTTTTCTCCGATATGTGCTCGCACACCTGCGGATCACAGGCCAGGATGGAGTCCACATGATCCTCAATATAAGAAAAAAATTCCTCATCCGCCAGGCAGGCGTGTTTCACCGTCTCCGCCAGCCCGTTGATCAAGTGCCGCCTCGGCAGGGTTTTCCACGTGTCAATGTCCACATAAACCTTCAGCGGCTGATAGATCAGTCCGATCAGGTTGGTGGCAAGCTCTGTATCCACAGCCGTCTTGCCCCCGATGGAGGCGTCCGCCGCCGCCAGAAGGGTGGTGGCATAATTGATAAAGGGCACCCCCCGCCCAAAGGTTCCGGCCAGAAACCCGGCCAGATCCGTCACCACGCCGCCCCCTACGGCGATGACACAGCAGTCTCTCCGGTATTCCCTCTCCAGCATCGCATCCTCCAGCTTTTCCTTCGTCTGCCGAACCTTGCTCTTCTCCCCCGCCGGAAAGACAAACAGATCCCCCTGATACCCGGCCTCTCTCAGCGCCTCCAGGATCGGTCTGCCATACAGCGGTTCCACCGTGGAGTCGGTGATGACAGCAAACTTTTTCCTCTCCCCCGCCAGCCCTTTTTTTATATCCCGGACCAGCTCCGGGATCAGATCCTTTCCGATCTGTACATCGTAGGAATCATCTATCACTTTTTTTAACGCCACATGAAAGCTGCCCATGAAAAATATCCTCCTGACTTGCATCAGATAGATGCAAGTCATATTACGTCGCTTCACTCCTGACTTGCATCAAATAGATGCAAGTCATATTACGTCGCTTCACTCCTGACTTGCATCAAATAGATGCA
>CAZAEM010000014.1:3912-64541 GCA_964484225.1 uncultured Eubacterium sp.
ATAGATGCAAGTCATATTACGTCGCTTCACTCCTGACTTGCATCAAATAGATGCAAGTCATATTGTAACATATATCCGGTGATAATGCACGAAAAACTTGAGCGGACTTTGTATCTCTATTGCAAAATTTGTGTAATAGAGATATAATAGTTATTGACCCAGGGTCAATAACTATTTGTAAAGGGGGTTCAATCATTGGCTAGACCTGTTAAAAGAACACCGGATGAATGGAGAAAGGAAATCTTAAATGCGGCACAAAACCTGTTTATTTCCAAAGGATATGAAGAAACTTCGATTTCCGATATTATGGACATGGCAGGTGGAGCGAAAGGAATGTTTTACCGTTGTTTTCAAAGTAAAGCAGATGTCATGCACGCATTGGGAAATCAGATGTTTTTTGAGAATAATCCTTTTGATGCAGTGAAAGAACGTGATGATTTAAACGGGTTACAAAAAATTAAGTTATTACTTGTGCTGAATCAATCCGATGAAAAACGGAATCATCTGAATATGCAGGCAATCTCAATCCTGAAGGATCCGCATATTCTGGCCGTAGCAGTGGAGGAAAACAGACGTGTCCTGACTCCTCTATGGTTGGAATTGTTGGAGGAAGGAAAAAATGATGGTTCGATTAAAACAGAATATACAAAAGAGCTTTCCGAACTTTTGCCTCTCATCAACTTCTGGTTGATACCAACGGTATTTCCTGCAACGGAGGAAGATCTGCATCATAAATACCGTTGCGTAATGGAAGTATTAGACCATATGGGACTGCCGATTTTTGAGAATGAAGATTTCAAAAAAAGGGGGAAATAAGCCGTGACACAAAATTTATTTACAAAGAATTTTGTACTTCTTATCTCAGGGCAGTTAACATCATTATTCGGAAATTTCATATTGAAGCTTGCTTTGTCTATGTATGTACTGGAAGTAACCGGTTCAGCCGCTATATTCGCAGGGATATTATCCGTTGCCACAATCCCAACTATTGTTCTTTCACCGTTGGGCGGTATTCTTGCAGACAGGGCAGACAGACGGAATATTATGGTTGCACTGGATGGATTAACAGGAATGTCAGTTTTATGTGCGACACTTCTCTTGTCTGCAGGCAATGCTCTCGTGGTAATCAGTGTGCTGCTTGTCATACTTTCTGTTTTGGGGGCATTTGAAACGCCGACGGTACAGGCGTGTATTCCGGCTATGTTACAGGGCGATAATATCATAAAAGGAAATGCTGTTGTAAATCAGGTGGCTTCCCTGTCTTATTTGGCAGCTCCGATGTTAGGTGGTGTACTGTATGCGACATTTGGTTTAAAGCCCGTTATGTATGCCAGTGTTGTCTGCTTTTTTATTACTGCTTTGTTTGAATGCTTTATCAAATTAAACGATCAGCGATCATCGGACAAAGGCGGTGTACTGTCGATTGTCAAACAGGACTTCCTGTCCAGTCTGCGATATATTTCAAAAGAACAGACGAATATTTCAAAAATGCTGCTCTTAACTGCAATTTCAAGATTCTTTGTAATGGGTATCACCATAGTTGGCTTACCCTTTATTGTACGTACTGTTCTTGAATTCAATGCGCCGTATTATGGAGCGGCGGAAAGTGCGTTAGCCATTGCCACGATTTTGGGAAGTATTGCCGCAGGATTTCTTACAGAAAAATTGAAAATACATAGATTATCTGTGCTGCTTGGTTCTATGGGAGTTTTTATTCTTCCTGCGGGGTTTGTTTTCCTATGCCCCACGAATTCCATTATAAAATATGTGATTACTATTGTTTCATTTTGTGGTATGCAAATTGCCATTAGTATATTTTCTATTTTTGCGGTTTCTCTTATACAGCAGAGGACACCCAATCATTTAATCGGAAAAGTGATGGCTTATACATCTACAATTACATTATGCATTCAGCCCATAGGACAAATAGTTTATGGTTTTTTGTTCGATAGGTTTAGCCATATGATTTCTTTATGTTTAATACCGACTGGAATAATTATATGTGCTGTTGGATTGCTTGCAACAGGATTTTTCAGGAAAATAGAAGAAGAACAACCTTTCTTGACAACCGGAACAGGAAATGATACCATTTCATAAGATAAAAAAGGAGGCCATAATACAGAGTAGCAAAAAACCAAAAATCCCGGCATCAATATACACCGGAATTTATTTTATTTGATAAGGAGAGTTCATCTATGTGCGGAATAATTGGATATGTTGGCGTAAAAGACGCAAAGAAAGTACTGATCAACGGACTGCAGACATTGGAATACCGCGGCTACGACAGCGCGGGTATCGCCTATTTCTCTGATGACGCGATCCATACGGTAAAGACAGTGGGAAAAGTTTCCTGCCTGAGAGATAAGGTCAAACAGATGACTGAGGGAGAAAAAAGCACATGCGGCATCGGCCACACCCGCTGGGCCACCCACGGAGGGGTGTCAGACACCAATTCACACCCTCACACCGCCGGGAAGGTGACATTGATCCACAACGGTATCATTGAAAATTACAAGGAACTGCAGGATGAATTGGAAGAAAAGGGATATACGCCCGTCTCCCAGACGGACACGGAGATCGCCGCCATGGTGATCAACGACTGTTACAACGGTGATCCCGAGGCGAGTATCCGCAGAGCCATCCGCAAACTGGAGGGCGCCTACGGATTCTGCATCATGTTCTCCGACATTCCGGAAACCATATATGCCGTGAGAAACGGAAGCCCCCTGGTGGCAGCCCACACAGACAGGGGCTCCATCATCGCCTCTGACATGGTGGCACTGGTCAGCCACACCAAGCAATACTTTGTATTGAAAGAGGGACACATCGCCAAAATGACCGGCGATGAAATCCTTGTGACAGACGAAAACGGAGAGGTGTACGGCCCCTACATCCACCACATAAACTGGGATGTGGCCGCAGCCAAAAAGGGCGGATACGACTATTTTATGATGAAGGAGATCCGCGAGCAGCCCGACGCCCTGCGCAACACCGTCCGTCCCCGGATGGTCAACGGACTGCCGGACTTCACAGCGGACAATGTGGGGGATGAGGTTTTCAAAAATATCAACCGCATTGTCATCACTGCCTGCGGTACCGCCATGCATGCCGGACTCATGGGAAAAAATATGATCGAGCGCCTGTGCCGGATCCCCGTGACAGTGGAGATCGCATCGGAGTTTCGATATCAGGATCCCATCATCAATGAGCACACCCTGCTGATCACCATATCCCAGTCCGGAGAGACGGCAGATACTCTGGCCGCCCTCCGCCTGGCCAGAGAGCGGAAGGCAAAAACGCTCTCAGTGGTAAACGTCAAGGGATCCTCTATTGCCAGGGAGAGCGATTATGTCCTGTACACCCACGCCGGTCCGGAGATCGCTGTGGCCAGCACAAAGGCGTACACCGTACAGATATCCGTCATGTATCTCATAGCCTTCCGCCTTGCCCTGACCACGGGAAAGCTCACCGAGCAGGAGGCGAAAGACTATATGACGGAACTGATGGACACGATCGACAAAGTGGACGAAGTCCTGGGCTACGACAATCAGGTAGAGCATATTTCCAAACGTCTGACCAGATCCGACGATATTTTCTTCCTGGGACGGGGACTGGATTATGCCCTCTCCTGTGAGGCTTCTCTGAAATTAAAGGAGATCAGTTACATTCACTCGGAGGCATACGCCGCCGGGGAGCTGAAACATGGCACGATTTCGCTGATCACGGACAATGTGCCCGTCATCGCCTTTGCCACACAGCCGGATGTATATGCAAAGATCATATCCAACGTCCAGGAAGTGCGCTCCCGGGGCGCCATGGTCATCCTGGTCACAACACAGGAGGCCGATGTAGACCCTGCCCTCTGTGACCACCAGATCATACTCCCCGAGACGTCCCCCCTGTTCTCCCCCTTCGTATCCGCCGTGATCATGCAATACCTGGCCTACTACGTCGCCGTAGAAAAAGGCCTGAATGTAGACCAGCCGAGAAACCTGGCCAAAAGCGTCACTGTAGAGTGACCGTGATGGCTACGAGCCGGGTGAGAAAAGAGAGCAAGGGCACCACTTCAAGCTCGCTTGAAAGTGGTGCCCTTGCTCTCTTTTCCGGCGGGCGACAGCCCGCGTGCAGATTGTCGCGCAGCGGCAAGATGCTCGCCTGGCTCACTTGCTGACCAGTTCCCGACAGCCCGCGTGCAGATTGTCGCACAGCGACAAGATGCTCGCCTGGCTCACTTGCTGACCAGTTCCCGACAGCCCGCGTGCAGATTGTCGCACAGCGACAAGATGCTCGCCTGGCTCACTTGCTGACCAGTTCCCGACAGCCCGTGAGCATCCTGACGCACAGCGGCAGGATGCTCAAACCTGCACATTCTCCCCCTTAAGCCCGTTAAACGCCCCGGCGATCTCCGCCTCCGGATGACCGATGAGCCACTTATTCCTGGCCACCAGAAGTTTATCCTCCCTGGCAGTCTGCGGCTTCTCCTGCAGATCCAGATTCGTATCCCGGGGAAGCACTACAACGCATCGGAATCCCTGTCCATCCACACTGCACGGGGCATAGTGGAGCGTGGTGGCATAGACCTCGATCACAGTGTTTGCCGGTACGAGAAAGGCTTCGATCCTGGAAGTGTCATAGGTAAAATCCTCCTCGATATCCTGCTGGCTGCCGATCAGAAGGATCAGGTCTGTACACGCTACATTGATCTCAGAAGACCGGTGATACTCCACGGCATTCAGCAGATTGTTGTGGCCGTTGCAGTAACCGATCTGGATCGGCAGTCCCCCGTAAAGGCTCTTCGTGAAATCCGACATAATATCAAGTTTTTCCAGCCCGGCATCAGACGGAACATAGACCACATCATCCGGACACGGAGTCTTGTCCATCTCCCGGATCAACTCCGCCACATCGTAATCCTCTGTGAAAATCCGCCCGTATTTCCGGAAAGACGGATCCGTAACTTTCTGAATCTGAATACTCATAATCAATACCTCCTGCAAAAAAATCATTACAATCCATAACCCACTCCAACATCATATCATAACGAAGAGAAAATAACAAGTTCACTTGTTTTATTTACAATTTTTTGCTATTATAGATATAAGAAACATTCATGCAGGATAAATCGGGGGGATCATATGACTACACAACAGATACAATATATCATTACTCTGGCGGAGGAAGGGAGTTTTTCCAGGGCGGCAAAGAAATTGTTTGTCACGCAGCCCTCCATCAGCCAGTTGATAAAAAATCTGGAGACGCAGCTAAACGCCCCGCTCTTCGACCGGTCTACCTCCCCCATCCGTCTCACCGCCATCGGGCAGGCCTATTACGACGCAGCAAAAAAGATCCAGTCCACAGAGAGGGAGCTGGCCAACCGTGTCTCCGAGATCAACAAGCTGAAAACGGGGACACTGCGCATCGGTACCACACCCTTCCGGGGCTCCTGTATGCTTCCCAAGAGCATGTCCGCTTTTAAGAATGCATTCCCCGGTGTTGAACTGGATGTGATCACCACCAGCGTGGACGAGCTGAAACACCTCCTGCTGACAGGAGAGATCGACATCTGTATTGAAAACAACGTATTTGACCCGGATCTGTTCTACACGGAGTCCCTGGCCACGGAACACTATTATCTGGCCGTGGGAAAGGAAAATGACTTCAACATAAAACATCGACAACAGAAATTGCTGGAGACAGATATTTTCTCCGAATCCTCCAGACTCTACGAGACAGAGGCCATCGCACTGGACGAGTGTCTCTCGGAATCCTTCATCGTCCTGGACTCCAAAAATAATGACCTGGATATCACCGGGGATCTGCTGGCATCCGAAGACAATATGCCCGACATCTCACTGCGGGCATACACCATGGAAACCATGTTCCACTGGATCAACTACAATCTCGGAATCGGCATTCTCCCGGACACACTCATCCGTTTCGGTAATTTCAAGGATCACCCCTGCTACTATAAGATCAAAGAGCCGAAGGGGCACTTTGGCTCCACGGAGAAAAAAATCGTAGTGGCATACAGCAAAAAACATTATCTGGCACAGACCGCCCCCTCCTACATCCATCTCTTAAAACAGTTGATCGGCCAGGGAACCTGGAAACTGTAGATCATTCTCCAAGCAGCAATTTCAATTCAAATTTCTCATAATCCCATCCGGGCGTCGGCCGATCCCGGCCCAGAACGATCCGAAGCTCATGCTCCTCCCGGTCACCGTCACCGGACACATAGGCAGCTACACGGTTTCCCCAGGCCATTGTGGCAAAGGCTTCCGCTGTCTGGATCAGACTGCCGTCCACATATATTTTTACACTGGCGGGATTGGGGATCCTGTCCTGAAAAAACTCCGACAAAAGCATCCGCCAGCACATCTTTTCCTCGAACACCGTATCCCCCGGATTTTTCCCTCTCATTTTCTCCCCGATATCCAAAATCCTGTACTCCCAAAATGCCCCGGTAAAGGCCGGCCTCTCCGGCAGCCCTCCCCCGTCTGTGATCTCGCCCTTTTCGATCTGTTCCACGTATTCGCAGAGATAGTCCGCGATCAGTCCGTGCCCGTACTCCGTGGGATGGACATAATCCTGTCCGTACTGTTCCCAGGGCATACCCGCCTGCACCTTCTCATAGATCTTTGCGCCGATGTCAAAGACAGGCACCTGATAATGATGCCCCACCCTCTCCATAGCGCCCCTGGTACACCGCCCCTGGTTGTTGCAGAACATAAGGATCACCACAGCGATGCCCCGGCGGAGCATCCTGTAAACAAGCCCCTCAAAACAATCGCCCAGATACCGGTCCCCGGTATCATTCATGGCGTAATCCACAAAGACAATATCCGGCTCCTCGTCTATGAGGCGGTCCACCTTGAAAAGGGCATTGTCTGACATGGTGCCGGACTCCCCGAAGGGAAGCACTTCTATCTCTCCCCGCCCGCGGCAGTGATCCCTCATCTTTTTCTGAAACAGAGACACAAAATTCCTGTCCCTTGCCACTCCCTCCCCCCTGGTGAGGGACGCGCCCAGAAAGGCTATCTTCAGTCTCCCTTCCCTGTCAAATTTCTCCCGTTTCTTCTGTAGACGTGACATCATTTTCTCCACCATCCCGCAATCCATCTGCCAGACTCCGACAAATCATTTTTCTTAATTTTTCCCGTCTTTTGACAGGATGACCGCAGCAGGGCGGAGGTCTCATCCTTGTTGGACAGATTCCACGCCACATGACCGATCTTATATTTTTTCAGCAGGCGCAGCCACTTCTTCCCGCTGGCTTTGTCCAGGCTCCCGCTGCCGGAAGCATCACAGATATTGAACTCCGACACCAGGACCGGCACCCCCGACTCCCTGGCCTTTTTCAATTTCTCCCGGAGAAACTCCCCGTGTGTGGCCGCATAGAAATGCAGGGCATACACCAGGTTTTTCTGCTTCAAAGGTTTCGCCGGCACCACATCCACATCCTGCGACCAGGTGGGCGTCCCGACAATGATAATATTTTTCCCGTCGTATTGGCGGATCCGGTTGATCACCTTGTTGGCGTAGGGGTACACGTCCCTTTGCCAGGTCACATCCCCGTTTGGCTCGTTACAGATCTCGTAGAGTACATTTTTCTGTCCGGCATACTTTTTGGCCATACGGGTAAAGAATTTCATAGCCTGTTTCTGGTATATCTTTGGATTTCCCTCGCTCAGCACATGCCAGTCCAAGATCACATACATGCCAAGCTCCGTGGCATACTTCACCCCCTGCTCCACCTTCCCGTAGAGATCCGTGGTGAATCCGTCTGCGGGATTGCTGTACAGGGCGAGGCGGATCGTGTTGACCCCCAGTTTTTTCATGCTTTTGAAGCATGACCTGTTCACATACTGGGGATACCAGGCTATGCCGTGGGTGCTGACCCCTTTCAGCTGCACTTTCTTTCCTTTTTCATTGACAATATCTGTCCCCTTCACCGCCAGCCGCCCCCACTTCTGCACCGGCGACGCCGCCCTACCCCTGCCGGAGAAGAGCAGCAATCCTGCCAGAAGACAGCCCGCTGCGAAAAAACCATGCCGCACACTCTTTTTCATCGAAATACCCCCTGACTACCCGAGAACCAGCTCATCCTCGATCCTGTAGATCTCTCCGTCGATCTCTGCCCACACCGGAATCTTTGCGGGGTTGACGATCCGTCTGCCGTCCACAGAGATGTCCAGATTCTGAAACGCCTGTACATACTGAACGATCTCCATATTGGTGGCATACCAGATATCTTCGCGTCCGCCTATGTCCGCCAGCAGTTTCTCTATCACTTCCCAGTTATCGTTGTCTTCAAACTCAAAAGTGTGTCCCCACACATAGAACATCTTCGGATCCTCCTCCGGATCCATGCGGATAAACTCTCCCGCCAGTTCCGCCAGCAGGGGATCATCGTGGTGGCAGGTGGGATCCCAGGACAGCCAGTCCGATGGAAAGCCAAAATCCAGTGTACTCTCCACCGTGCGGCAATACAAAATGCCGCACATACGGAGAACCTGTCTCAGTCTGTCATCCTGCCATCCGTAGGGGTAGGCCATCCCCCGCACATTCCGCCGGAACATGGTTTCCAGTTTCCTCCGGCAGGCCAGGATATCCTCCGCCATCTCCGCCGTGGTCAGCGTCGTCATATACCTGTGGCAGTCCCCGTGGTTTGCCACCTCCACAACAGGGCTGTCGTATACTCTCTTCGCCCGGCTCCCGCTGACCGGTCGATAGCTTTCTCCCTCCGGGAAAACCTCATTCTCCTTCGAGAACCATCCCGGGATCAGATTGAACGTCCCCCGCACCCCCCTCTTCTCCATCTCACGGATCAATCTCTCATCCTGCTGCATATTGTCATCGTAGCTGAGTGTAAATACCTTCTTTTTCCCCTCCGGGAATCGCATAAATTTCTTCTGCATTTCTCCTCCTGTCTGTACTGCCTCGCTCTGCGCTGTCCTCTATTCTGCGGCCCCATTGTTCTTCCGCAGCCGGTCTGCGGCCGCCAGGAAAGCTCCCTGGTGCATATAGATAAAAAGCAGTTTGCTGTATTCGTAGTTCCTCACGGCCATCGCATCATCCTCATTGACAATGCAGCTCCGGTCCGGGTCAATATAAATTTCTCTGAGAGACAGATCCCTCACCTGAAAAATATAGGGACACAGGTGAAACCGGACCTGCGCCTGATCCTCGGCCTGCTCTCTCATCCCGGGATTTACCCCGGCTATAAAATTTCGCAGATACACCGCATCCTCAGCCTGTCCGCCCTCCACAATAGAATAACTCGACTTGCCCTGTAAAAAAGAAATCAACCGGTCGTCGTTGGCATCATTTTTCAGGATTTTAAAATCATCGGCCCTGCCCCGGATCCCCTGGAGCGCATCGTGGAATGCATAGGAGAGGGTCTGCATGATATTGTGCTCATCCCTGAACATGCTCTCATACATGGAGTCAAAAATACTGCCCAGGGCCTGAACACTCATCTCTTCCATCTTTTCCTTCGGGGTATAGCGCATGAAAAAGTTTGTGCGGTTCCGCCACATATAGTAGTTCAGAAACGTGTCAGGCTTTCTGACATTGGCCCCCATCTGGTGCAGGGCCATGGCGTTTCCCAGCGTCACCACCCGGTATCCCGCCAGGTGCATCCTGTGCCCCCACTCCATATCATCCCAGTATATGAAATTGTCCTCGGGCATGATGCCCACCGCGGGATTGCGGACCGCATCGCCCCGCACCATCACCGCGCAGGTGGCCACGGTATCACACTCTATGACCTCCGGCAGAGTCCCGTCCTCCAGACGGTCGGCGTACAGTGTCCTGGCCGTACAGTGATCGAAATCAATCATCAGCCCACACTGCTGTATGTACTCCGGCATCTGCATGTGATAGACCCTGGCTCCCGCCATGCCCGTGTCGGGATTCGCCTCCATATATTCATACAACACCTGTATCGCATTTTCATCCACCTGGGCGTCGTCATCCAGACACATAAAATATCGATACCCTCTGTCCCGCACGACACGGAGCCCCGTATTGAATCCGCCGGATCCCCCCAGATTTTCCCTGTTAGCCAGCACGGTGACGGCATCTCCGAACTCTCTCTGCACGGCCTCCACACTTCCGTCCGTGGAGGCATTGTCCACCATGTAGATATCAAAATTTTTCACTCTGCTCTCCTGCAGGCTGCGGATGCACTGCAGGACAAAGTCGCG
Organism: uncultured Eubacterium sp.; assembly: GCA_964484225.1. Taxonomy (GTDB): domain Bacteria; phylum Bacillota; class Clostridia; order Lachnospirales; family Lachnospiraceae; genus Eubacterium_F. Next base: position 14,121 of record CAZAEM010000014.1, read on the forward strand.
CTTATTGTAGTTGCATATCACTACCCCGATAGGATTCAAATCAAACCACTTCCTTTCGCAGATCACTATGCAAACTGGCTTCTGAAAATATCCATCAGCTGATTCGTCTGTTCCGTGGTCATCTTGATGGAGAGCAGCGCGCGGACGCCGATAATGATATCCTCGCCCTTCTCTTCCAGAAACTTCCGGTCTACCTGAGGATCGTCAATGCTGACACCGCTGATTACCTGAAATGCCTCAAAGAAGTCCAGTAGCTGTTTGTTGGAAATCCCTTCCGCCGCGGCCTGCGTCTCCATCCGCTGTTTACAGGACATCCCCTCATCGGTAGAGGGTTTCCCGATAAGCTTTTCCGCGATCCGGATAACCTCATCCCTCTGGATCGGTTTCGTGATGTACTCTTTCGCCCCCAGCGCCAGCATCTCATCAATATGGTACTGGTCTCCCCTGGACGTACAGATCACCACATTTGCCCCCGGATCTATCGCCATAATTCCCTTCAGGCAATCCAAGCCGTTCATTTCATGCATCATAATGTCACAGAACACCAGATCCGGTTTATGTTTCCGGAATTCCTCGATCCCTGTCCTGCCATTCGAGGCCTCCCCACAGATAATATATCCCTCTCCCAGCAGAATCTGCCGCAGCAAACTGCGTGTGATCTGCGCATCGTCAATCAATAATATTTTGTTCATATATTCCGTGTCCTCCTCACACCATCCTTTTCTCATTCCTGATATGATATGAAGAACAAACGCCCCATCCGAAACGGAATCCGGGGCGTCTGCACTTTTCTCACTTACACCTTTTGAAATTATTTCTCGGCCATAGCCGTCTTCAGCATCTCTGTCAACTGCGGAACGATCTTGTTCAGATCACCCACCAGACCATAGTCAGCCACTTCAAAGATCGGAGCGTCCTCATCCTTGTTGATCGCAACGATGACGTCCGCCTCCTCCATGCCGGCCACATGCTGGATCGCGCCGGAGATACCGATGGCGAAATAGACATTGGGGCGAACCGTCTTGCCCGTCTGGCCCACCTGGTAATCCTGGGGCATCCATCCGTTCTCCACAACGGCACGGGAACAGCTCACCATACCGCCCAGCACATCAGCCAGATCCTGAAGGATCTTGAAATTCTCCTTGCTGCCCACGCCGCGGCCGCCGGACACAAGGATCTTGGCGTCCATGATATTTTTCACGTTGGCGACGGATTTCACCACATCGAGGATCTCCACATATTTGTTGTTGGGAGAAAATCCGGGATTGTACTCGATCACCTCCGCCTTGGCGCCCTTCACCGGATCGATCTTCTGCATAACGCCGGGACGAACCGTGGCCATCTGGGGACGGTTGTAGGGGCAGGCGATGGTGGCGATGGTGTTACCGCCGAAAGCGGGACGGGTCATAAGCAGCTGTTTCTTGCTGACCTCCTTCGTCATGCTGTCTGTGAAATCGCCGATCTCCAGAACCGTACAGTCGGCGGTCAGACCGGTTGCCACCCGGGCGGACACCCGGGGTCCCAGATCACGGCCGATGGCAGTGGCGCCCACCAGCATGATCTCCGGCTTGTACTCTTTGATCACCGAGGCAAGCGCATGGGCATAGGGCTCGGTTCTGTACACTTCCAGTTCCTTGTCATCCACGACGATCACCTTGTCTGCGCCGTACTCTGCCAGGGAATCTGTCAGACCTTTTATGTTGTAACCGAGAAGCACGGCCGTCACATCTGTAGCCAGATCTTTTGCAAGATCCTTTGCTTTGCCGAGCAGTTCATAAGCAATGCTGCCAACTTCACCGTCAACCTGCTGAGCAAAGACATATACACCTTTATATTCTTCTAAACTCATATTAACCTCCATATTTATGATAGTAAACTAAATAATATGTTTCTCTTTGAATTTGTCAACGATATAAGCAGCCGCCTCTGTGGGATCCAGCGTAACCTTTTCTCCGGCGCCCTTGCGGACTTTGTCAGAAGCCTTTGCAATTTTGGTAGGTGAACCCTTCAGGCCGAGGTTGGCGTCATCTACATCCTTCAGGTCTGCTCTGCCCCAGACAGTCACTTCCTTCTCAAAGGCCTCGTTGATCCCCCCCGGCGTCATATAGCGGGGCTCGTTCAACTCGGAAAGCGCTGTGATCAGGCAGGGCATCTTGGCCTTGAGCACATGATATCTGTCCTCATACTGACGCTCTACTACTACACTGTCTCCCTCGATCTTGATATTCTGCGCATAGGAGATAACCGGCAGATCCAGATGCTCTGCGATCTGGGGGCCCACCTGGGCGGTATCCCCGTCGATGGCCTGACGGCCCGTGATGATCAGATCATAGTCAATGTTTCTCAGCGCACCGGCGATGGTTGTGGATGTAGCCCATGTGTCAGCACCGCCGAGCACACGGTCTGTCACCAGTATACCCTTGTCGGCGCCCATGGCCATGGCCTCCCGGAGAACCTCCTCCGCCTTGGGAAGCCCCATGGTCAGCACGGTAACCTCTGCACCGGTTTCATCTTTGATCCTCAGTGCCGCTTCCAGACCGGCCTTGTCATCCGGATTCATGATGGTAAGCATCGCACCTCTATTCAATGTGCCGTCCGGGTTGAAGACTACGCCGCCTTTTGTGTCCGGCACCTGTTTAATACAAACTACAATTTTCACGTGAGCACCTCCTATTTCAATAAGCTACCTGAGATAACCATGCGCTGAACTTCCGAAGTTCCCTCGTAGATCTCCGTGATCTTGGCATCACGCATCATACGCTCAACGTCATACTCTCTAATGTAACCGTAACCGCCGTGTAACTGAACTGCCTTTGTGGTAACTTCCATGGCAGTCTCTGCCGCAAACAATTTGGCCATAGCAGCCTCGACACTGTAACTCTTCTGTGTCTCCTTCGCCTTCGCCGCCTTGTAGACCAGAAGTTTTGCCGCCTCCACTCTCGCTGCCATGTCAGCCAGCTGGAACTGGGTATTCTGGAACTGGGCGATGGAACGTCCAAACTGTTTTCTCTCCTTCACATACTCGATGGTTGCCTCCAGCGCACCCTCTGCCAGGCCCAGTGCCTGTGCAGCGATACCGATACGCCCACCGTCCAGAGTATGCATGGCGATGCCAAAGCCCTTGCCCTGTGCACCCAGAAGGTTTTCCTTCGGGATACGGCAGTCCTCAAAGATCAGTTCATAGGTGGAGGAGCCGCGGATACCCATCTTTTTCTCCTTGGTACCGAAGCTGAAGCCCGGCGTGCCCTTCTCCACGATAAAAGCAGAAATCTCTTTCATTTTTCTGCCGCGTTTCTCTATGATACCGGTAACGGCGATGATGATGTAGATATCCGCCTCTTTACCGTTGGTGATGAAACATTTGGAGCCGTTCAGGACCCACTCATCCCCGTCCAGTACAGCCTTCGTCTGCTGTCCCTGCGCGTCGGTGCCGGCACCCGGCTCTGTCAGGCCGAAAGCGCCGAGCTTCTCACCGCTGGCAAGGGGAACGAGATATTTCTTTTTCTGCTCTTCCGTGCCGTACATCATGATCGGATCCGCTCCCAGGGAGGAATGCGCACTGACGATAACACTGGTGGTACCGCAGACCTTTGCCAGTTCCTCCACACACATGGTATAGGTGAGAGGATCACAGCCCTGTCCGCCGTACTCCTTCGGAATAGCGATTCCCATAAATCCGAGTTTCTGCATTTTCGTCACAGTCTCGCGTGGGAAAACTTCTGTTTCATCCGTTTCCTGAGCAAGTGGCTTTACTTCGTTCTGGGCAAAATCCTGGAACAACTGTCTCGCCATCTCATGCTGCTTGTCTAATTTAAAATCCATGTTCGATTTAACTCCTTTCCATTATTTACTGTAGTCGTAGAAGCCGACACCGGTCTTTCTGCCGAGTTTGCCCGCACGCACCATCTTTCTCAACAGCGGATGGGGACGGTATTTCGGATCTCCCGTCTCGCTCTGGAGCACTTCCATGATCGCCAGGCAGATGTCCAGGCCCACCAGATCACCAAGAGCCAGCGGTCCCATGGGATGGTTTGCACCCAGCTGCATAGCGGCGTCAATACCCTCCACCGACGCCACACCGTCCGCATAGATGCCCACGGCCTCATTGATCATCGGGATCAGGATCCTGTTTACGACAAAACCGGCAGCCTCTTTCACCTCAACCGGCGTCTTGCCGATGGCTTTGGCGATCTCAACCACTTTGCTGTTCACCTCGTCCGTGGTGTTCTCGCCGCGGATAACCTCAACCAGTTTCATAACCGGAGCAGGATTGAAGAAGTGCATACCGATCACCGGATGGGAGATCCCCTGTCCGATCTCTGTGATAGAGAGAGAGGAAGTGTTGGTGGCGAAAATGCAGTCGTCCTTCTTTACGATATCCTGCAGTTCCTTGAACGTCTGTTTCTTGACATCCATCACCTCGAGGGCAGCCTCCACGATCAGATCGCAGTCCGTGCAGATATCCTTCACCCCTGTGGTGATCTTATTCAGGATCGCATCGGCAGCGGCCTGATCCATCTTGCCTTTTGCCACTCTCTTCTCAAAACCCTTCTGTATCTTCTTCTTTCCGTTTGCCGCGAACTCCTCGTTGATATCACAAAGATATACCTCATACCCCTCTGTCTGCGCAAACGCCTGAGCAATTCCGGAACCCATGGTCCCTGCACCAATTACACCAACTTTCATTGAATCATACCTCCATATTTATATATTTTTTAGCAGTTCTTAAAGGGAACCACTTTTAATTTCTTTTCTTTGTCCTTCTCAAGGAAATTACCCATCCCCGCTTTCTGGTCTTCCGTCTCAAAGCAGTCTCCGAACAATTTCTCTTCGATCTCCACCGCCTTGTCCATATCCACCTGGAGTCCGTCGTTGATCGCCTTTTTGCAGTTTCTGACAGCGATGGGGGCCTGCATTGCGATACCGGAAGCCATCTTCTTCGCCTGGGCCATCAATTCCTCCTGGGGATACACAGCATTCACCAGTCCGATGCGCAGCGCCTCCTGGGCCTTGATGTTGCGGGCCGTATAGATCATCTGCTTTGCCATGCCCGGGCTCACCAGTCTCGCCAGTCTCTGGGTGCCGCCGAATCCCGGTGTGATACCGAGTCCCACCTCGGGCTGGCCAAACACGGCATTCTCCGAACAGATACGGATATCACAGCTCATGGAAATCTCACAGCCGCCGCCCAGGGCAAAGCCGTTGACCGCTGCAATGACGGGGAGCGGGAATGTCTCCAGCTTGCGGAACACATCGTTGCCCTTCTTGCCAAAGGCCTCTCCCTCTGCCTTGGTCAGTGTGCTCATCTCTCCGATATCCGCCCCGGCCACGAAAGATTTGTCCCCCGCACCGGTCAGGATCAGACAGCGCACCGTCGCCTGATCTACGGCATCCAGTGTGGCATCCAGCTCATCCAGCACCGCACTGTTCAGGGCGTTCAACGCCTTCGGACGGTTGATCGTGATAATACCAACCCGATCCTCTACTTCGTATGTAACAAATTCCATTGTCCTTTTACCTCCGATTTTTTATTTGTCAGGACTGAATACTTCCTTACGGAAACTGGCCGGTCAGAAACCGGCCAATCCCGCTATTTGATCAGTCTCTTTCCACTATTGTAGAGCAGCCCATACCGCCGCCGATACACAGCGTTGCCAGACCTTTCTTCGCATCTCTCTTCTGCATCTCGTGAAGCAGTGTCACAAGGATACGGCATCCGCTGGCTCCCACGGGATGTCCCAGGGCGATAGCGCCGCCGTTTACGTTCAGCTTGCTCAGGTCAAAGCCCAGATCTCTGCCCACAGCGATGGACTGTGCGGCAAAGGCCTCATTTGCCTCGATCAGGTCGAAATCATCAATGGACATGCCGGTCTTTGCCAGCACCTTCTTTGTGGCGGCCACGGGTCCCACGCCCATGATCTTCGGATCTACGCCGCCGAGAGCACCGGCCACAAATGTAGCCATGGGTTTCACACCCAGCTCTTTTGCCTTCTCCTCGCTCATCACTACCACGGCAGCCGCGCCGTCATTGATACCGGAGGCATTGCCTGCTGTCACAAGACCATCGGGTTTGCCGCTGCAGCATCTCAGTGCGGCAAGTCCCTCTGCCGTTGTGCCGGCACGGGGTCCCTCGTCCGTGTCAAATGTCACCATCTTTTTCTTCATCTTCACTTCAACCGGCACGATCTCGTCCTTGAATCTGCCCTCTTTCATCGCCTTCTCGCATTTCTGCTGACTGTTGGCGGAGAACTCATCCAGCTCCTCGCGGGTGATCCCGTACTTCTCAGCCACGTTCTCAGCCGTGATCATCATATGGTAATCATTGAAGGCATCCCACAGGGCATCCTTGATCATGGTATCCACCAGAACACCGTTGTTCATTCTGTAACCAAAACGACCGTTCATCGCCGCGTAGGGAGCCATGGACATATTCTCCATACCGCCTGCCACTACGATGTCCGCATCGCCTGTCTGGATCATCTGTGCCGCCATGTTGACACAGTTCAGACCGGAACCGCAGACCACATTGACCGTAACCGCCGTCGTCTCAATGGGAAGTCCTGCATTGATAGCGGACTGACGGGCCACATTCTGACCCAGTCCCGCCTGGATCACACAACCCATATACACATGATCGACAGCATCCTTTGCAACGCCCGCTCTCTTCAGCGCCTCCTCGATAACGATAGAACCAAGTTTCGGTGCCGGGGTCGTGCTGAGCGCACCACCCATCTTGCCGATCGCTGTACGGCAAGCGCCTGCTAATACTACTTTCTTAGACATTACAATATCCTCCTTATTTTATTATTTTTAAATAAACTATCTGATATTTATCAAAACCGGCCCGGCCGGTTATTGATCATATTTTTCCCGGAACCGTCTCTCTACTACAGGAGGGACGAGTTTTGATACATCCGCCCCGTAAAATGCCACTTCCCTGGCGATGGTGGAACTCAAAAAGGAATACTCCAGACTGGTCGTAAAAAATATCGTATCGATCCCCGGTTCAATGCTGTGGTTGGTCTGTGCAATCTGCATCTCCGACTCGAAATCCGTCACCGCCCGCAGCCCGCGTATGATGAGCCTCGCCCCGTTTTTCCTGGCGAAGTCCACCGTCAGTCCCTCGAAGGTCTTCACTTCCACGCCCGGGATGTCCTCCGTAGTCTCCCGCAGCATCTCCACGCGCTCTTCCATGGAAAACAAGGGCGCCTTTGTATTGTTCACCAGCACTCCTATGACCAGTTTGTCCACAATCTCCGCCGCGCGCCGGATAATATCCAGATGCCCGTAAGTGACCGGATCAAAACTGCCCGGATATATCGCTTTCATCCTGACCTCCACACTCAATGACTGTGTCACTTTTTTTATGACAACAAAGAATGCTGCCATGTTTCTATCATAACAAATGGCACCGAGATTGTCAATGATTTAACAAATTTGAAAAGTGAAATTTTGACCCCGATTTTCTTTTCGCAAATACTTGACCCCAAATCCCTTCAATGCTAAAATTATTTTAATTGTGTGCACAACAAATGTTTAGGAGGTTTTCATTATGGATTACGAAGCACTCTACAAAGAAAAACTGATCACCGCTGAGGAGGCGGCAGGACTGGTGAAATCCGGCGACTGGGTGGACTACAGCTGGACTGCCACCACCCCCGTGGCCTTTGACAAGGCGCTGGCCAGGCGCATCCCGGAGCTGACGGATCTGAAATTCCGGGGAGGTATCCTGATGTGGGTGCCGGAGATTTTCAAGGTGGAAAATCCGGCAGATCATTTTGTGTGGAATTCCTGGCACATGGGCGGCATTGAGCGGAAAGCCATCTCACAGGGTTTCTCCTTCTACGCCCCCATCCGATACTCCGAACTCCCCCGCTACTGTCGGGATCTGGACACCCAGGCCGATATCGCCGTCATGCAGGTGCATCCCATGGACAAGCACGGTTTCTTCAACTTCGGCCCCAGCGCCTCCCATCTCGCCGCTGTCTGCGAGGGCGCAAAGCGCGTCATAGTGGAAGTAAATAAAAATGTCCCCCGCTGTCTCGGCGGATTTGACGAGGGCATTCACATTTCCAGAGTAGACGGCATCATAGAGGGTGACAATCCTCCCATGGCGGAGCTGGGCGGAGGCGGACCGGCCACAGAGGTGGATCAGGCGGTGGCCAGGCAGATCGTCGAGCAGATCCCCAACGGTGCCTGTCTCCAGCTGGGCATAGGCGGTATGCCAAACGCCGTGGGTTCCATGATCGCAGAGTCCGACCTGAAGGATCTGGGTGTACACACAGAAATGTATGTGGATGCCTTTGTAGATATGGCAAGAGCAGGAAAGATCAACGGTTCTAAGAAAAACATTAACCGGGGACGGCAGGTGTACGCTTTCGCCGCAGGGACACAGAAGCTCTATGACTTCCTGGATGACAACCCTGAGTGCATGAGCGTGCCGGTGGATTACGCCAACTCCATCGACACCATATCGGCCCACGATAATTTCATCTCCATCAACAACGCCGTGGACATCGACCTCTACGGTCAGGTAAACGCCGAGTCCGCAGGGACAAGGAACATCAGCGGCGCCGGCGGCCAGCTGGACTTCGTTCTGGGAGCCTACAAGTCAAAGGGCGGAAAGAGTTTCATCTGTCTCTCCTCCACTTTCAAAAACAAGCAGGGAGAGCTGCAGTCGAGGATTCGTCCCACCCTGGCCGACGGTTCCATCGTGACTGACACCAGGGCCAACGTCCACTATGTGGTCACCGAGTATGGCATGGTTAATTTAAAGGGACTGTCCACCTGGGAAAAGGCCGAGAAGCTGATCAGCATCGCTCATCCGGATTTCAGGGATGGACTGATCAAAGAAGCAGAAAAAATGAATATCTGGAGACGCTCCAACAGATGACCGATCTCTCCAAACCGGGGAGGAATGTTCACATCTCTTTCCCGGAAGCTTCAAAAATCCGGCCGGTGAACAACATTCACCGGCCGGATTTGAAATTTAAGCTATCACAAATCAAACACGGAACTTTTCTGTAATATTCTCCAGCAAACCCGTGGATTTTATACAGGTCTCCACCAATTCCACATTCTGGGCCGTCTGGCTCACCACGTCAGTTGTCTTCCCGGCAATGTCGGATATACCCTGCGTGGACTCATCGATGGTGGAATTGATCCCGTCGATGGCATCCGCGATGGAAGCGATGGATTCTGTCAGCGTAAAGATCGATTTTTCCACATTCTGCATGCAGTCCTTCACCATGTCAGAGTCTTTGTTGTACTGCTCACTGATATCCACGAACTGCTCGTAGTCTTTGATCACCACTTCCTCCAGGAAGGAAGTGCTGTCTTTCATACTCTTGAGCATCGTACTGACAGATGTATTCACCTGGTTGACAATCTCATTGATGCTCGTGACAGAGTTGGATGTCTCGTTGGCCAGCTGGCCGATCTCGGAAGCGACCACGGCAAATCCCTTACCCGCTTCACCGGCTCTGGCTGCCTCGATGGAGGCGTTCAGCGCGAGCAGACTGGTCTGGGAGGAAATCTGCATGATAGACTGTGTCATCTCATTGATCTGGTTGACACACTCCGCTGCCTTAATAGAATGTTCCGTCTGCTCCTTGATATTTTCATACATATCGATACATTTTGTCCTGGCTGTCGTGGAAGTCTCCCGCAGGGACATAGCTCTCTCGTTGATTTCCTCCGACAGTTTCACGCCGTCTGTGGAAATCTTCTGTATGCCGGAAGCCCCTTCCCGCATGTCCTCAATATTGCCGTGGATACTTCCGGTAGTGGCCGCTGTCTCTTCCATGCCTGCTGCCAGTTCCTCTGTGGTGGCGGAGTTATCCGTACACGCCTCGCGGATCTTGTCGCTGAGCTCATTCACCTGGCCGATGTCATTGGATATACGATTTCCTGCCTCCTGCACATCTTTTACAATTATCTTCAGCTTTTCCCGCATGTCAAGGATCGCCTTGGCCATCTGTCCAACCTCGTCTCCCTTTTTGGCGATGGCTGTCACCAACGTATCATCTGTAAAATTCAGAGAAGCCGTCTCACGAATGACTGACACCAACCGAGTCAGAGGACGAATATTGAGATGTACAATGAAGATGCCAATCAGCATACAGAAAATGACAACCACAATGGCACCCACTACACTGTAGACAGTGACCTCATGTATGTCCTCAAGGATCTCGTCCTCATCCGCTGTGAGAACCAGAATACTCTGGTTTGACAAAACTGCGTAGGCTGCGTATTTCATGGTTCCCTTAAACTCGTACTCCACCGTGTCCGGCTCAGGTATTTTTCCCCCTTTAATCTCCTCCACCAGTCCTTTGACCACGGAGTTCTCCACCGGGGCACCTATTTTTTCTGCCGTGGGATGATATAGCATAGTTCCATTTTTGTCTACAAGGTAAATATAAGAGGACTCTGTCCCTTCGATTTTTACCTCCGCCAGCAGCGTTTTATAATCCTCGGCATCTAATTTTTTTCCGGACTCCATCTGGATTTCCAGTTCATTGGTGTAGGCCTGGGTCAGGCTGTCCATTTGATACTTTGTGGACTGCTTGATAGAATTCCTGCTCTTGGGGACGATGATGAGCATGCTGGCCAACGAAGCGATGACCGCTGCTGCCGCCACGAGAAGTGCCATGCGCACGTCCAATTTTTTGAAAAATACAATCTTGTTCTCTTTCTTCATTCTACTACCTCCATAAGTTATTCTGAAATCTGCTTTTTCATAATCTCCTCTGCCTTCTCCAACGCCTCCGGGATACCGGCGGCGTTTTTGCCTCCCGCCTGCGCCATGTTCGGACGGCCGCCACCGCCGCCGCCCACCAGAGAGGCGATCTCCCGGATCAGGTTTCCCGCGTGGGCTCCCTTCTTCACAGCACCCTCTGTGGCCATGGCAATGAGATTCGCTTTACCTCCCGCCTCACAGGCGAAAACGATAAAGGACTCTCCCAGTTTGTTCTTTGTGTCATCCCCCAATTCCCTCATACTGTTCATATCAACATCAGAAAGCTGTTTTGCCAGGATACGGATGCCGTTGACCTCCTCGGCGGAATCCGCCACATCTCCTGCCGCCTCCCTGGCGATCTTTGTCTTCAGTCTCTCATTCTCCTTCTGCAGATTTTTGATCTCCTCCTGCATGGAAGCCACTCTGGACGCCACCTCAGACACCGACACCTTCAACAGCCGGGCCGTCTCCTGCAGCGTCTTCTCCGCATCGTCGTAATACGAGAGAAGCCCCTGGCCGGTGAGTGCCTCGATCCGGCGGACGCCGGCGGCTACACCGCCCTCGGATATGATCTTGAATGCCGAGATGCTCTTTGTGTTGTCCACATGGGTCCCGCCGCAGAGCTCCGAGCTGAAATCCCCCATCCGGACCACCCGGACCACCTCTCCGTATTTCTCTCCGAAGAGTGCCATGGCTCCGGTTTTTTTTGCCTCGTCCAGACTCATCTCACTGGTCACCACGGGAAGCCCGGCCCGGATCTCCCGGTTCACTATCCTCTCCACCTCGGCAATCTCCTCCGGCGTCATGGGCGAAAAATGGGTGAAGTCAAAGCGGAGCCTGTCCCGGTCCACCAGCGAACCCTTCTGCTCCACATGGCCGCCCAGCACAAGGCGGAGGGCCTTCTGCATCAGATGGGTGGCACTGTGGTTTCCTGCCGTCAGGTTTCTTCTCTCCTCGTCCACCGTCAATACCGCTCTCTCACCGCGGCGTATCATTCCCTCTTCCACACGGCCCACGTGACCGATCTTGGTTCCCTGGAGTTTCACCACGTCCTCCACCACAAACCGGCCGGAATCCGTGACGATCACCCCTGTGTCCGCCACCTGTCCTCCCATGGTGGCATACATGGGCGTCTCTGACACGATCACCGTACCCTCCTGACCGGCCACCAGCTCGTCCACTATGGCATCGCTGGTGGTCAGCACAGTGATCTCCGACTCGTGGGAGAGTCTGTCGTATCCCACAAACCTGCTCTCCACAGAGGCGTCTATGGACTGGTAGATCGTCTCATCCGCCCCCATATAATTGGTGGTTTCCCTGGCCGCACGGGCGGTCTCTCTCTGATTCTCCATGGCCTTCCGGAATCCCTCCTCGTCGGCCGAGAATCCTTTCTCCTCCAGGATCTCCATGGTCAGATCCATGGGGAAGCCGTATGTGTCGTACAATTTGAATGTATCCTCCCCGGAGAGAACTTTTCCCCCGCTCTTCTCCAGTTTATCCATCATATCATTCAGAATCGACAGGCCCTGGTCGATGGTCTTGTTGAAATTCTGCTCCTCCACTGTGATCAATTTCAATATATATTCCTGACGGTCCGCCAGCTCCGGATATCCCACATGGGACTCAGCGATCACCGTCTTGCTCAGCTCTGCCAGAAACTCTCCCTCGATCCCCAAAAGCCTTCCATGTCTCGCCGCACGGCGGAGCAGTCTGCGCAGCACATACCCCCGGCCTTCGTTGGAGGGGGTGATGCCGTCCGATACCATGAAAGTCACGGAGCGGATATGATCTGTCACCACCCGGATAGAAACGTCTTTTTTGTGATCCCTGCCGTACTCCGCACCGGCAGACTCACACACCTTGTCCCGGATCGCCTTGATCGTATCCACATCGAAGATAGAATCCACATCCTGCATCACGGTGGCAAGGCGTTCCAGTCCCATCCCGGTGTCGATATTCTTTGCGGCCAGCTCCTCGTAATGGCCCTCGCCGTCGTTCTCAAACTGCGTAAACACATTGTTCCAGATCTCTATATACCGGTCGCAGTCGCAGCCCACAGTACAGTCCGGCTTTCCGCAGCCGTACTTTTCCCCCCGGTCATAGTAGATCTCCGAACAGGGGCCGCAGGGACCCGCTCCGTGCTCCCAGAAATTGTCTTCTTTGCCAAAACGGAAAATGCGGTCTTTGTCAATGCCGATCTCCTGATTCCATATATTGAAAGCCTCATCGTCCTCCAGGTACACAGAAGGGTAGAGCCGGTCCGCCGGTATCTCCAGCACCTCCGTCAGAAACTCCCAGGACCAGGTGATGGCCTCTTTTTTGAAATAATCTCCAAATGAAAAATTCCCCAGCATCTCAAAAAACGTACCGTGTCTCGACGTCTTCCCCACATTCTCGATATCCACGGTGCGGATACACTTCTGGCAGGTGGTCACCCGCTTCCTCGGCGGGATCTCCTGGCCGGTAAAGTAAGGCTTCAGAGGCACCATGCCGGCACTGATCAGCAGCAGGCTCTTGTCGTTTTGGGGAACCAGAGAAAAACTGGGCAGCATCAGATGGCCTTTGCCCTCAAAAAAATCCAGATACATTTTGCGAAGTTCGTTCAAGCCATAGGGTTTCATCTTCGTTGCCTCCTACATGTGTATATGGTTTTCATTATAATTTTTTTGCATTTATTTGTCAAGCGTCGGATAGGGGCTCATCTTTTTGGTCGGATAGGGGCTCATCTTTTTTGCTGCCGAGGATGGGAACCAGCGCTCCCACTGCCGCTGCCGCCAGCATCCAGACAAGACCGGCCATGGGAAAGCAGAGCATCAGCAAAAGTACCACCGCCACCGGCTTCCTCATCATATATCCAAGCAGCGCAGAGGTCACCACCGACGCCGCAAACACCGGGTCGATGGAGAGGAACATCCCGACACCGTAGCCGATGCTGACACCGGCAAAGATCACTGGGAAGAAATGTCCTCCCTTCCATCCGCCCTGAATGCAGATATTTGTGATCAGTATCTTTGCCACACCGATCCCCACCAGGATCATGGGCGTATAGACTGTATAAGTCTCCGCCAGGACTTCCATCTGCGATTCCCCGGAAAACATGCTGAAGGGCACAAAGAGCCCGAAAAGACCCAGGCAGCCCCCGGCCAGCACGGTGCAGACGACAATGCCGCATCTCTTCCTGAGGAACTCAAATGCCACACTGCTTCCCTTATGGAACATCGAGTACAGTATACCCGCTATGACTCCTGCCGGGATCAGGGCCAGCACCATGATGCGCTCCCGGTTGCCGATCTCCGGTCCCTCCAGCCGGGGCAGTCCCGCCCCGCCAAACAGCGACCCAAGCAGGACAAACGCGCCAAATCCCCCCAGGATCGCCGCCAGATAGGTGATCATCCTCACCGGTTTGCGCAGCTGTTCCAGCCCCTCCTCGTCCTCGATGGGAAGCATAAAGCCGAACAGGGGAGAGCCGAAAATCACGCCCAGCGCCGCACCGATACTGATCTCAGACAGCTCCTGTATGTGTTTCCCCATATAGCGGAATCTCCCTCCCGCCCAGAAACACAGACCGACAATAATGCCCGTAAGTCCCGCCTCAGGACCGAGGCTGGCGCCAAAGACCAGGGGGAGGAGCGCCCCCACGGCACGGATAAGTAAGCGGTCACAGGGATATTTCCCCTCCTTTTTGACCCTCGCCATCACCGCGTCCATATCCTCCGGCGAAGCATGAAATACCTTCTCATATATTCCCACGATGAGTCCCCCCGCCAGGCAAAGGATGAGGACAAGGCCGGGGATATGTACATATTCCGGCAGAGTGGTGAACAGCAGATTCTGTCCGATTCCCATAACCCAAAGAAATGCCCAGATAAACGCGCCGATGGCGCCGCCGATACACACGGCGAAAAACAAAAATTTCAGGCTCTGCGAAATTCGCTCTCTCATAATTTTTTCTCCAATCTCTGATATACTTTCTTCATGGTCATTCCCTGAACGATAGTGGTAAAGAACACGATGGCATAAGTGCCGCCCAGTATGATGAAGTAGACTTCATCACTCAGCATATCCCGGGTACTCATGGCCAGCGCCACCGACAGGCCGCCCCGCAGGCCGCCCCAGGTCAACAGCTTGATAAAACTGGCTTTGTCGTAGCCGTCCGGCAGCTCCCCGGCAAACAGTGTCATCAGTCCCACGCTGCCGGAACGCCCCAGCAGATTAAAGATCACCACGAGGACAGAGACAATGACAACCATCGGCATCTGCAGGATATGCAGGAAGCTTAAGCCCAGCATGACGTACAAAACCGAATTTAACAGATTGTCCAGGATCTCCCAGAACGTGTCGAACTGCTCCAGTTCCATCTCATTTCCACGGCTTGCCTTCCAGTTGCGAAATGCCGAGAACAGGACGCCGCAGACCACCGAGGCGATGGCCCCGGAAAAATCAAAACACTCACAGAGAAGATAGGACAGGGCCACTGCCAGCAGACTGACATAGATCCGCCGGGCCTCGTCCTTCGTCCTGTAAAACACAAAGAGACACAGGGCACTCACCACCAGTCCCACTGCCACCGCGCCGAAGATCTCCCGGAGCATGACGGCAAAAAATCCTCCGCCGTCGGTGGCGGTCACCATCCCGGAGAAGCAGACGAACAGCGCTACCCCGACCCCGTCGTTCAGCAGGGATTCCCCCTCGATGATAAATCCGATCTGCTTTGGCAGATTGAACTTTTTCAGAATACTGGTGGCGGCGATGGGATCCGTAGGCGCCGTGATACTGCCGAACATCAGGCACACCGGCAGGGACATGGGAAGTCCCAGAAGTTTCGACGCTCCGAAAAACAAAAGCCCGTAGAACACCGCCCCCAGCAGCGTGGCGCCGATGGACAACAGGCTGATGATCCTGGCATGCTTCTTGAAGTTCAGCAGCTTCATATGACAGGAGCCGGCAAACAGCATAAAACAGAGAACACCCTCCATCAGAAACCGTTCCAGATTGATATGTCCGACCCCATCCATGAAGTCCTGCACAGGTCCCACATGAAACACTCCGCCAATCAACAGACCGACGAAACTGATGACAATAGAAAAGAGCATCAGCGAGATCTCATAGGTAAATTTTGTCACTTTCTCATTGAAATACCCCAATGCCACTACAAACACTAAAAGCAGCACGGCGTAGGTAAGAAAATTATCCATAATTATGTAACTTCTCCTTTCCCGGTCAGGGCCTTATCTGACCATTTCCCAGTATGATATATTTTGTCGTCGTCAGCGCCAGCAGTCCCATGGGCCCTCTGGCGTGCAGTTTCTGCGTACTGATGCCGATCTCCGCTCCGAAACCAAACTCAAAACCGTCCGTAAAACGGGTGGAGGCGTTGACATAGACCGCCGCGGCGTCCACCTCGTCGAGAAACTGTCTGGCGTGGGCGTAATCCGCCGTGACAATGGCCTCCGAGTGACCACTGTTGTATCGGTTGATGTGCTCAATGGCCTCGTCGATGCTGTCCACTACTTTCACGGAGATGATAGCGTCCAGGTACTCCCTGCCGTAATCCTCCTCCGTGGCTGCCCTCATACCGGGATAACAGGCCATAGCCCTCTCATCCCCCCGGATCTCCACACCGTGGTCCGCAAGCCTGTCACAGATGACAGGCAGGGCTCTCCCGGCAATCTCACTGTGTACCACCAGGGATTCACAGGCATTGCAGACCCCCAGCCGCTGTGTCTTGGCATTCTCCACAATATCCGCCGCCATCCCGACATCCGCGTACTCGTCCACATAGACATGGCAGTTTCCCGTCCCCGTCTCGATCACCGGCACCGTACTCTTTTCCACCACAGTGCGGATCAGACCGGCGCCTCCCCGGGGGATCAGCACATCCACATACCGGTTCAGCCTCATAAACTCCTCTGCGGTCTCGTGGCTGGTATCCGTCAGAAGCTGTATGCTATCCTCCGGCAGCCGGCATTCAGCCAGCGCCTCCCGTATCACCTTCACGATGGCCCGGTTGGAGCGGATGGCGTCCTTTCCCCCCCGCAGGATCACCGCGTTTCCGGTTTTGAAACAAAGCCCGAAAGCGTCCGCCGTCACGTTGGGGCGGGATTCATAGATGATCCCTATCACTCCAAGAGGAACCCTCTTTTGCCCGATCTGCAGGCCCAGGGGCGTGGTCTTCATAGAGAGCACCTCCCCCACCGGATCAGGCAGCTGCACCACCTGACGGAGCCCCTCCGCCATGGCTTCAATCCTGTCCTCTGTCAGGGCAAGCCGATCCACCAGGGACGCCATCATCCCGTTCTCCCTGGCGGCCTCCACATCCTCTGCATTGGCAGAGAGGATCTGTCCGGACCGGCTCACCAGAGCCTCTGCCACAGACGTCAGCCCTCTGTCCTTCTCCGTCACCGTCAGCCGGTTCATCATCCCGGCCGCTTTCTTTGCCTTTCTTCCTGTCTCTTCCAGCGTCATATCATCCCTCCGTCTTCTATATTCATATCCCGTCCGGCGTTTCTTATGATCAGGTCCGGCGGGCAGTCAAAACCCTCCACCGGAATATCCTCCCATTCCTGACAGGCATATGCAAGCATTACAGTGTGTCCTATCTCACTCCCACGGCCCCGCAGATAGCGGTCGTAATACCCCCCGCCGTATCCCATCCTGCTGCCCTTCCTGTCCCAGGCCACGCCGGGCATGAGCATCAGCACCTCCCCCCCTCTGGCATAGGGTTCTGTGTCCGGCGGCTCCGGTATCCCCTGATAGCCCTTCTCCAGTTCCCCCGGATGCCGCACCCGGTAAAATATCATGCTGCCTCCCTCATATGACCTGGGGAGATAGAGCCTCTTCCCGTCCAGCAGGATCTGCCGGTTCAGCCTCCCCGTCTCCACCTCGGACCGAAAGGAGGCGTAGGAAAAAACCGTGTCTGCCTGCCGGTACCAGGGATGCGCCAGCACCTGCTCACAGATCTCCTCCGACCAGCGGCGCCGGTCTGTCTCCGGTATGGCATCCCGCTTCTCCAGGGCCCGCCGCCTCAGCGCCTCTTTTTCTTTTTTTTTAATTTGTGCACCGTGCCGTCCTCCTCCATCACGGAGGTATTCTCCAGCGTACTGCTCAGATTTTTCTTTATGGCGTCGATATACTCCGCCCGGAGTTTCGCCTGCTCTTTCTTCTCCCTGGCAGTCAGAGTCCCTGCCTTCTGTCTCCGGTACAGTTCGTTGATCCGGTCGATTTTTTCCTGATCCATTTCTCTTCCTTTCCATTTCTCACTTGCTCTCCAGATCCAGATAATTTTTCAGGTGAAAATGCCTGGTCCGGTGAGCCGTGAACAGGGTGCCGATCTCCTCACCGGACAAAAGCCGGTTCACATTGTCGATATCCCCTCCGTTGATGATGACCATATCCGCCCCCGCGTCGTTGGCGATGCCCGCCGCGCCGATCTTGGAACTCATACCTCCGGTTCCCACATCCGAAGCCGGCCCCTTGGCCATGTCGATCATCTCATCGGTGATCCGGCTCACTGTGCGCAAAAGCCGGGCCTCCGGATTCCGGTTGGGATCATCGGTGTACAGTCCGTCAATGTCGCTCAGCAGCACCAGCAGATCCGCCTTCACAATGGCCGACACAATGGCAGAGAGGTAGTCGTTGTCCCCCAGGTCAAACTCATCGGTAGCCACGGTATCGTTCTCATTCACGATGGGGATCACTCCCATCTCCAGCAGCTCCCGGAAGGTGTTCTGGGCATTGTGGCGGCTTATATCGTTGGCGATGGTGACCTTTGTCATCAGGATCTGTGCCGTGTGCTGATTGTACTCGGAGAAAAGCTTCTGGTACACCATCATCAGACGGCTCTGGCCCACCGCAGCGCAGGCCTGCTTGACAGCTCTCTCCGTGGGCCGCTCTTTCAGTCCCAGGGCGCCGCGTCCCACGGCAATGGCGCCGGAGGACACCAGGACGATCTCTTTTCCCTGGTTGTGGAGATCTGTCAGTATCCGCACAAACCTCTCCATTTTCACCAGATCCAGCCCCCCGCTCTCCGGGTGGGTCAGGGTTGACGTCCCGATCTTAAATACAATTCTCTTTTTCTCTCTCAATGCCGCTCTCATTTCATTCTCCATCCTGTATTTTCATGGCAATGCGCAGTCCGTCCATGGCGGCGGACATGATGCCTCCCGCATACCCCGCTCCCTCACCGCAGGGGTACACTCCTGCCACCGACACGCTCTCCAGGTCATCGCCCCTCTCAATGCGGACCGGCGAGGAGGTTCTGCTCTCCACGCCCATCAACAGCGCGTCCTCCCAGTCAAATCCCTTCATCCTCCGGGCGAACTGTCCCATGCCGTCTATCATACCATCCGCGACAAAGTTTGGCAATGCTTTCCTGAGATTTTTATAACACCATTTTCCCTTCACGCAGGGTTTCTGTGCCCCGTCCTCCGTCGTCTCCCGGTCTGCCAGAAAGTCTCCGTACCGCTGTACCGGTATCCCGCCGCCGGCCAGTTCATACATGCGCCGTTCCAGCCGCCGCTGAAACTCCACGCCGGCCAGCACATCCTCCGATCCGAAGTCCTCCGGATCCACCGTCACGACGATGGCACTGTTGGCGTAGCCGGAATCCCTGTCCGCATTACTCATGCCGTTCACCGCCAGACCCCCGGGCTCCGATGAGGCGTTCACCACATACCCGCCGGGGCACATACAAAAACTGTAGACTCCCCTGCCGTCTGCCGTCCTTCCCGTACACTTGTAGTCCGCCGCGGGAAGTCTGCTGTCCACTGTCCCGTACTGGATCCTGTCGATGAAGGGCTGGGGGTGCTGCACCCTCACCCCCAGGGCAAAGGCCTTTCCGGACATGGCAACTGAGCGTTTCTTCAGCATGGCAAAGGTATCCCTGGCGCTGTGGCCGACGGCCAGCACCAGCCGGTCGCAGGGAATACGGTCTGGTTCCCCGTCACGCAGGATCTCCGCTCCTTTTATCCGGCCCTCGGCGATGACCAGGTCTGTCATCTTTGTGTGAAAACAGAATCCGCATCCCATCCGCTCCAGGTCCCGCCTCATATTCCGTACCACAGACTGCAGCACATCCGTCCCCACATGGGGCTTCGCATCCCACAGGATATGTTTTCCCGCCCCGAATTTCACAAAGCTCTCCAGCACAAACCGCTTGCGTCCCGTCCTGTCCCTCACGCCGGTGTTCAGTTTTCCGTCGGAGAAAGTGCCTGCTCCGCCCTCCCCGAAAGAGACGTTGGACTCGGAACAGAGGGGCCCGCCCTGCCAGAAGGCATTGACATCCGCTATGCGCTCCTCCATGGGCGCCCCCCTCTCGATCACCGTGGGACGGTACCCGCACAGGGCGAGATAGTAGGCACAGAACAGCCCCGCCGGCCCGGATCCCACCACAAGCACCTTTTCCGGGGAAGAGACAGGGCGGATCCTCTCCTCCAGTCTCGCCTCGGGCTCCACCCTGGTGAGGTTTCGGTTGTTCCGGTTTCTCCTCCTCACCCTCTCCTCCTGCTCCACATTAAACCGCACCGTGTATGAGAAAAATATGTCCGGTTTCTTTCTGGCGTCAACGCTTTTTTTCACAATATGAAATTCCCTCAGATCCTCTTCCCCGAGACGAAGTACATTTGCCACCTTCTGTCTCAGTCTCTCTCCGGTATCCTCTCTGTAGTGCAGTCTGCACTGGGATAATTGCAGCATAGTCCGTCCTCTCTCTTCCGTCAGTTGTCGGAAAACATCCGCCTTTTGATATCCCGGGCGGCCAATATGGCGGAGGCCCACGCGAAGTGCAGGTTATACCCTCCGCACCTTCCGTCCACATCCAGGATCTCTCCGGCGAAATACACACCCGGCTCCAGGGCAGAGGCCATGGTCCCGCTCTCCACCTGTCCGGTGTCCACGCCCCCCGCCGTCACCTGGGCCCTCTCCATGCCAAAAGTCCTCTCCACCGGGACGCGGAACTCTTTCAGCGCCTGCCCCATGTCCATCCGTCTCAACACGGGAATCCATTTCTTCGGCACAAGCCCCGCCGGCCCGTGTTCATCCAGCCACCGGCACACCTCCTCCCGGCTCATGGGAGGCACAAAATCCACCACCGCCTCCACACATTCTCCCCGGGACAGCGCACAGGCCGCCAGCCGGCACATCTGAAATACCGGAATGCCGGACAGCCCCTCCTTCACCACCTGGATCTCCCCCGTCTCGCCCTCCGTCAGCCGGTGGTCGATGGACAGGGAGAATTTCCCCAGGATCCTCGTTCCCGCCACCTGTTTCCAAAAATTCCCCGAACAGACCAGTCCGGTCAGTCCGGGGAATATCGTATGTATGGAGTGTCCCAGGCTTCTCGCCAGCCTGTAGCCGCTGCCGTCACCCCCCAGCTCCTCACAGGCCTTTCCTCCGCTGGCCAGCACCACGCACCGGCAGGCGATGCCTCCCTCTCTGGTCTGCACCGCAAACCCCGCCGCGTTTTTCCGGACAGCCTTTGCCTTGCACTCCAGCAGAATGTCTACCCCGTGCAAACGGCAAAAGGAGTGCAGGGCATCCACCACCGTAGAAGCCTGATTGGTATAGGGGTAGATATAGCCCTCCCGCTCTCTGGGATATACCCCCAGCCTCCGGAACAGGCATAAAATATCCTCGGTGTCCACCCGGGACAGAACATCCTGAATCCAGGAGGCGTCACCATAATATTTCTCCGCACTCATATTGCGGTTGGTGTAATTGCATCTTCCGTTGCCGGTAGCCGACAGTTTTTTCCCCACCCGGTCATTCTTTTCCAAAATGGTGACCGAGAGTCCCTCCTCCGCCAGCAGACCGCCGCACAGCATCCCGGCCGCCCCGGCTCCGACGATCACCACATCGCTGTATTCCCTCATAGATATCTCCTCGCTCTCCATACCAGTGTATCACTAGCTGGAGAAGTTTTCAAGAATGGAATACAGCTCCTTTTCATCCGCCACTTTGCGTCCCTTTTTCAGTTTTTCAATCTCATCGGGCAAGAGATCTTCCTGATAGATCCCCGTCCGCTCATAGACAGTCTTCCCGTCCGGGTGATAGATGACCACCTCCCCCTGGGACAGCTTCAGCACGAATCCTGTCTCCTGTTCCGGCTTCTGATACGTCTTTCGGATCACCAGTTCCTCCCCGGAAAAGGATATGAGCTTTACCTCCGACAGCCCTGCCTCCCAGTCCTTGGAAGCCATGGTATCCCGGCACAGGGCGAGATACTTCTCCACCTCCTGCCTGGTCATTCCCACATACTCCTCCGGCAGACTGCGCTCCTCCCGGGTCAGTTTCTCCGTCCCCTTGTCATAGGTTTCCACAATGTACTTTGTCTCGCCTGTTATTTTCTGCTCTTTGGCCGCACCGGTCTCCTCAGTCTCCCCCTGCTGTTCCTCCCTGCTCTCTCTGGCCACCCGCTCCGCGTAGCGGTGACTGCCGTAACACAAAAGAGCCAGCAGCAAAACCGCAACAAAAAAACTGCTGATCACTATATACCTTCGCCTCATAAAAACCTCCTGCAAATTTTGTATATAGTATTGGCAGTTTTTTTGTTCCTATACTTTATGAATTTTTCAGATATCCGTCACAGCACCCGGCCGATCTTCACCGGATGACGGTAATATGCATTGGAAATCTTGATCCCATCGCTGGGATTGCTGGCATGGATCACCATGCCGCCGCCGATATACATGGCCACGTGGTTGATGCGGCTGCCGTTGCTGTAGAAGAACAGATCTCCCGGTTTCGGCGAGCTCACACTGCGGGTCACACCGCTCTGTGCCGCCGCATTGTGCGGCAGGGAATGTCCGTAGTGGGCATACAGGCTCATGGTAAACCCGGAACAGTCCGTCCCGTTGGTCAGGCTGGATCCGCCCCAGACATAACGGTTGCCCAGGAACTGCTTGGCATATTCCACGATGGACGCCTGGCTGGACGACACGCCGTCAGACTTGCTGGCCGACACCGTGCTCACCCTCACCGCGCGCTTTAAGGTGTACTGCTGCTTGACGTAGTCCTTGGACACAAAAGCGTACTCATCGTCCACATAGATACAGATGAAATTGCCCATGCTCTGTTCTATAGCCTCATATCCGCCGGCTCTCTTCAAAGCCTTGTCGGATATTTTCTCTTTTTCCATAATCTTTTTTACATAATCCAGAGTGAGATCCGCCTTCTTGATGGCGAACTCCTCCCCCTCAGAAACCACGGAATAAATCGGCGCGTCCGTGGTAGGCAAGGCGCGTACACGCAGGGAATCCGTCTGGATCTCCACGCTGTCCCGGCCCACTTTCGTGGCCAGCTCCTCCGCTTTCTTGTCCATGGTGATATAGGACGCCTTCACATATCCCCTGACGTTGCCGGATACCATCTTGGCCCAGCCCTTTTTCACAGAATAGATGTGACATCCCGCATTCTTTGTCATTTTTCCCACGATCTTTCCCCTTTTCGTGGGCGTCTTTCTGACGTTCAGGTAGGTGTCCACCTTGTTGGCGATACCCAGACGGCTGTAGTTCAGATTCAGTTCCACATGCTTCGGCTCCGCCGACGCCTCCGGAGCCGCTGTGGGAGTCGGGGCAGCCGTAGCGGCCGGCGTGGGAACGATGCCGTTCGCCGCAAACTGTTCAGTGGACTGCGCCACCACAGTTCCCGCCGCCACATCATCACAGTATTCGTCCAACACCACGTTGGCTCCCTCCACCTGTTCCTCCGACGCGATCATGGCCGCACTCACCGGAATAGCCACAAGCCCCATGAGCAGCACTCCCGAGAGGGCAATAGTATATAA
Organism: uncultured Eubacterium sp.; assembly: GCA_964484225.1. Taxonomy (GTDB): domain Bacteria; phylum Bacillota; class Clostridia; order Lachnospirales; family Lachnospiraceae; genus Eubacterium_F. The sequence goes on from CAZAEM010000014.1 coordinate 37,640, forward strand.
TTTTTTTCGATTCTTTTTCATCATATTGATCATCTCCAAATAAAATTGTTACATGAATGTGACAAATTTATTACAAGTATAACAATATAAAACGGATCTGTCAACCCATTTTCGAAAAAAGAACCAAAAAACTAGTATTCTACTTACGTAGAGTTATATAATTATGCACACCAGACCGCCGTTGGAGTCGTTTACCACTTTCTGGATCGTATCCTGGAGCTTCACCTGGCTCTCCTCCGTGAGCCGGTTTACCTTGGAGTTGATCCCCTCGTCAACCAGCTGGCGTATCGTCTTTCCAAAAATATTGGTGTCAAATATTCCGTCCGGATTTTCTCTTCCGTTCTGGCTGATGTAGTCGATCAGATCCTGGGCCTGCTCCTCGCTTCCCACGATGGGGGCGATCTCTGTCTCGATATTGGCCTGGATCAGATGCAGGCTGGGACAGCTGGCCTTGATCTTCACGCCGAATTTATTGCCGTGGCGAATCAGCTCCGGGTCGGCTATCTGGATCTCCGACTCCGCGGGAGGCACAATGCCGTATCCCCTCCCCTTCACCTGGTCGCAGGCGGTGGCGATGGACTCATACTCGTTTTTCCTGGCCGCCAGCTCCCGGAGGGTGGCGATGAGATCAAATTCTCCCTCTATCGTCGTCCCCACCATCTCACTGAGTATATCGTAGTAGTAACTCTCCTCAAAATCCAGCGCCAGGTTTACCACCCCGTTCTCCAGCTGTTTATCCCGGATAAATATCTCCTTCAGATAGGGCGCCTCCATGGCGATATTTTCCTCTGTGACATCCTTCATGGTCCGGATCCTCTGGATGACCTTCCGGCACTGCTCGATCAGATCCATCTTCAGCCAGTTGTCCTGCTCCAGAAATTCTACCCACTTGGGCATGATAAAATTGAGTCTGGTGATCGGAAAATCCGATAGTATCTGCTCCATGATCGAAAATACATCCTCCTTATTCATCGTTTTACAATCTACTGACAGCACCGTCTTCCCGTACTGCTCTTCCATCCGTTTCACCCGCTCTGCCGTCTCTTCACCCTCCGGGTCCGCCGTGTTCAACAGGATGATGAAGGGCTTTCCCACCTTCTTGCACTCCTGGATGGTGAGATCCTCCGCCCCCTTGAAATTCTCTGCCGGAAGATCGCCGAAACTGCCGTCTGTGGTGATCACGATCCCCACGTTTGAGTGCTCCCGTATGACCTTTTCCGTGCCGATGGCCGCCGCCCGGGAAAAGGGGATCTCCTCCTCAAACCAGGGTGTCTTCACCATGCGCTCCCCGGTCTCTTCTTTGTAGCCCGCCGCCTCCGGAACCAGAAATCCCACGCAGTCGATCAGACGTATCTTCCCTGTCTCCTGGTTTGGAAAATGCAGGACAGCCGCGTTTTTTGGCACAAACTTGGGCTCCGTGGTCATAACCGTCTTCCCCGTGGCCGACTGGGGCAGTTCATCCACCGTCCTCTGTCTCTCGTTCTCATCCGACATCTCCGGGAGAACCACCAGTTCCATAAATCTCTTAATGAATGTGGATTTCCCCGTCCTCACAGGCCCCACAATCCCAAGATACATCTCTCCCTCCGTGCGCCGACTCATATCCTGATACACATTATATTTGTCCATGAAAAAAATCCCCCTTGCTGTGGTTGACGCACTTTACGGCATCCACCTTTCTGCTAAAATATATGCAGAGGGATTTCTCATTATTCCTTTATTCCATTGCAGGGCCCGGAGCGTTCCTCACCCTGCCCTGTCCTGGTCCAGCACCTCCTCCAGCTCCAGGCGGAGCATCTGGAACAGATCGATCAGGCGCGGCGCAAACACCCCGCACTCACCGCTCAGGATCATCTCGTAGGCGTCATCCTTGGTGTAGGCGATCTTGTAGATCCGCTCGCTGACCAACACGTCATATATATCCGCCAGCCCCACCACCTGGGCGGACAGGGGGATCTCTTTTCCCTTCAGCCCCTCCGGGTACCCCGAGCCGTCGTACCTCTCGTGGTGGGACATGCACACCTCCGCGCAGTACTGATAAAACCGGTAATCAGAATAATCCGGATCCAGGGTCTTCAAAAAATTATCAAATATCTTTTTCCCCTTCCTGGTATGGCTCTTGTATATCTCCCGCTCATCCTGCGTCAGTTTCCCGGGTTTCAGTAAGATCCGGTCTGATATGGCGATCTTTCCGATATCGTGGGCCGCCGCCGCCGCTGAGATCATCTCGCAATCCTCCTGGGACAGGTTGTATTCCGGAAAATAATTCATAACCTGTGTCAAAAGAATTTTAGTCATCTGGCTCACATGGCTGCAGTGGTGTTCTGTCGCCAGATAACGCCTCTCCACCACAGAACTCAGATACTCTACCAGTTTTTCTGTCTCTTCTCTCATCTTCCCGCCATCCTCCTTCTATTTACTCAAGGATATCTATCTTGTTCTTCTTCTTCGTAAAAGTCACATGGGTAAACTCTTCCTTCACCACATAGGGGTCGGCATTTAAATACAGAGTAGTACCCGGGTACACCGGACCGTTGATCTCGATGGACGCCCCTCTCTGTTTGGTCAGGGTCTCCATCTTTTTCTCCTTCTCCTCCAGCAGGTCCTTTCTCAGCTTCTTTTGGGTGTATAGCATTTTCGTCAGGCGGGCATACAGGCTTCGGGATTTCTCATTGAGTTTTTTCTGGCTCATGAGCTTTTTTACCCCCTCCTCAAAAGTCCGTATCTCCGAATCCAGCTTGCCGATCCGCTTCGTCAGATCCTGATAATTCCTCATATCCTCTCTGTCGATTCCCACTTCCACGATGGTCCTGGCCTCCGCCCCATTGCCGATCCCAAAACACCGGATCCCCTGTTTGGCACAGGTGTAGCCGCCGATGATCACTCCCTTTCTCCCCTCCACCGCAAGATGCCCCGTGGTCTTCAAACGGCTGTTGAGCAGATAGCTGGCCGTGATATCCCCGTCACCGATGACCTGGACGGACTCAAAAAACTGTCCGGTAATATCCCCGCCGGCTTTCAAAACGCCCTTCCCCTGGCCCTGAAAGCCCTTCTTGATCACGATATTCTTGTCTGCGCGGATCAGACAGCTTTCACAGTGGCCGTCCACCACAACATTTCCCGTGGCCTTCACCGAAAAACCGTTCTCCACATTTCCCGTCACGTAAACATCCCCGTCGAACTCGATATTCCCCGTGGAGGCGTCCACATTTCCCATAACGGTATACAGGTTCTGGATCTCAATAACGCCCTCTTCCTCCCTGTACTCAATGATCCCTGTCAAGAGGGAGAAGTACTGACGCTTGTCATCGGTCATACGGAATCCCTTGCCATGCAATGGCACCTTCTCCGTGCCTCTCTGAGGAGCGATCATCTCACCGTAGACATCGTATCCGAAGCTGCCGGAGGTGGCCGGCAGGTACTCTGCGATCAGCTGTCCCTCCTTGACCTCCTCAAAAAGATCGATGCTCTTGTAATCCACAGACCCGTCCTCCAGCATCTTTGGTTTACGTCTCAGATTTCTGCGAAAGTGATAGACAAATTTGCCATCCTTGCCATCCACCGCTCTCCTGCCTCTGGCCACGATCACATCCTTTTTGTATTCCTTCTTCTCCAGCATTTCCTCGATGGTCTCCCGCTCAATCTCCTGTTTGATCTTTTTCCATCGCAGGATCCGCATAATCTTATTCAGAGTGTGCTCTTCCCCGTCCGGCAGGTCATCCAGGATCAAGTGAGCCTCCATATTATCCGCCGAAGTATAGATATGTACGCCGTTGGCCAACTCATCCTCGTCATAGGAATCCTCCCCGGTATCCTCGTCGCTGACATCGTCCATCACGCCGGACTCATCCAACTCTTCCAACAGCACCTCATCCGCCGGGGTCTGCGTCATCAGATCCTTCCGCATCTGTTCCATCTGTTCCGGCTCATAGTAGACCTTGTTGTATTTGGTGACATCCACACCCGCCAGAAGCCCCTTCCGGATCTCCGCCATCTGCTCCGCCGACAGGGCAAAATCCGTGTACATGGAGACGTCTGCCTTGTCCTCCATGCCAAAACGGATCTCTCTCATCTGAAACCAGTTGTACTCCGGTTTCGCATACACGGAGACATCCAGGTCTTTTTCCAGACCCTTTACGATCTCCTGGAGCTGTGTCCCGTGAAAGGTGGTAGACAGATAAGGTGTGATATCCAGGCCATCCTGCAGGGCGTTGTTGATCTGCGCCAGCTGGGCTGCCTTGTAACCCTTTTCCAGATAGGGTGAGAGATCGTTTCCCACGGCCAGACCACGGCACAGTTCACGCAGTTCTTTTCCCCCGTAACCCTTCTCCACATAGGGCATCAGATCCACGCCCTGTTCAATCCCCCTCCGTATGGCATACATCACCTGGAAACTGTACTCCTCTTTCGCATAGACATTGACATCGATCCCGTTCTCCATCCCCCGCCGGATCTCCCGCATCTGATACCAGTCAAAATCCAGCTTGGCATAGTAAGAGATATCCAGGCCCTCCTTCAGACCCTTGCGGATCTCCCGCATCTGATAGGGCAGAAAACGAACATCCAGAAAAGAGGATATGTCCAGGCCGTCCTTCAGACCCTCCCGGATCTCATTACACTGGAGCCAGTCATATCCCGCCTTCTCATACTCGCTGATGTCCACACCGCTCTGCATGGTAAGGCGGATGTTCTCCATCTCCACCCAGGAAAGCCCGGGATCCAGATACTTTTCCACATCCACACTATTCTGCAGCCCTCTGCGGATCTGTTCCAATTGAAACACATCGAAAGACAGGCGGCGATATCTCTCGATATCCCCGCCGGCCTCTCTGCACAATCGCAGTTCGTTCTCATAATTTCTCAAGGTAATTTCCGAATCAATCGTATTTGCTGTGCTCATCGTAAACACCTCTCTCCTGCAAACCTGTTCCATATATTACTGCTATTTCTTTACTTTGGCATTCTTCTCCACGATCTCTACCACCTGATCAAACATGGCGGAAAATCTCATGTAGTCTTCAAAGGATACCGTCGTACCCATGTATTCCGTATACTGCTTCTCGTATGCGGCCCGGTCTGTCTTGACCTGGGTCAATGCATCATTGATATATTTTTCCAGCTCGTCATCGGATATCTCGATGCCCTCCTTGGCGGCGATGGCTTCGATCACCAGTCTCTGTCCCGCGCTCTCCTCCGCCGAGGCCTCCAGCTGTGCATCCCATGTGTCTTCTGTCTGTCCCGTCTGCTGCAGATAGGTTTCCAGATCCATCCCCAGCTGTCCCTGTATCTGAGCTCTGTATACCGCGTCCATCTGGCCCTTCTCGGCCTCTTTCAGTGTTGCGGGAACACGGTTGATCGTGCTCTCTTTGATCACGGTCTGCAGAGCCGTGGTGCCGACGGATTCCTCTTTTTGCTTTTTCAGGTTCTCCTCCGTGGTCTTTTCATACTCTGCCACCGTCTTGTACTGCGTATTTTTCTTCAAGAATGCCTTGTCCGGTCTGAGAACATAATTGACCTTGACGGTGAACACGGCATCCTTCCCCGCCAGACTCGCATTATCCTCGTAATCCTCGGGAAATTTCACCTTTATTTCCTTTTTCGTGCCGATCTCCATCCCGGCCATCTCCTCATCCAGACCGGCCTCGCTGAATTCAGAACTGCCGAGAGTAAAGGACTGGTCCTTTGCCGTACCGCCGTCAAAGGCTTTGCCGTCCACTTTCCCCTCGTAATCGGCATTGACATAATCCCCCTCTTTGCAGGTTCCTTTCTTTATTTTCTTCACGTCTTCAGAACCGCTGAGCATGGAGTTGATATTGCTGTAGATCTCTGCCTTTGAGACCGTACAGTCCACTTCCACCCCTTTATATTCAGCCAGTGTGACACATTCATTGGGGTCATAGTCCTCAATCTCAATGGGTTCCGCGGAACCGCCGCTGACTGCCGAACCACTGGATACCGATTCATCGCCCACGAATTTTGCCTTGAAATCTTCCCATGTACATCCTGTCATCACTGTGGCTAAAGCCAGCACAAGACAGGCAGTTACAACCTGTTTCTTCACTTTTTGTGTCCTCCTTATCGCCTAATATGGCTTTATCACTAAACAGTATAACATGAACCGAAACAAATGAAAAGAAAAAAATGTCTACTCAGCGGATTTCACCGCCTGTTTCATGGAAACGACGTAATCTCTCACGTAGGGCACACTCTCCCTCCCGTGTTCCGCCAGTATCCGCACAATAGCGCTTCCGACGATGGCGCCGTCGGAGATGGCGGCCATCTCCCTGGCCTGATCCGGTGTGGAGATGCCGAATCCGATGGCACAGGGGATATCCTTCACCTGTTTCACCTGCCGGATCAGTTTAGAGATACCCGTACTGATTTTGGCCCGGACTCCCGTGACCCCCAGGGAGGATACACAGTACACAAAGCCCTCCGCCTCCCTGGCGATCATCTGCACGCGGTCCGCACTGGTGGGGGCGATCATGGAGATCACCGTCAGCCCCTCCGCCGCAAAGGCCTCCCGTATCTCCTCCTTTTCCTCAAAGGGCACATCCGGCACGATCACACCGCTGACGCCGCATTCCCTGCTCCTTTTCGCAAACTTCTCCACCCCGTACACATAGATGGGGTTGATGTAGGTCATAAACACCATGGGAACACGGATCTGTCCCTCCAGGGATTCCATCATATCGAAAATCCGGTCTGTGGTCACTCCGGCCTCCAGGGCACGGATGTCCGCCTCCTGAATCACCGGCCCCTCGGCCACCGGATCCGAGAAAGGGATCCCGATCTCGATCAGATCCACCGTATCCTGTATGGCCAGCAGGATCTCCCGGGTCGTCTCCAGATCCGGATCTCCCGCCGTGATAAAAGGGATAAATGCTTTCTTATTGTCAAAGGCTTCTTCTATCTTATTCATAAATCTCAACCCCCCTGTATCTGGCGATGGCCGCCACATCCTTGTCTCCCCTTCCGGAGATATTCACCACAATGATCTTGTCCCTGTCCATGGCCGGGGCGATCTTCTTCGCGTGGGCCAGGGCATGGGAACTCTCGATGGCGGGGATGATCCCCTCGATGCGGGACAGGTACTCAAAGGCCTCCACCGCCTCGTCGTCTGTCACCGGAACATACTGAGCCCGGCCGATGTCGTAGAGGTTGGCGTGCTCCGGCCCGATCCCCGGATAATCCAGCCCCGCCGAGATCGAGTACACCGGTGCGATCTGTCCGTATTCATCCTGGCAGAAATAGGATTTCATACCGTGGAACACTCCCATGGTGCCGGTGGCGATGGTGGCCGCCGTCTCCGCAGTGTTCACTCCCCGGCCCGCCGCCTCACATCCGATGAGCTGTACCTCCTTGTCCGGGATAAAATCATAGAAGGCACCCATGGCATTGCTGCCGCCGCCCACACAGGCCATGACGATATCCGGGAGCCGTCCCTCCCTCTCCATGATCTGCTCCCGGATCTCCCGGCCGATGACGCTCTGGAAATCCCGGACGATGGTGGGAAACGGGTGGGGACCCATGACGGAACCGATGACATAGTGGGTGTCGGCGATCCGGTTGGTCCACTCCCGCAGCGTCTCATTCACCGCATCCTTTAACGTCTGGGTACCACTGGTCACCGGATGCACCTTCGCCCCCAAAAGTTCCATGCGGAACACATTCAGGGCCTGGCGGTCCGTGTCCACCTTCCCCATGTAGATCTCACACTCCATACCCAGCAGCGCCGCCACCGTGGCGGTGGCCACGCCGTGCTGTCCCGCTCCGGTCTCCGCGATCAGGCGGGTCTTGCCCATCTTCCTGGCCAGGAGGGCCTGGCCCAGGGCGTTGTTCAGCTTGTGGGATCCCGTGTGGTTCAGATCCTCCCTCTTGAGGTAAATCTTTGCCCCGCCCAGATCCTCTGTCATATGCGCCGCATAGTAGAGAATGGAGGGCCGACCCACGTAATTTTTCAAGAGATCATCCAGTTCCCGGAGGAACTCCGGATCCTTTTTATATTTCTCATAAGCCTGCTCCAGTTCTATCACTGCATTCATCAGCGTCTCCGGTATAAACTGACCGCCGTGAACACCAAATCTTCCGTCTGACATACTCCTTTAAACCTCCTGTCCTTCTATTCCCCGGAGACGATTGAGCATCGCCCTTTTGTCCCGGCTTCTCATCAGGGTCTCCCCGATGAGAACAGCGTTGACTCCGTTTTTCTCCAGTTCCTCCACATCCTCCCTTGTCTTGATGCCGGACTCCGCCACAAAGAGAACATCGGGCGGCACCTTCTCCCGCAGGCGGATGCCGTTTCGGATGTCCACGGTGAAATCTTTCAGATTCCTGTTGTTGACACCGATGATCCGGGCGCCCGCCTTCAGTGCCTGCCGGATTTCCCTTTCATCATGCGCCTCCACCAGGGCCGACAGCCCCAGCTCGTCGCAGATGCGGATATAGCGCCGGATCCTGTCTGCCGAAAGCAGGGCACAGATGAGGAGCACGGCGCTGGCCCCCACCGTCTTCGCCTCATATATCATATATTCGTCCACTGTGAAGTCCTTCCGCAGAAGGGGCGTAGAAATCTCCCGGTGGATTTCCCGCAGATACCGGATATCCCCGAGAAAATAATCCGGCTCCGTGAGAACCGATATGGCGCCTGCCCCCGCCTGTTCATACTCCCGGGCTATGGACAGGTAGTCAAACTCTCCGGCGATCACACCCTTGGAGGGAGACGCCTTTTTCACCTCACAGATAAAGGATATCCGCGGTCCTCTCAGCGCCTCCTCGAATGGGAACCCGCCGCCACAGTCCATGGCAAATGCCTCCGCCCTCACCTGTTCCGGGGATTTCTCTTCTCTGGCACGCTCCAGACGACGCCTGGTTTTTTCTGCTATCTCATCTAAGATCATGGAAACCTCCTTGCCTTTTGCCGTGAATTATTTACTTTGCCGTCGCCCGGACAAACGCCTCCAGCTTCGCCATCGCCCGGCCGTTCCGGATCAGCTCCGCCGCTTCCTTCACGCATTCCTCCATGGACACGCCGTCCCTGCCGACATATATCCCCAGCCCGGCATTGAGTATCACCACGTCTCTTTTCGGGCCGGTCTCCCTGCCTGAGAGGATGTTTCTGGTGATCTCCGCATTTTCCTCCGGCGTTCCTCCCACCAGATCCTCCGGCCTGCAGCGAGTCATACCGAACTGTTCGGGAGAAATATCGTAGGAAGTGAATTTCCCGTGATCGATCTCGCAGCAGTGGGTCTCCCCCGTGAGGGTGATTTCATCCAGGCCGTCCCCACCGCAGACGGAAAGCCCGCGCTCCACGCCCAGCTCACTGAGAACCTTCGCCAGCTTTTCCACCAGGCTCCTGTCATACACACCCAGAAGCTGCCTGGCAGCATTGGCCGGATTGGTCAGAGGGCCAAGGATATTGAAAATCGTTCTCTCTTTCATCTCCCGGCGCACCGGGCCCACATTTTTCATGGAAGAATGGTATTTCTGGGCAAAGAGGAATGCCATCTTCGTCTCCTCCAGCACCTTCTTATTCTCCTCCACCTCGAGAGTCAGATTCACTCCCAGCTGCTCCAGCACGTCGGCTGCGCCGCTCTTGCTGGATACGCTGCGGTTCCCGTGTTTTGCCACCGGGACGTCCGCCGCCGCGATGACAAATGCCGCCGTGGTGGAAATGTTGAACGTACCCGCCTCATCTCCTCCGGTTCCCACAATCTCCAAAACCGGGAAATCCGGTTCCAGATGTGTGCCGAGGTCTCTCATGGCCTGGGCACTGGCTGTGATCTCCGTGATCGTCTCCCCCTTCATGCGCAGAGCCGTGAGATATGTGGCCATCTGCACCGGAGAAGCCTTTCCGGACATGATCTCCAGCATCACATCCCTCGCCTCCTCATAACTCAGATCCTCTCTGTTGATCACTCTGTGAATTGCTTCCTGTATCATAGTGTTATCCTCCTAAAATTTTTTAATATTTCCATCCCCCGGGGTGTCAGTATGGACTCGGGATGGAACTGCAGTCCATACACTTCGTAATCCCGGTGTTTCACCGCCATCACTTCCCCGATATCATCGGTGGCGATCACCGTCAGTTCCGGCGGTATCGTGCGGGCATCGGCGATGAGGGAATGATATCTGGCCACGTCAATGCGGCCGGGCAGTCCCCGGAATATCGGCTGGTCCGCATCGATCGTCACAGTGCTCTGCCTGCCGTGCATCAACTGCCTGGCATGGCAGATGGATGCACCATACACTTCACAGATGCCCTGGTGTCCCAGACACACCCCCAGGATCGGGATCTTCCCCTGATAGGCCCGCACCACATCCTCACAGATACCGGCATCCCCCGGATACCCCGGCCCCGGCGAGAGGATGATATGGCTCGGCCTCAGCGCCCCCACCTCCTCCACACTCATCTCATCGTTTCGTATCACCCGGATATCCGGTTCCATTGTACCCAGAAACTGAACCAGGTTATAAGAAAAGCTGTCGTAATTGTCAATGAGCAGCATCATGGTTCCACCGCCTCCTTTGCATTCTGAATGGCCAGCATAACTGCCCCTGCCTTGTTGGCGGACTCCTGATACTCCAGATGGGGCTGGCTGTCCGCCACGATACCTCCCCCGGCCTGAACATACACCTTGTTGTCCTTCTTCACCGCCATGCGGATAGCGATACAGGTATCCAGATTGCCGCTGAAATCCATATACCCCAGAGCTCCCCCGTAGATTCCTCTGGGCTCTGCCTCCAGTTCATCGATAATTTCACAGGCCCGGATCTTGGGCGCCCCGGAGAGGGTTCCCGCGGGGAGCACCGACCGGATGGCGTCCATCGCATCCCTGTCCTCCCTTATCTCCCCCTCCACCTGGGAGCAGATATGCATGATCTTGGAATATTTGTGGATCATCTTGTACTCCGTCACCTCCACGGATCCGTACCTGGATATCCTGCCCAGATCATTCCGGCCCAGATCCACCAGCATATTGTGCTCCGACAGTTCCTTCTCATCGGACAGAAGCTCCCTCACCAGCGCCTCGTCCTCCCGCTCATCCCTCCCCCTGGGTCTGGAACCGGCCACCGGGAAAGTCACCAGCCTCCCGTCCTGCAGCCGGACCAGAGTCTCTGGGGATGTACTCATGATCTCCACATTCCCCAGATTCATATACACCATGTAGGGGGACGGGTTGGTGGTGCGCAGCACCCGGTAGGGATTGATCAGGCTCCCCTCGTAGTCACTGACGAACCGCCGGGAGATCACGGCCTGGAAAATATCGCCGTCACGGATATATTCCTTCGTCTTTTCTATGATCTTCGCGTACTCCTCCTCGGTGACATTGCATTGGAAGTCCACCTTCTCATACACCGGTTCCTCCGGCACCGGGCTGTCGTTCCGAATGAGGGAAATGATACCACGGATATCTGCCTTCGCCCTGGCATAATTTTCCGCCAGCTTATCTCCCACAGCCACATTGGCCACGATGACGATCTTCTGTTTCAGGTGGTCGTAGGCGATCACTTTGTCAAAGAGCATCAGATCATAATCCTCAAATTCCCCTCTCTTGATCTTCAGGGTCGGCTCGGCGTGGGCGATCATGGCGTAGGCAAAATATCCCACGAATCCTCCGGCGAAGGGCGGCATACCCTCCACCTTTGGCGCCCGGTAGTCCTTCATGATATCCCGGAGCACCTGCATGGAGTCGTCGGTGTCCATCACTCTCTCCCCGCCGCCCTGGCGGATCGTCACTTTCCTCGAGCGGCAGGTGACTCTCATGACGGGATCGTATCCCAGAAAGGAATACCGCCCCCACTTCTCACCGCCCTCGATGCTCTCCAGGAGATAATAATTTTTTTTGCTGGCTGCGATCTTCCGCAGCAGGGAGATCGGCGTCACCACATCCGCATAGATCTCGGTTGCCACAGGTACGATGTCGTAGCCTGCCGCCAGGTCTCTCACCTGGTCCAGTGTCGGGTTTATCATATTTACCTCTCTTTCCGTGCATGAAAAAGAAAAAAACTCCCGTCCCTTCCTCTGTCTGAGGAAAAGGGACAAGAGCTTTGAAAAATCTCCTGCGGTACCACCCAAATTGATTACGTAGTAATCCACTCATCATGCACTATCATGCATTCCTGTAGATAACGGTTCAGGTCTCCGTCAGTGTCTACTCTCCGGATCCGTCCGGATTTCAAACTGCCCTCCCGGGTCCATTCGGCGTCTGCCTGCTATTGCCTCACACCAAGCGGCAACTCTCTGAAAACAAAATCAGGCACCTACTTACTCCCGGTCAATGGTTTTTGTTTTTGCTTTAAAGACAGTATACTCAGAAAAAGGAAAATTGTCAAATGTTTTTTTCACCATTTCAGAGTCTTATACTCTGAAACCTTGTCCCTCTCCAGCAGATCCTTCATGGCGTGCCTGGCAGATTTGTTCTCGAACAGGATCGCATTGACCTGCTCCACAATGGGCATTGTCACATGGTATTTATTGGCCAGGGACATGGCCGCCTGGGCGCAGTTCACACCCTCGATCACCTGTTTGATCTCCGCCTTGGCCTCCTCCAGCGTCTTTCCCTGCCCCAGAAGATAACCGCAATTGTGGTTCCGGCTGTGGGTGCTGGTACAGGTCACGATCAGATCACCGATACCGGACAGGCCGCAGAAGGTTTCCATATGGCCCCCCAGTTCGATCCCCAGCCGGGCAATCTCCGTCACTCCCCGGGTCATAAGCGCCGCTTTTGTATTGTCCCCCAGGCCCATGCCGTCCAGGATCCCGGCAGCCAGAGCGATCACATTTTTCAGGGCGCCGCCCAGCTCAATCCCCACGATATCCGGGCTGGTGTATACGCGGAAAAAGTCCCCCATAAAGACATCCTGCACAAAGGCGGCCGTCTTCTCGGTCTTCGCCCCCACAACCACCGTAGTGGGAACCCCCCGGGATACCTCCTCCGCATGGCTGGGCCCGGAGAGCACACACACATCCGCCATGGGCAGCTCTTCCTCCAGGATCTCGCAGAGCGTCATCAGCGTATCACTTTCAATTCCCTTTGCCACGTTGACCACGATCTGCCTGTCACTGATGAAGGGCTTTGCCTCACGGGCCGTAGACCGGACGAAGGGGGAAGCCACCGCACAGACAATGATATCCTGCCCTCTGCAGGCCTTCTCCAGATCATCCTCCAGCGCGATACTGTCCGGAAGTATCACCCCCGGCAGGCGGTCTTTGTGCTCCCTGTGTTCCCGGAGCATGTCCATCTCCTCCCGGATCTTCGACCACAAAGTCACCCTGTGTCCGTTCTTCGCGCACAGGACAGCCAATGCCGTCCCCCAGCTCCCTGCCCCCAAAAAGCTCACATGTTTCATCTATTCATTCTCCTTTTTTTTTTTTCACCAAGCTTCCTCTCCGTACCATGAAGCAGACGGCCGATATTCCCCGCATGCTTTATGTACGCCAGCACAGTAAAAGCCAGACTGACCGCCAGCAGCCAGGGGAAGACAGAGCTGTCTCTGTATTGCAGGACAGTGTACACGGGAAAATACCAGACCACGATCAGTGATCCCAGCGAGACATACCGGGTCGCGAACACCACCGCAACAAAGATAAGAAAACCCAGGGCAATCATCCAGTTCCCGATCGTGGTTCCCGATGATGAGGCGACGATGACCGCCGCGGAGACAGCGATCCCCTTGCCTCCCTTAAAATGCAGATAAAAGGGGAAATTATGTCCTATGACAACTCCCAGACCGGCCAGCAAAGTAAAAAGATGCGTAAGATCCGCCTCATATCCCATATGCCGGAAAAAAAAGAAACGCACCGCCAGGGTGGGGATCAACGCCTTCAGCATATCTCCCGCAAAGGTCAGTGCCCCTCCCTTGGCGCCCATGGTCCGAAGCGCATTCGTCGTGCCGATATTTCCACTGCCCTCCGACCGGATATCGGTTCCATTCATCTTTCCCACCAGATAACCGGTGGAAAAACAGCCAAAAAGATAACCGACAAAGAGCAACAAAACTGCTGTCCCAGCTTCCCTCCACATAAAGCTCTACTCCTTTTCCTTTCTTTCCCTTATTAAAATACGAATCGGTGTCCCCCGGAACCCAAAAGTCTTCCGGATCTGATTCTCGATATACCGCTGATAGGAAAAATGCATCAGATCTTTTTTATTGACAAATAGGACAAAGGTAGGCGGTCCGGTACTCACCTGGGTCATATAGAACAACTTCAACCGTTTTCCCTTGTCCGACGGCGGCTGCTGCATAGCCACCGCCTCCATCAATATCTCATTCAACACTCCCGTCTGGATCCGCATGGCGTGATTCTGGATCACCGTCTCCAGCATATCAAAAATCTTCAGGATGCGCTGTCCGGTCAGAGCGGAGATAAAAACGATCTCCGCATAGGGGACAAAGGATAAGATACTCCGCACCTTCCCCGTAAACTCCTTCACCGTGGAATTGTCCTTTTCGATGGCATCCCACTTGTTCACAGCGATGATCAGGCCCCTGCCCCTGTCATGGGCGATCCCCGCAATCTTCGCATCCTGCTCCGTCACTCCCTCCGTGGCGTCGATCATAAGGATCACCACATCGGAGCGTTCCACGGCAGCCACCGTCCGGATGATGCTGTAGCGCTCCAGCTCCTCCTTCACCCTGCTCTTTCTTCTGAGCCCCGCCGTATCGATGAAAATATACTCTGTGCCATTCCACACCACCTCCGTGTCAATGGCGTCTCTGGTGGTTCCCGCTATATCCGAGACGATCACCCGGTTCTCTCCCAGAAGACGGTTGACCAGTGAAGATTTTCCCACATTGGGTTTCCCCACAATGGCAATCTTTGGCCGCTCGTCCTCCTCCTCATCCCAAGTCCCCGGAGCCAGGTTCGAGAGCACTTCATCCAGCATATCGCCGATGCCCCGCTTGGAAACCGCCGACACGGGGTGAGGGTCACCGATACCCAGATTATAAAATTCATAGACATCCGGCATATATTTCTCAAAGTCATCCACTTTATTTACCACGAGCACCACCGGTTTCCCGGATCTCCGGAGCATATCCGCCACTTTGGAATCCGCGTCCACAAGCCCCTGTCTCACATCCACCACAAACAGGATCAGATCCGCCGTCTCAATGGCGATCAGAGCCTGCTCTCTCATGTGGGACAACATCTGGTCATCCGAGTCCATCTCTATCCCTCCGGTGTCGATCAGGGAAAAAGAGTGGTCCAGCCACGTCATATCCGCATAGATACGATCCCTTGTCACTCCCGGGTAATCCTTCACGATAGAGATCTTCTCCCCCGCCAGTGCATTGAACAGTGTAGATTTCCCCACATTCGGCCTGCCTACGATGGCTATGATCGGCTTACTCATATTTCCTCCTTATGTCAATTCAGGACTTCTGTACCACCCTTGCATAATATCACAAAAGTCCGCTGAAAACAAGTATACGCTATTTTTGAAAATCAAATGCATTCTCAATGTGCTTTATGCTCCCGTCCCCGTAAACACCGATCACATCAAAGCGGCAGGGCCGCTCCCCCGCCGCCCCGCACCGCGTATAATGGTAAAATGCCACCCTGCAGATCTGTCTCTGTTTCCTCCTGTCCACTGCCTCCAGAGGGTCACCACACTGGCCGCCGCTTCGATATTTGATCTCCACATAGACGAGGTACTCTCCCTTCTCCGCGATCACGTCCAGTTCTCCGTAGGGATTTCGATAGTTCCTCTCTAAAACAGTATATCCCTGTTCCGTCAGAAAATGAACCGCCTGTTCCTCGTACTTCGCTCCCACCTGCCGCTTGTTCAGAATAATCCCCCCTACCTGTCTTTTACCTTCCCCTTGATTCGGTCCATACTATCCACAAAAACCAGCACTTCCGCCACGATAGAATACAGCTCCGGAGGGATAAATTCACCGATATCCAGCACAGACAGGGAGCGCGCCAGCTTTTCATCCTTGTGGATCGGCACATTCTCCTCCTCCGCCACGCTGATGATCTTCTCCGCCAGATATCCCCGCCCGCTGGCAATCACCTTGGGCGCCTGTTCACCCGGCGTGTACTCCAACGCCACCGCCGTCTTCTTATCTCTCTTTTCTGCCATGGCATCTACCTCCTGAATCCCCTGATTGATTCTGGCTTTGACCAGATCATTTGGCAAAAATGTGCTTTCTCTTTGTGCCTGTATTTTACTGGATGTTGTGAAATCTGTCAATATCTTCGTCTGTAACGATAGAATACACCTCCGCGTCATATTTCTGACGAATTCTATCTTCCCCACAACAGTCTGCCTGGGTTTTCCGGTTTACGATAACGATAACTGCGGCAACCACAATATCCGCCAACGCCTTAAACTGTTCAATCCTCTGTTCCAACGTCCTCCCGGTTGTCAGAACATCATCGACAATGACAACCCGCTCGCCATCCTGCAGTGAATGTCCGCATATTTTTCGTCCTCTGCTGTCAGCCACTTTGCGGTCATAACAATAATTTACTGTAACACCGTATTTATTGAATAGCGCTGTGGCTGTGGCGGCAGAAAAAGCGATTCCATGATAGGCAAGCCCTGCAAGCGTATCAAACTCCAAGTGTTTTTCCCTGATACAGTCCGCAAAATACTCACCGATTTTTGCAATCTGGGAATTCGTATTAAAGTTTTCTGTGTTTATATAATACTCTGCTGCCCCGCCATGTTTTAGTTCACATTCCTTCAGGCACAAGATCTGACTGTTTTTCATAAACCGGATAAAGCGCTCTTTGTTTGTCAAAGCGTTCAGTTTATATCCAAATAGTTCATCAATGCTGATCCCAAAATACTCCGCTATTTTGGGGATCATTTGAATGTCAGGAAGGGCTGCATCATTTTCCCATTTAGAGATCGCCTGATAACTAAGCCCTAATGCCATTCCCATCTCTTCCTGTGTTTTGCCTTTCGCTTTTCGCAATATTTTAATTTTATTTCCCATTAAATTAGTCATTGCTGATCCTCCGATCTTTATAGTATTTTGCAGCTGCTAATATTATTATAGCAGTCACCCGCATCGAATCAATAACTCCTCTATTGAGTTTTGGGCAACTATCCGTTGCAATACTATATTGATCCACAGCCTACACCCAATTATGTATAAAACTCCTCCTGTGTATCGCGCAGGGTCCGTACTTCTTCAACGCCTCCCTGTGCTCCGCCGACCCATACCCCTTGTTCCTCTCAAACCCGTACTCCGGATAAATCTGCGCATACTCCTCCATCATCCGGTCTCTGGTAACCTTCGCCACAATGCTGGCCGCCGCGATGGAGAGACTTCGCCCGTCCCCCTTCACGATCCCCAGCTGCCGGATGGGAAGCTGGGGTATCGTCACCGCATCGTTTAACAACAGATCCGGTACCACCGACAGGTCTTCCACCGCATGACACATGGCCTCATACGTAGCCTGCAAAATATTGATCTCGTCAATTCTGGCAGGACTGCTCACCCCGACGCCGAAACTCACCGCCTTCTCCCGGATTTCCCGGTACAACTCCTCCCTGCGCCCAGGCCTTACCTGCTTGGAGTCGTTCAATCCCTGGATCTTCAACCCCACCGGGAGCACAACCGCAGCTGCCACCACGGGACCGGCAAAGGGCCCCCGGCCTGCCTCGTCGATTCCACAGATACAGGTATACCTGTCCCCGTATTTCTTTTCGAACTCCAGCATCTTTTCCAGCCGCTCCTGCTCCTTCTCATAGGCCAGCATTTTTCTTCTGTACTGCCCGATCAGTTTCTGTACACCCACCCTCTCATCCTCCTCGAACTGTGAGAAAAGGTCGTTCCACTGTTCCATTTCTGACTGCTCAAAGAGAAGTTTTATCTCCTTAATGCTCTTCATATCACACTTTCCTCATCAATTCGGGCAACACCCGCTCAAACTCCACACCGTACCAGTGATCCTTATCCTTCACTGTGACCTCAATGCAGGCAACGGTGTAATCCGCCGCTATTTCAGCCGCCTCCAGGGCAGACTTTCCATTCAGCAGCGCTCCGGTAAACGCCGAGGCAAACACATCCCCGGTCCCGTGACAGCCGTTTTTGATCTTTTTGTGCTTATAGTAGGACTTCTCTCCCTGTTCATACACCGCCACGCCGGTGCTCTCCGGTTCATACCCCACCCCGGTCAGCACCAGAGTCCCGCCGCAGATTTTGGAAAGTTCTTTCAAAAGGTCATCGATGTAAGCTTCATCGTACTCTTCCCGATAATCCATTCCGGTCAGAAGACATGCCTCGGTGATATTTGGCAGAAGATAGTCCGCTGTCCGGCACAGCTCCCTCATGGCTCCCACAAAGGCATCGTCAAAACCCGGATACAGTTTCCCCAGATCCGCCATGGCCGGATCCACGATCACTTCGCTTCCCTCCCGGCCGGTGGTTTTCACCACACTCTTCACATAGTCTACCTGCCGGCTGCTGCCCAGATAGCCCGTATAGAAAGCATCAAATTTTATATCTTCTTTCTTCCAGTGGGCCTCGATCGCCGGCATATCTTCCGTCAGATCCCGGAAGGTATAGCCGGTAAATCCGCCTGTGTGCGTGGACAGCACGGCAGAGGGCAGGATCGCCGTCTCCAGCCCGCAGGCTGACAAAATGGGAAGCGCCACAGTGAGCGAGCACTGCCCCACACAGGAAATATCCTGGATCGTAAGTATTCTCTTGTATGACATCATAATTCCTCCTAACTGATCATTCTTTTCTATGATGATGTCCGCAGACATCCTATGATACAACCTCCACAATCTCCATCCGATGGATAATATAGCGTATCATGCTGTACAATTCCGGTTTCAGTTCCTCCAGTGTCACCGGATCCTGATACAGGATCACATTGTGACAGGTGGAGTTGATCATCTCCACGATCATGTAAAGCATCAGATCCGGATTGCGAAACCTCCGGCCGGACATGCGCAGGAGCCCATAGTAACCGTCATAAAAACTGTCCCCCCGGGCATCCTCATTCCCCGTGATCATCACATTGTGAAAAACACCCCAGCTCAGGTTTTTGGAGATAAACTTCAACAAAATCTTGTTTTCATTTAACTGATTGATCACCGAATCCGCAAGAAAAATAACCTTGTCTTCAAACGTGGGCAGATCTTCCTTCTCCATCTGCACCGTGGCCTTCCGGAATAACTGGGTCGCCTTGGAGGCGATCAGTTTATCCCGGATATCGAACTTATCCTTGAAATACAGATAAAATGTCCCCTTGGCCATGTCGGCATTTTTCACAATATCCGAGATGGATGTGTTATTGATCCCCTGGGAGGTAAACAGGGAAAACGCTGCATCCAGCAGGGATTCACGCTTACGGCGTTTCTTTTCATCCAGTTTCCCCACACCATTCCCTCCTTATTTTCTCATTGTTCCTGTTTCCTGTTCCTCAATATTCTACTCTTCGTCTTTTTTCACTTCTTTTGTCTCAATGACGAATTTCACTTCTCCGTCCATGGCCTTATGAATGCCGCTGAAACTCCTGTAATCTTTTCCCGCATCCACGATGGCCTGCAGACGGTCCGTCAGGCCCTTGACGTCATCGTCGTAGACCTCCTGCAGTTTCTCCACGCCCTCACTGTTGAATTCATCCACACCGGAAGCCAGTTCATCCGCGCCGTCGGAAAGCTGGCCGCTGGCCGTGGTCAGCTGGCTCACGCCGCTCACCAGCTGATCCGTGGATCTGCCGAGTTTATTGCTGCCCTTCCGGAGCGTCTTCATCCCTTTATTCAGGGTCTTCGCCGTCTTATTCATCTTTTTGCTCGCCTTTATGATCTGTTTTGTACCCGCGATCAGTTTTTTGTCGTTGCTGGAAAGCTTTTCACTGCCCTCCTTCAATTTTTTGATATTGGATACCAGGGTCGGCAGGTTCTTGCTCAGCTTGTCGGCGGCGCCTGTGAGGGTGGCAGAATTTCCGGACAGCGTGGCCAGGGAATCCATGACCGTACCCACACCGGATGACAGGGCCTCCGCACCCTTCTTCAAATCCCCCTCGGCGGAGGTGGCCTTTTCCAGTTCCGCGATGGCAGCCTTCTGAGTACCGGTCACCTGCTCCAGAGAAGCAATCAGCGTGGCATCCGCCCCGGAGGCTTTCAGCCCGGCAATGATCTTTTCATTGTTATCAAAACTCTGTTTCAACTGGGCCAGACTGGCATTCAGGGTACTGACTCCGTCGGATACGGATTTCGCTCCGGATTTCAGCTTTGTCACATTCTCCTTCGCCCCCAGTTTATCCACGCCGTCCGTGTAACTTTTCAGTCCCTTGGCAAATGTGTCCATCTGTGTCGGCATATCTTTCACCGCATTGTACAGCTGGATGTTCCCTTTTGTGATCTGCCCCGCTCCTTCCACATAGCTTTTTGTCCCCTTGGCCAGCGTCACCGCGCCATCCGTGTAATCTCCCACACCCTTCACCAGTTTGGGGCCGTTTGCCGCCAGCTGATTGATTCCCTTGGAGAGTGCGCCCACGCCCTCTTTCTTATATTTTTGAATAGAGTCCTTCAGCATCCCCATCTTCTCTGCAAAGGTTTCCATATTGTCGGCAATCTTATCCGATCCGTCCACCAGCTGGGATACGGCAGACGTCATGTCATCCAGTTTGTCCTCCAGTTCGTCCATGTCCTCCGAATCATCCAGATCCAGTTCGCTGAGCAGGCTGGGACTTCCGAAAGTAAAAGTGTTCCCCATGGAAAAATCCGTCACATCCGCTGTCACGGTGAAATCCCCGGGTATTTTCTCCGCCATCTCGTCTTTCAGATCCAGGCTCTCCGCCAGCCCCGGCGTACCGATGCCGAATACCATCTGCTTGGAGCCATCGTTTACCACCTTCGCATTGTTGTCCGCTGTCACATTGCTGAACACCTCGTTGTCGAGGATCATGCCGGTCACCATGACAAAGGGCGTATATATTGTCTTCTCCTCCCCGTCAATGATGGCTGTAGATTTGGATTTATTTTCATAGGAGACATGTATTTTCAGTCTGCCGCTCTTCCCCAGGATCTCCTCCGCCTTCATCTCCGTTCCGTCCAGAGAGTAACTGATCTTTACATCCACCGGGAGAGCCTGGTTGGATTTCCCCTGATAATATATATCGTCCCCTCCGGCACTCCAGCTCACATCCTCCCCGGTCTGGGAAAATTTTTCGTCTCCCTTGGTGTTTGTGATATCGGACAGAGTGGAGGAATCCTCTATAACGCTGTTCACACCGGAGTTTTTCAGCCAGTCCGATACCGTGATGTCCGTCACGGTTCCATAGGGATCCGCGTTTACATATACCGTCTCCTGCTTTGATACCTTTTTGGCCTCTGCGCAGGTGCTGCCAAGCACCAGGCCCGCTGCCAGGGCAATGCTCAAAGCTGTTCTTCCCGCTTTTCTTATTTTCTGATTCATAGATCTTCCCTCCTAAACCTTTCTATTCAATGTCCTTGCCCGCTTCGCGAATAAGGACATCTTACGTCGCTTCGCTCCTGTCCTTGCCCGCTTCGCGGGTAAGGACATCTCTCATATCAAGTGTTGTTTTGCAGATGATCTTGTCGAAAACCATCAGCATGGCCGGCAACACGACAATAACTACGATCGTACTTATGATAGCCCCCCTGGCCAGCAGGGTACAGATTGATTTTATCATATCAATATTGGATGATAATGTCACGCCAAAGGTGGAGGCGAACAGACATATCCCGCTGATGATGATGGACTTGATGGAAGTCTTGTGGGCGATGGCTATGGCCTCCTTCTTGCTCTTCTCCCTCTCCACTCTCTCCTTGTGGTAGCGGTTGGTCATCAGGATCGCGTAGTCCACCGTAGCTCCCAGCTGGATCGTGCCTATGACGATACCTGCCACAAACACCAGGGACTCCCCCGTGTAAAACGGGATAGACATATTCAGGAATATGGCAAACTCGATGACCGACACCAGGATCACCGGGATGGATATGGACTTGAAGGTCAGCATGATGATAATAAATATAGCCACAACGGAGGCGATGTTTACATTCTGGAGATCCACATTCGTCACATCCGCCAGATCTTTTGTCAGAGGCGCCTCGCCGATCACCATGGAATCCTGGCTGTATTTCTTTACGATATCATTGATGGAGGCAATCTGTGCGTTCACCTCATCGGTGGCTGTCTTGTAGGCCGAGCAGATAAACTGCAGTTCATAGTTGTCTCCCTGCAGCATTTCCCTGTATTCCTCCGGGATCATCTCATCCGGGAAATTCACCCCCACGATGGAGTTCAATCCCAGCACCCATTTGACGCCGTCCACATCTTCTATCTCATCTTTCAAGGATATTTTATCTTTCTTTGGCAGATCCTTTTTCAGCAGCAGGACATGCAGGTTGTTCATATCAAATTTGTCCTGCAGTTCCCGGTTTGCCACAGCGGAGTCCAGATCCTGAGGCAGTGAACTGTCTATATTGTAGTAGATGTCATAATTTTTATTTCCATAGTAAGCCGGACCGAGCAGCACCAGAAACAGGACAATGGCCACCGGCCAGATCTTCACGATCTTGCCCGACACACCATCCAGGCTGGGTATCAGATTGCGGTGGGTAGTCCTGTCGATCAGTTTGTCGAAACAGAGGATCATGGACGGAAGGATCGTGATGCACACGATCACGCCGATGACAACCCCTTTGGCCATGACAAGACCGAGATCCATACCCAGCTTGAATGTCATAAAACACAGCGCGGCAAACCCGGCAATCGTCGTGACGGAACTGCTGGTGACGGACTTGAAAGTATTGGCGATGGCGTGGGCCATGGCCCTGTTCTTGTCCCCCTCAAACCTCTTCTTGTTCGCCTCATAGCTCTCCAGCAGGAATATGGAGTAATCCATGGTGACACCCAGCTGCAAAATCGCTGTCAGCGCCTGCGTGATATAGGAAATCTCTCCAAAGATAATATTGCTGCCCAGATTGTACAGTATCGCCATACCGATACCTGCCAGAAAGATAAAGGGGGTCACCAACGACTCCATGGCCAGCAGAAGGACGAGAAGCGACAGGGACGCCGCCACAGCCACATAGACCGGCATCTCCGACAGGGCCAGGTTTTTGATGTCCGTAACAATCCCCGACATCCCGCTGATAAACACCTGCTTCCCCACGATCTTTCGCATATCTGTAATGGCGTCCATGGTCGTATCCGCCGATGTCGTATCGTCAAACAGAGCGATCATCATCGTGGCATTGCCATTAAACAGCGCTTCCTTCAGGTTCCCGGAGAGCATCTCTGTGGGGACACTGATATCCATGGCATCATCATACCACAGAATATTTTCCACATGCTCCACATCCATCAGCTGTTCTTTTAATTTCACTACATCCTTGTTCTCCATATCTTCCACAACGATCATGGAAAACGCTCCCATCCCAAACTCATCCACCATGATATCCTGTCCCGACACCGTCTCCAGCGAGCTGGG
The DNA here is from genome assembly GCA_964484225.1 of uncultured Eubacterium sp. Taxonomy (GTDB): domain Bacteria; phylum Bacillota; class Clostridia; order Lachnospirales; family Lachnospiraceae; genus Eubacterium_F. The sequence goes on from CAZAEM010000014.1 coordinate 61,077, forward strand.
AAGATAACTCAGAACATCATAATTGATCCTTGTGGATACATAACCAATGACAGATGGCACAAGCAGCAAAACAGCAAGGATCAATATAATGATCTTGTGTTTCACTATCCATTTACCCACATTGATAACCATATACAAGCCTCCTTATATTGCATATCTCTTACTCGAAAAAGAGTGTATCACAAAAATGACCATTGGTCAATCTTTTATTTGTACTTTTTTTTCTTTTTGTCATATACTGAGGGTAAGAGTCCGGCCAGAATGCTGGCAGAAAGGCAGTTCTCCATGTATCATGTTCGACAAACTCTCCAGGTGGACAGATTTCACCGGCGGGGTCTCACAGGAGAGGGCATTGGCATCGCCATCATAGATTCCGGACTATGTTTACACCCTGATTACCGCTCCCGCATCGTCGGATGGTACGATCCCCTCACCCACAGCCCACGCCCTTACGATGACAGCGGACATGGGAGCCACGTGGCCGGAATCGCCGCCGGGAACGGATCTCTGTCCCAGGGACGCTATGCCGGGATCGCGCCGAAAGCCAATCTCATCGGGGTAAAGGTTCTCGATCAAAACGGAGACGGTTCCATCGCCAACACACTGCGGGGCATCCGCTGGGTATTGCAGAACAAAAACCGCCTTCATATCCACATCGTCAATATCTCCATCGGTGCCAACGGCGATGACGCTTTCTGCGAAAACAGCGATTTTGTCTGGCAGGTCAACCAGCTCTGGGATAACGGAATCGTGGTGGTGGCTGCGGCGGGCAACCGGGGGCCGGGCCGCTATACCATCAGCGCCCCCGGCAACTCCAGGAAGATCATCACTGTAGGCTCCAGCGATACATGGTATACATCCGGGCAAAAAAAACAGAGCCAGTCCGGGTCCGGCCCCACATTATCCTGTATAAAAAAGCCGGACGTAGTGGCTCCCGGCTCCCATATCGTCAGCTGCTCCCATCTGCAGAACGGAAGACGAAACAGCGCTTACTCCATGAAAAGCGGCACCTCCATGTCCACCCCCGTCGTGTCCGGCGCCATCGCACTGCTTTTATCCCGTCATCCCGGTCTGTCCCCCAAAGAGATCAAGGTCCGGCTGAAAGATTCCAGCACGGACCTTAATCTTCCCCACGCAAAACAGGGCTGGGGTCTGATCGATCTCAATCATTTTTTATTATAGTTTAAATAGACCGGTGTTGCCAGTGTACCGTCGTTCATCACTACGAAAGTAATCCCCTTGATATCCCCCAGCAGATTATCTTTCTGGTATACGTGGATCAATCCTTCGAGATTGTAGTTGCCCGGTTTCAGCATCAGCAGATTGATGCCTTCATAAACATTTCCGTCCTCGTCTCTCCAATTCTCCACCATCTCCAATTTGTCAGCACCCTCAATGGACGTCAGCGGAAGCGTAACCTGGTATTCCTCGTAAGAAAAATTCAACTGTCTGCCGCCGGCACCCACGGCAATATTATATACGTAATCTCCGGCCCCGGCAAACTCCGCAGATATATCATAGGATCCCTCTGCCACATAGGCCGTGTAAGCACCATTTTTATCCGTAACAGCCTGATAGACATTGCCGTCGTCCACATTGCGGCACACCACTCTGGCGTTTGCCACTGTCTTACCTGCCACATCCTTCACCGTACCTGTCACTTTTCTCTTGTCCACTACCTTGATCACTGCCGTGTCCGTTCCCACTCTCGTCTGATTCCCGCTGTCCACCGCGGTAATCTGCACAGTGTAGTCGCCCACACCGGAAGGTGATCCCGATATGGTTCCGTCTTTATCCATCGTCATGCCCACCGGCATGTTCGAAGCAGCAAAGGTATATTTCCCGCTTCCACCGGCTGCCTCCGCAAATTCCAGCATTTGTACCTTCTCACCGTTTAACAGTGTGAGGCCTTTGGCAGAGGCCACAACGGCATCATCCGATCCCACATGAACCCGTATTGTCTGACTCACCTTGTTGCCCAGCTCATCTGTAGCCTGTATCGTCAGAACGGCCGTCGGAGTAATGGCGGTCAGTTTCCCTGAGAAGATCAGTTGATTGTCTGAGACTTTATGGCTGACCCCCGGAATACTTCCCGTCACAGTATATGTTACAGCACCGTAACAATAATCGCTCAGATCCACTGTTTTGTTCCATTTATCTCCCACCAGGCCGATCCATTGCTTTTCCGGTGGCGTTCCGTTTTTCACAAAGATCGCCTGTGTCTCCATGCTCTTGACACCGTTCCCCGGCAAACTGGCTATGGAAACCTGTACAAAGGAATCCTCTTTGATACGATAGTCATCACTGAGGGTGAGATCATATGTCTTATTGTCATAGTTGCGCAGCTTGGCTACCGTGTATTTGCGGTTGTACTTTCCGGACGCATATTTCTTGCCCTGCACTACCACATCAGAAGCTGCCAGCGATTTTGTCTTGTCCAGTGTCACACGGACGGCACTTCCCGTGAGTACCTGTACCGAACTGATATTGATGGAGTCCGCCGTCAGTACGGTGATCTTGGCGCTGCCCGACTTTTTGCTGCCCTCCACGGAGGTGGCCTTGATGGTCACAGTACCGCCTGCCACGCCCTTTACCACACCGGCGCTGGTCACAGTGGCGATATTTTTATTGGATGTACTCCACTTGACTTTCTTGAAACTTCCGCTGGAGGGAGTGACCGTCGCTTTCAGCGTCTGGGACTCTCCCACATACATCATGGGTTTCTGTGTGGTCACCTTTACCTTGGTCACCTTTTTTACCACCTTTACCTTGATGGTGGCTTTCTTCTTTTTATTTTTCTTGGATTTCACCGTGATCTTGCAGGAACCGGTCTTGACCCCCTTGACATTCCCCGCAGAGGACACAGTGGCAATTTTCTTTTTGGATGAAGTGTATGTAACCTTCTTGTTAGCCGCCTTGTTCGGCGTAACCTTGACAGTAGGTGTCACTTTCACCTTCTTACCCACAGCCACATGCACCATTTTGCCATAGTTACTCTTGACGGTGACTTTCTTCACCTTCACGCTCACCTTTGCCTGTGCGCTCTCTCCCGGCACAGCAAAGAGGATCATCACTGCTGCAGCCAGCAACAGTATCTTCCACACCTTTTTCATACTTTCTTTACCTCCTATTGCTCTCGTTTGCACTTACGGATTCTATCCTAACAGAAAAAATGATAATTGACAAGTATGTCATAAGCGTGGCGGATAAAAAATGAAGAAACAAGGCCATAAAAATCAGGGTTGCCGTCTTCGATAGCTGCACATATGTATCTTGTATTCTTCGAAGGACTTCTCCTCGCAGAAACCAGCATAATAATTTTGATGTACATCATCCACTAAGAGACCGAGGAGAACATATTTATCATCCCCCAGATAAAAGGTCTGACCCGACCCCGGATCCATAACCTTTGTCAACTACCCCGACCTACGGCTAATGCCTTAGAGGTCGGAGCTTGTAACTGCC
>CAZAEM010000015.1:0-55984 GCA_964484225.1 uncultured Eubacterium sp.
TCGCTTCGCTCCTCGCCGGAGAGGCATCATACCCCTGCGGGGCATGATATGTCCTCGCCGGAGAGGCATCATACCCCTGCGGGGCATGATATGTCCTGACTTGCATCCCTGATGCAAGTCACATTATAACAGATTCGAAGTTTATTATCAACAATTCAGGACATACTAATCGGGGAAAGGGTGAAAATCATTGAAAAACAGTGTAAAAAAACACGCCAAAAACTTTGTGAAATGTGGATTGATGGGATGGGGGGTGGAGTGCCTTTGGACGGGCTGCGGCTCACTCTGTGCGGGGAATGACCACACTCTCCCATGCAAGACCTCTATGTGGATGTTCCCCATATACGGCATGGCCTCCGTCATGGAGCCACTCTGTCATGCCATGAAAAATAAAAATATCCTGCTCCGGGGGACGGTGTACACCACCTGCATATTTCTCACGGAATTCGGCACAGGAAGCCTTTTGAAGAAAAAGAACTGCTGCCCCTGGGATTACAGCGACGCCAAGGCCAACTATAAGGGCATCGTGAGATTTGACTACGCACCGCTGTGGTTCTTAGTGGGATTGCTGTATGAGAAAATGCTGGTGGAGTGAACTTGTCATTCTATGAGAACAGGAGACGGGCGTATGCCCGTCTCCCAGTCGTGTATGGAATATCAAAGTAATCTTGTAAGCTTATTGTAGGATACATGGGACAATCGGGTAAAACACCTTTTGACCCATCATCTTAATAACCTGATCATCCCGTCACGAAATCGTGATTTTTGTTATGGCAATCGGACCTCTGAAGCCCTCTGCCTTTGTCTTCAGTGCAGCTACCAGATTATCCTTACCGTCAAGTTTTTCATGGTTGATCGACATAGTAACTTTTCCATCGGCCGCATCTGCCATCATAAGGTCAACCGATGAATCCGAGGACGCATAGACCGAGCCGTACAATGCCGTCTTATCCTCTGTCTCATATTCAATCGTTACTGTTGAGTAGTCAGACCAGTCTGTCTCCGGCAAAGCCACGGTAGAGAGTGTTGCCCATTTTGGCGCAGCAGTATTCTTAATCTGCAAATTATCTTTGTAATATAATCCATCACTCCATGACTTGCAAATATTCACTGTTGTCAGTGTCAGATTTCCTGTATATGGCTTATTATTCGTTCTAAAGAATATCGTTCGAATATCGGTGAAGCCAAATTCATCCGAATCACTAAAATCGGATGGAGCAATCACTTTATACCAGTCTTTTTCCTCCAATGTCTCATTTAAATCGCCTGCACTATAGAAAATTTTTTCCTTTCCGTTTTCATCCTTTGCTCCTATTGATATCGAAAATTCTTCATCTTCTGTGTCTATATCAACAACTGTTTGGAAGATAGCACACCCCGTCGCTGCCAATGCCGCAATCTCCTGATCCGACAAATCATACGAGAGAATGGTCTCATACTTATTTTGTCCTGTGCCATAGCTGGTTTTCCATTCCGCACTATTTCCCAGAGCAGAACCTGAAACTACAATAGATTTTGGCGTCTCCGGTTCTGCATCGCCCACATACACCGGTATGCTGGCTGTTGCTTTCAATCCTGTATCCGTCGTGATAGCCACTGCCACAGTGGCAGAGCCTGTTGCCGCGGCTGTGATTCGAGCCTTTGCCCCGCTTCCTGAAACTGTCGCTACCGCCTCCCGGTCGGAACTCCATGTATATTCTTTCACAGAACAGCCGCTGACGGTGACAACTGCTTCCACATCTGTACTGTCTCCCGGTTTCATCTGGATCGCTGAACCGCTGACTGCCGAACCCGTGATGACTACTGTGGCAGAGCCGGATGCCGGATTGGCTGATACTGCTGGTCCGGTTGAAGGTGCCACCGATGCTGCCGGTCCGGTTGAGGGTGCCACCGATGCTGCCGGTCCGGTTGAAGGTGCCACCGATTCTTCCGGCTTTGTTGAGGGCGCTGCCGACTCTTCCGGCTTCGTTGAGGGTGCCACCGATTCTTCCGGATTTGTTGAGGGTGCCACCGACTCTTCCGGCTTCGTTGAAGGTGCCACCGATTCTTCCGGATTTGTTGAGGGTGCTGCCGACTCTTCCGGCTTCGTTGAGGGTGCTACCGATTCTTCCGGCTTTGTTGAGGGTGCCACCGATTCTTCCGGCTTCGTTGAAGGTGCCACCGATTCTTCCGGATTTGTTGAGGGTGCTGCCGACTCTTCCGGCTTCGTTGAAGGTGCTACACTGGCTGCGGGCTGACTTGCCGCCGGAGCCTTTGACTGCGTGCCGCTCTGACCGCCGCCTGCCGGTGCTGTGGTTGTCGGCGCCTTTGATGCCGGTGCGTTTGTTGTTGTACTGCTGCCGGAGCTCTTCTTCTTGGAAGTTACCTTGCAGGTCAGTTTTACCTTCTTAACTTTCTTGCTTCCCTTCACCGTGTACTTCACTGTAGCGGTGATCTTTGCTGAGCCCTTTTTCTTGGCGGTCAGCTTTACGGAAGTCTTTTTCTTCTTGCTGATCTTGACTACCTTTTTGTTGCTGGTCTTCCAGGTGGTCTTCTTGATTTTCTTTACCTTCTTGCCCTTTTTCACCTTCAGAGTGAAAGTCTTTTTCCCATTGTAGTAAAGTGTCTTTTTCTTTGCACTTAACTTAGGTTTCTTTTTCGATGCTGCATCCGCTGTAGGCGCTACAGCAACGGCGGACATCGCCAGAGCAAAGGACAGGACAGTCGCCATGGCTCTCTTTAATGCCCGAGATGATTTCTTCTGAATCCTCATCTTGAATCTCTTCCTCCTTTTTTCCGCGCCATAAAGGCATCTTTGATATCGTCAATACACTGACTTCTGTGATGCTGATCTTTTGACCCTTGGCATCACTTCCGCGATGCCTGCGTATTGCTCCATTGCTTCGCAATTTTCGCAATACACCAAACATTCGTAATCCGCGAATTTACTACGTAAATTGCTCCTTACTCATGTTTGGCGGGTCAATAAGATCAATCATTGCTTTCGTGCAAGCACGAGCAATGCTGATCTTTTGACCCTTGGCATCACGTTAATTATTCTAGCACAATAATAAAATGTGAATGCCCCGAAACCCACGTAAAATCGTTATTCCTTAGTAGCAGCAAACACCAGTTTGGAGTCGGAACAAAAAAAATAAAAATCCGCCAAAGGCCCGTTCTTTTGCGAAAAAACGCAGTTTTTGCGAAAAATTTTGTAAAAAAATAGTTGCATTCTCTTTATTATTGTGCTAGAACAATGAAGATTTTTGGAGAATATGCCGAATTTCGGGGGTTTGAGGGGCATTTACAGGGGCATTTTGCTACTACTCTGCTACTGTTTTTATCTTTTCTGACCTGTGAAATTTTTTAAAAAGAGCCAGGGAAGCACCATTTTCCGCTCTTTCGGCGGATGTGCTCCCCTTATTTTTCTGCTACTGTTTTGCTACTGAAAAATTTCCCCGGCCTGAATTTTCCAGAGATTGACAGAAAACCATCTATCAGGTAGAATAGATTCACCGCACCATAACATTACGAAACGGAGTAAATAAAATGAATATTAAACCTAAACAGGCAGGAATCAAAAATCCCTATCTCATCACTGCTTTACTGTGTCTGGCAGCCTTTATCGTAAATTGTATTCCTATGGAAAACGCGTTCAGCAAGGACAAGGTGTTGTTTTCTCTGGCCCTGTTGTTTACATATTTCGCTTTGATCCTGTATTACACGGTGAAAAAAACGGCGGTGAATTTTGAAGATATCGCTTTTCTTATCATCACAGGCGCTTTCGTGATCCGCCTGATCTATGTTTGGGCCACACCCTACAACGTCAGCCCCCATGATCTGGGGACCATATCCCAAACACCGGAGCTGACCAACGGACACCTGGGATATGCTGGTTTCATTTACCACAACGGCAAACTTCCCGATATGAACCCGGTCACCGTCTGGGGTTTTTACAATCCCCCTCTCAACGCCATACTGAACGCTGCCTGGCTGAAAATAAATACCCTGCTGCACGTGGACTGGGATCTGGCGCTGGAAAATCTGCAATTTCTGTCTCTTCTTTCCGTGACGTGGGCAAACATAGGGGTGGACAGGCTCTTGAAGGAGTTTCAGGTGCGGGGCGTCAGCCGTCTTGTGATCCTCGGCTTCATTTCCTTTTTCCCTGCATTCATCTGGTTTTCAGGCGCTGTCAACTCAGATCCCCTGGTTCTGTTCTGGATGGTTCACATTCTCCTGTTCACTGTCCGGTGGTACAAGAAAAGAGATGTCAAAACCATTGTCCTGCTGGCTCTGTGCATTGGTCTCGGTATGCTCACCAAGATCAACGTGGGACTTTTGGCCATAGGAACCGCTTTCATCTTTCTGTGGGTGTTTATCCGGGAAGTTCGCAGGGAACACACGCTGGCACTAAAATACATCAAGCAGTTTCTGCTGTTCGGCGTGATCTGCATCCCCATAGGTCTGTACTGGCCCTTGCGGTGTTATTTCCTGTTCGACATGCCGCTCACCTTTGTGCCGGATCCCCAGGCAGCGACCTTATATTTGGGAGACAAATCTTTCTGGGAGCTGTGGGGTATTCCCTCCGGGCTTCAGCTGGGACACTCACAAACACAGATTGACCTGCAGAAGGACTCAAATGTCTGGATGAATCTGATACGGACTGCCCTGTATGATGAGCAGACGATTATACAGTTTCCCACGGCATCAGCGGATTTTGCAGCGCGGATCCTTCTGTATATGCAGTTCCCTCTCATCCTGTTTATGAACGGATGTTACGCTCTCACTTTATTCGGAAAAAAATGCAAAATGGCACTCCCGTTTCGGATATTAACGGGGATCGTCTATCTGGCATTGCTCGTGAGTTTTATCAGCCTGTTTTGCAAACTGCCCTACATCTGCACAGCCAATTTCCGCTATATTCCACTGACATTTGTCATTCCATGCCTGGGAACAGCAGTATTTTTCCGAAACAGGACAAAGACACGTTTATTCAAGATATTCTGTGTGTATGCGGGGATTGCGTCAGCGCTGAGCGTGATACTGTTCCTGAGGTATTGCTTCCTGTAAAACCGTGATTTTCTCCTTGCATTCCATTATTTCTCATGGTATAATATAACTCCGTGATGTAAAAAATATTTTCCTTGTTCTCCCGCATTTCGGGGGAGAGCCAGAGACCAAAAGGAGGTGCAGGCAACTATGAACAAATATGAATTAGCTTTAGTTGTTAGTGCAAAAGTAGAGGACGAAGTAAGAATTGCCACCGCCGAGAAAGCGAAGGAGTATATCACTTCTCTGGGCGGAACGATTACGAACGTCGACGAATGGGGCAAGAAGAAACTTGCTTATGAAATTCAGAAGATGGGCGAAGGCTTTTATTACTTTATTCAATTCGACGCCGAGCCGACCGTGCCGGGCGAATTGGAGAAGCGTGTCCGCATTATGGACAACGTCCTCAGATACTTATGCGTGAAACAGGAAGCATGAGACAAGGAGGAGATTTCCATGAATAAAGTAATTTTTTTGGGCAACCTGACCCGCGATCCTGAGATACGCTATTCCCAGGGTGACAATTCACTGGCGATTGCCCGGTTTGGTATCGCAGTAAACCGCCGTTTTGCCCGCCAGGGTGACACGGACGTAGATTTTTTCAACTGTACTGCATTCGGCAAGCAGGCGGAATTTGTAGAAAAATATTTCAAACAGGGTTCCCGTATGCTGCTGTCCGGGCGCGTACAGAATGACAATTACACCAACAAAAACGGTGAAAAGGTCTACAGTGTTCAGATCATCGCAGAGGAAATTGAGTTTGCGGAGAGAAAGAGTACGGCAGACGCCAACGCCGCTGCCGCAAGGCAGGGAGATAACTTTGGCGGCGGTGCTCCGGAGCCAAACGCAGCAGCCAACGATGATTTTATGAACATACCGGATGGTATCGAGGAAGGTTTACCCTTCAACTAAACCGACGCAGGAATGAATTTTATAAGGAGGTAATTGACAATGGCTTACAATAAAGACCGAGGCGACGCCCCCATGAGAAGAAGGGGTCCCCGCAGAAGGAAAAAAGTTTGTGCATTCTGTTCTGATAAAGAGCATGACTATATCGACTACAAAGACACCAACAAGTTAAAGAGATATATGTCAGAGAGGGGCAAGATCCTTCCCCGAAGGATCACCGGCACCTGTGCCAAACATCAGCGGGCTTTGACGGTAGCGATCAAACGCGCCCGCCATGTCGCTTTGATGCCGTATACATTGGAGTAACCGCAGATGAAATATTTAAGGAGTTGTCACAAGCGGACAGCTCCTTTGTTTTATGTTTACTGACGCGAGGACAAAGGTAAGGATGGCACAGATATATCCGGGCCATCCTTGCCCGCCTGCGGGCTGTGAATAAAATTATTTCAGAGTAACCTTGGCGCCCTCAGCCTCGAGTTTCGCCTTGATCTCCTCAGCTTCCTCTTTGCTTGCGCCCTCTTTCACTACCTTAGGAGCATTGTCTACTACCTCTTTTGCCTCCTTCAGGCCCAGGCCGGTCACCTCGCGGACAACCTTGATGACCTTCACCTTGGCGGAGCCGATCTCTGTCAATTCCACATCGAACTCATCCTTCTCCGCGCCGCCTGCCGCTGCGTCACCGCCTGCCGCTGCCACAACAACACCTGCTGCCGCGGATACGCCGAACTCCTCTTCACATGCCTTTACTAAATCATTTAATTCCATTACGCTCATCTCTTTGATAGCGTCGATAAATTCCTGTGTCGTCATTTTTTATTCCTCCATTTTTTCTGATCAATATACAATTACTTACGCCTCAGCTTCTGCCTCGGCTGCACCTGCATCGCCCTGGGACTCTGCGATCTGCTTAACCACACGGGCAAAATTGGTGATGGGTGACTGCAGACTTCCAAGCAGTTTGGAAATGAGCGTATCCTTGGACGGGATAGTAGCCAGCACCTTGATACCTGCCTCGTCGTAGTAGGTTCCATCCACCACTGCGCCTTTGAACTGAAGCTCCTCTGCTTCCTTTGCGAAATCACTCAGGATTCTCGCCGGGGCAGTCTCATCCTCCATTCCAAAAGCCACCGCCGTCGGGCCTTGCAGATCCTTGTCGAGCTGCTCATAGTCCGTTCCATCAAACGCAAGATGGAGCATCGTGTTCTTGTACACCTTGTACACAACACCGGCTTCTCTCAACTGTTTGCGCAGTCTGGTGTCCTGCTCAACGGTCAGTCCACGATAGTCGACAAGAACCGCTGCCTTTGAATCTGTCACATAGCCTTTGATCTCGTCCACGATCGGTGCTTTTAATTCGACCTTTGCCATGAATTGTTACCTCCTTTTATTAGTCAGAGTGCTGCTGTTCACAGTCTCCTCTGCCAGCAACTGCCGGTCAGGATCGGAAACAACCGTATAGTAAAACATCCTCCCCGCCAAAAGACAGAGAGGATGAGCAAGTCAATACACGTTCCTATTTCTTCCTCGGCAGGCGGTATCACACTTACGCCAAACGGCACCTGCTGTCTACGGCAGTTATAAACTTTTGACAGTGTAGCATACTTTACACTGGTTTGTCAAGCGCTAAACCCTAAAATTTCAGGGTGCTGATTTTGACGCCCGGCCCCATGGTGGTGGCAAGGGTAACGCTCTTCAGATAGGTTCCCTTGGCGCTTGACGGTTTTGCCTTGATGATGGCGTCCATCAATGTCTGGAAATTCTCTGCCAGCTGCTCCGCAGTGAAAGATGCCTTCCCAACGGGGCAGTGAATAATATTCGCCTTGTCCAGGCGGTACTCGATCTTACCTGCTTTGATATCATTGACAGCCTTTGTAACATCCATGGTAACCGTGCCCGCCTTGGGATTCGGCATCAGGCCCTTGGGGCCCAGCACACGTCCCAGACGGCCTACAACGCCCATCATGTCCGGTGTGGCAACGACAACGTCAAACTCAAACCAACCCTCATTCTGGATCCTGGGAATGAGCTCCTCGGCCCCCACATAATCAGCTCCTGCCGCTTCTGCCTCCGTGGCCTTCTCGCCCTTGGCAAATACCAGCACGCGAACCTTCTTTCCCGTTCCGTGGGGAAGAACCACGGCGCCGCGCACCTGCTGATCTGCGTGACGTCCATCTACGCCGAGGCGGATATGAGCCTCCACGGTTTCATCGAATTTTGCAACTGCTGTCTTCTTAATAAGGTCAACTGCCTCCGGTATATCGTACATCGTCGTACGGTCTACCAGTTTTGCAGCCTCTGTATACTTTTTACCTCTCTTCATTCTTATAACCTCCTAGTGGTATTAGCGAACTTGTGTCTCCCACAACGTCCAAATGACATCAGGTCCATTCATGCGAAATTTTGACTCATGTCCTAAGGGGGGACCCGCGCAGCGGGGGGATTCCTTAGGACCTGTCACGCACCTGCGCTCTGCGCATTTTCATGTGCGTGATTTATTCCTCCACCGTGATCCCCATACTCCGCGCCGTACCGGCGATCATGCTCATAGCGGCCTCCAGGGAACCGGCATTCAGATCCGGCATCTTCAATTCCGCGATCTTCTGGATCTCAGCTTTCGGAATCGAAGCCACCTTCTTTTTATTCGGCTCACCGGAACCGGACTGGATCTTACATGCCTTCTTCAAGAGAACGGCCGCCGGCGGCGTCTTTGTGATAAAACTGAAACTTCTGTCTGCGTATACCGTGATGACAACAGGGATGAGCATTCCCTCCTGACCGGCTGTCTTCGCATTGAACTCCTTGGTGAACTGTACAATATTTACACCGTGCTGTCCGAGAGCAGGGCCTACCGGCGGTGCCGGTGTCGCCTTCCCTGCCGGGATCTGCAGTTTAATATATCCTTCAACTTTCTTTGCCATTTTGCGTTTCCTCCTAAATTATTAAACCGTCTTCAACTCTGAGAAATCAATCTCAACCGGCGTATCGCGGCCGAACATATCGATCACAATGACAGCCATCTGCTTTGCCGGATGAACCTCCTGAACCACACCGTTGGTATCCTGCCATACTCCCTCTGTGACGATGACCTGGTCTCCGACAGAGAACGGGGATGCCCCGGCCTGTGCCAGAAATCCCATATTGGTCACTTCCTCCTCCGTCAACGGAACCGGCTTGGAACCCGGCCCCACGAAACCGGTCACGCCGCGCGTGTTTCGCACAACATACCACGTCTCGTCGTTCATGATCATATTGATGAGGACATAAGCGGGAAACATTTTCTTCTGAACCTGTTTCTTCTCGCCGTTTTTCTCCTCCACAACCGTCTGGAGAGGTATCATAACCTCCATGATCTGATCTCTGAGACCCCGGTTCTCGATCGTCTTCTCAATATCTGCTTTTACCTTATTCTCATATCCGGAATAAGTATGAACTACATACCATTTTGCTTCTTCTGCCATAGCGACCTCCTACGAAATACCCATTGCCAGCAGCCCCAGCCGGATCAGCCAGTCTATCCCGGCAACGACCAGTCCAAGGGCAACGGACACTACGATCACGAGAGCGGACTGTTTCGCAAGTTCATCTTTCTTTGGCCATGTACATTTTTTGAACTCGTTCTTCACGCTCTTAAAGAAGCCTGGTTTTGAAGCCTTTTCTGCTTCGCTCATGTGACACACATCCTTTCCGAAACATCACAACACGGACTATTTTGTCTCCTTGTGCAATGTGTGTTTTCTACAAAATTTGCAATACTTTTTCGTTTCCATTCTGTCCGGATGGTTCTTCTTGTCTTTGGTCATGTTGTAGTTGCGCTGCTTGCACTCTGTACATTCCAAAGTAATCTTAGTACGCATTCTGTCACCTCCGTGAAATTTTTTCTTTGTCAAAATTTTAGGCATAAAAAAAAGACCTAACTCATCGCTAGAATACTATAACACAAGTTGTACAGGGAAGTCAATGGTTTTCCGGCAGTTTTTCAAAAAAACACCTGCAGCCCTGTTCCTCGAAACAGGCACTGCAGGCACATTATCAGCAATAAGAATTAAACAGCATCCCGCTGTACAGGGAAGTCTCATACGCCGGACTGATATCATTGTGGTACAAATGGGAGTAGCTGTACACCTTCCGCTCCACATACTCCATGGGATTCATACTCATATACTCACACTTGTCCAGCAGCTGATTCACAAATCCCTCCGGCACCTTCAGATCGTCATCCGATTTCGGCATTTTCAGAAAACTCATCTCGTCGACCACAAAACCGGCGTTCTCCAGCTCTCCATCATTTTCCATCACAAGGTGGCGAAGCTCACCGCCCGGTCTGGAAGGTCTGTCGTTCATCTTGCCGAACTCGTCGCTGCGCTTCAGCAGGCGATTGTAGATATCTGTCATCTTCTGCAGATTCTCTCGGTCATCGCCCTCACCTGTCAGGGCATTCCTCGCCGCCTCAGCCAGCTCCATGGACATCTCCTTGACATCCAGAGCATAGGCCTGCGTCGCGTTGGACAGCTTGACCATAGCAAGGGGATTGGCATTGTTCAACTTGACAATACTCTTATATTTGTTTTTCAATTCACGCCGATTGTGAACATTAGACTTCGGCGACACCTTCGGTAGATAGCCGCCCAGATATAAATTGTATACATCTACCATATTCATCACGCCTTCCTTGGCAAAAACCATAAAACTCTCCACTTGGAGTATATCGCAAACCGGCGCAAAAATCAACAACTTTTTTCATTTTTTTACTGTAAATCTTCTCCATTGCTCCGGATCACATCGCGATACCAGTACGCCGAGTCTTTCCATATCCTCTCCTGCGTCGGATAATCCACATAAACCAGCCCGAACCGCTCAGAGTAGCCTTTGGCCCACTCAAAATTATCCATCAGCGACCAGTGAAAATACCCCCGCAGATCGATCTCTTCCGCCGCCCGCTTCAATTCACGCAGATACCTGGCCGTGAAATCAATCCTGTCCGGGTCATGGACTTTTCCGTCCAGCGAGATCACATCATGGCAGGAAATCCCGTTTTCTGTGATATAAATGGGCTTCTGATAGCGCTCGTACAAAAACTTCGGCCCCCAGTAGAGCGCCTCCGGCGTCACCGGCCAGCCAATGGCAGTCCTGGGAAATCCCTCATGTCTCTTTACGTTCCTCGGTTTCCCGTCCGCTCCCATGCAGACACATCCTCCGTTGTAGATATTCTGGCCGTAAACATCGATCGGCTCAGAGATCAGCTTCATATCCTCATCCGTGATCCTCGGGAGATATTTCTCGTACCTCGCAAGTCCCTCTTCGGGATAATGCCCCAAAAGAACCGGATCTGACCACCATGAGATATTCCATGCCCAGCCGCGGTCATCCGGCTGCAGGGAAAACATGCTCTGCCTTGCCGCCTCCACATCCTCCTCCCTGTCTGTCGCCGGGTAACACATGCTGCCGGTCGGCGCATAGCCTACCACACATTTCCGCTTTCCGTATTGACGCAGCATCTGTACGGCTCTCCCGTGAGCCTTCAAAGCGTTGTGAGCCATTTCAAAAGTATCTCTGAGGGGCACTCTCAGTCCCGGTGCGTGTTCACCGTTCAAAAATGCCAGCCCCACAAAGCACTGCGGCTCATTCAATGTAAAATAATGGGTCACTCTGTCTCCGAACCGCTCTGCCACCAGCTTCGCATAACCGCCAAACCACTCCACGATCTGCGGATTCATCCAGCCGCCGCGTTTGTAGATCTCATAGGGCAGCTCCCAGTGATAGAGGGTGATATACGGCTCAATCCCGTTTGCCAGAAGTTCATCGATCAATGCATTGTAAAATGCGATCCCTTTCTCATTCACACGTCCGAAACCCTCCGGGATCACCCTCGACCAGTCAACAGAAAAACGGTAGGCCTTCAGCCCCATCTCTCTCATCATTCTGACATCCTCGCGGTATCTGTGATAATGGTCACACGCCACCTCTCCCGTATGCCCTTCAAACACATGACCGGCCTCTCCGGTATAGATATCCCAGATATGTAGCCCCTTTCCCTCGTCATATACGGCTCCTTCAATCTGATAGGCGCTGGTTGCCGCTCCCCACACAAAATCTTTTCTAAATGCCATTCTTTCCCTCCGTTCGCATTCTGCAAAAAAGCACTGCGGCCCATCCATCTGAACTGCAGTGCTTATCCTTGCTGCTCAATCTGCTTTCCCCGTCTTGTGAGACGCCGCCCTACCGCAGCAGAACCATCGGATTTACAGGATCTTTGTTCTCCTTGACCTGGTAGTAGAGATTCGTCCCCTCCAGGGAATAATATTTGGTGGGCTTGGCCACCTTCCCGATCACCTGTCCCTCGGACACATGATCCCCCGGCTGAACTGTGATCCCCTGCAGCTGGCCGTAGCTCACAGTGAAATCGTCCCCGATGGACATGGTGAGCGTCCGCCCCGTCTCCTCGGAGGTGGAGATATCGCTGACCACGCCGTCGGCGCTGGCCTTTACCTCCTGTCCCTCCTTGGCGGATATGATCAGCGCAGGGTTCGTGCGGTACTGGGCCAGGGTCTCGAAGTACACTACCTTGTCCGCGCTGTAATCCATCAGTACATCCCCGTCTACCGGCCACAGAAGTCCTGTCTCCTGATCAAAATGCAATGTGTTCTCCGCCGGTTTTGTATCCGTCTTCACCGCCTTCTTCGTAGGCTTCGGCGTCGCCTTGGCTTTTTTCTTCTTCGCCTCGGATTTCGCCTTGTCCGTAGACGCCTCCTCCGTGAGCGGGGTGGCAGTGGCAGCCGGTGCGCTGCTCTCCTCCATCGCCATGGGAGTCTCCGGCGACTCATCACCGCCGATCATTGTCGTACAGATGACGGCAAACACCACCAGTGCCACCACGCCGCAAAGCAGCGAAATATAAAATCCTTTATCCTTGTAAAACATACTATCACCTCTGCTTTTTGGTAATAGTATCTGCCAAAAAAATATATTTATTCAATTTGGCTTCTCTCTGCACACATCATGTCAAAGAGACACTTTTGTCAAATGCCAGATTTCTTTTGCGTACTCCTCTATGGTGCGATCGCTGGAGAACTTGCCGCATTTTGCCGTCTGCAGCATGGCCATCTTCGCCCAGCGGTCCTCGTCGCGGTAGGCTTCCTCCACCCTCTTCTGCGCGGCCTCATAGGAGCGGAAATCTTTCAAAATGAAATACTGATCCGCCCGCTCTCCGCCGTTGCTCTCCAGAAGGGAATTGTAGATCTCCCGGAACAACTCCAGATTCTCCTGGGAATACGTCCCGTCGATCAGCTGGGTCAGGACGGCGCGGATATCGGAGTCCATATTGTAGATTTCCTTTGGATTGTACTGGTTGTTCTGCTCAAACTCGATGACTTCCTGGGAGGACAGGCCGAAGATGAACGCGTTCTCCTCGCCCACTTCCTCCACGATCTCCACGTTGGCACCATCCATCGTTCCCAGGGTGGGTGCGCCGTTCAGCATGAATTTCATATTTCCCGTTCCGGAAGCCTCCTTGCTGGCCGTGGATATCTGCTCTGACACATCGGCAGCGGCGAATATCATCTCCGCGTTGGACACCCGATAATTTTCTATAAATACAATTTTGATCTTGCCCTGGATGGATGCGTCGTTGTTGACCACGTCCGCCACGTTGTTGATCAGCTTGATAATGGCCTTCGCGCGGCGGTATCCGGCGGATGCCTTGGCCCCGAAGATGAAGGTGCGGGGATACATATCCATGGAAGGATTCTTCTTCAGCTCATTGTACAGATGCATCACATGTAAAATGTTCAAAAGCTGGCGTTTGTATTCATGCAGACGTTTCACCTGCACGTCGAATATAGAGCGGGGATCCACTTCCACGCCGTTGTGCTCCTTGATGTATTTCGCCAGACGGATCTTGTTCTGGTATTTGATATTCATAAATTCCTGCTGGCATTTCTTGTCGTCCACGTAGATCGAAAGCCTGTTGATCTGGGACAGATCCGTGATCCACTCATCGCCGATCTTGTCTGTCACCCAGGCAGCCAGTTTCGGATTGCCGTGGAGCAGGAAGCGCCGCTGTGTGATACCGTTGGTCTTGTTGTTAAACTTCTCCGGCATCATCTGATAGAAATCTTTCAGCTCCTGATTTTTCAAAATCTCTGTGTGAAGCCTTGCCACGCCGTTTACAGAGAACCCGGCGGCGATGGCGAGGTGTGCCATTTTCACCTGGCCGTCATATATGATCGCCATGCTCTTGACTTTCTCAAAATCCCCCGGATATCTCTCCTGGATCTTGTTCTGGAATCTGCGGTTGATCTCCTCCGTGATCTGATAGATCCTGGGAAGCAGGCGGGAAAACAGCTCCAGGGGCCACTTCTCCAGCGCCTCGGACATGATGGTGTGGTTCGTGTAGGCACAGGTCTTTGACGTGATGTTCCAGGCGTCATCCCACTCCAGACCGTACT
The DNA here is from genome assembly GCA_964484225.1 of uncultured Eubacterium sp. GTDB lineage: Bacteria > Bacillota > Clostridia > Lachnospirales > Lachnospiraceae > Eubacterium_F. The sequence goes on from CAZAEM010000015.1 coordinate 14,382, forward strand.
CGTCCAGAAGAATACGCATCAATTCGGGCACAGTGACCGTGGGGTGCGTGTCGTTCAGCTGGAAGCAGACCTTCTCCGGCAGACCGTGGATGTCGGAATGTGTGGCCATATATTTTTTCACGGCGCACTGTACGCTGGCCGACACAAAGAAATACTGCTGCTTCAGGCGGAGTTCCTTGCCCGCATAGTGGTTGTCATTGGGGTAGAGAACCTCGCAGATGGTGCGAGCCAGGTTCTGCTGCTCCACCGCCTTCTGATAGTCTCCCTTGTCAAAGGAATCCAGGTTGAAGTCGTCGATGGCCTCCGCATCCCATATGCGGAGGGTGTTGACGATCCGGTTGCCGTAGCCCACCACCGGCAGATCGTAGGGAACCGCCATGACTGACTGATAGTTCTCCTGCACAAACCTGTCGCGGCCTGTCTCGTCCTTTCGCACTGCCACGTAGCCGCCAAAGTGGATCTCCACCGCGTACTCCGGGCGCTTCATCTCGAAGGGATTCCCGTCCTTCAGCCAGTCGTCCGGCGCCTCAATCTGAAATCCGTTTTCTATCTTCTGCATAAACATGCCGTACTTGTAGCGGATACCGCAGCCGTAGGCGGGATACCCCAGAGTCGACAGGGAATCCAGAAAACAGGCGGCCAGTCTCCCCAGACCGCCGTTGCCCAGAGCGGCATCCGGCTCCTGATCCTCCAGTTCATCCAGATTGACTCCCATATCCTCCAGAACCTCACGGACGATCTTATTCTGCTTGAGATTGATAATGATATTTCCCAGGGCGCGGCCCATCAGAAATTCCATGGACAGATAGTACACCGTCTTCACGTCCCGCTTCTCATACTCCTTGTGGGTGGCCATCCAGTCATCCACCACCATGTCTTTCATGGCAAATGCCACCGCCTGAAACATCTGCTGCGGTGTGGCCTCATCCACTGACTTGCGGAACAGGAGTTTCATGTAATTCTCAATATCGCTCTTCAGTTCCTTTTTCTTTTCTTCATCATTCATAAATATCATTCCTGACCTCTCTTTCTTCTTGGAAGGTATTCCCTTCATATCAACCGCTTCCCTGTGATCAATAAACTGTCACCTTCGTGACGCCAAAAGTGACCTCTTCCCCATTGATATTCCAGTCGGCGGTATGTCCCTGCATATCCCCGATAAAAAACGCGTCTGCCAGAACTTCTTCTTTGATCTGATCCGCGTTGTCCACGATGATCTGGCGGATCCTGTCATTGCCGTCCTGATAGACCCGGATCCTGTCCATCACTTCAAAATCCGCATCCTTGCGCATGGTCTGGATCTTGCTGATGATCTCCCGGACAAAGCCCTCCTCGATCAGCTCCGGCGTCAGCCTGGTATCCAGAACCACTGTCACGCCGTGATCCGTCTCACTGACAAAGCCCTCTCTCTCTGTCTCCTCGATGAGCAGATCCTCCCTTTCCAGGATCTCCTCCGTCCCCTCTACGGTGACTGACAGCCTGCCCGTCTCGTTTAACTTCTCCATGGCCGCACTGCCATCCAGGGCGGACAGCACTTCCTTCAGCGCATTGAGCCTGCTGCCGAAACGCCGTCCCAGTGTTCTCAGCTGGGGCTTAAACAGGTAAGATGTAAATTCCTTCACGTCGTCGGTGAAGATCACTTCCTTCACATTCAGCTCGTCAGCGATGATCTCCCGGTAGAAGTCCGGCAGATTTTCAGCCTTCACGTACATTTTCGCCACGGGCTGCCGGTTCTTGATATTCGCCGTATTGCGGCTGGCACGGCCCAGCACCACGATATCGAGAAGCTCCGCCATCTCCGACTCCAGCTCCCCGTCGATATACTCTTCCTTCACTTCCGGGAAATCGCAGAGATGAATGCTCTCCGGCGCCTCCGGATCCAGACCGCACACCAGATTCCGGTAAATGCTCTCCGTCATAAAGGGGATCATGGGGGCAGCCGCCTTGCTGATGGTGACGAGGGCCGTGTACAATGTCATGTAGGCATTGATCTTGTCCTGCTCCATCCCCTTGGCCCAGAAACGGTCGCGGCAGCGGCGCACGTACCAGTTGCTCATGTCATCCACAAACTGCTGCAGTGCTTTCGCCGTCTCCGGGATCCTGTAGTTCTCCAGCCCGTCATCCACCGTCCTGACCGTGGAGTAGAGTCTGGAGAGCAGCCATTTATCCATCACAGACAATTTGTCGTACTCCAGCGCATATTTGCCGGGATCGAACTGGTCGATCTCCGCGTACAGCACATAGAAAGCGTAGGTATTCCAGAGGGTGCCCATGAATTTTCTCTGTCCCTCCACCACCGCTTTGCCGTGGAACCGGTTGGGCAGCCACGGCGCGCTGTTTACATAGAAATACCAGCGGATCGCATCCGCCCCGTATTGGGACAGGGCCTCCATGGGATCCACCGCATTCCCCTTGCTCTTGCTCATTTTCTGACCGTCACCGTCCAGCACCAGCCCCAGGACTATGACATTTTCGTAGGGGGCTTTGTTGAACAGAAGAGTGGACTCCGCCAACAGGGTGTAGAACCATCCCCGGGTCTGATCCACCGCCTCAGAGATAAACTGAGCCGGGAACTGCGCTTCGAAGAGCTCCTTATTTTCGAAGGGATAATGGTGCTGCGCAAAGGGCATGGCGCCGGAATCAAACCAGCAGTCCACCACTTCCGGCACCCGGTGCATGGTCTTTCCGCAGCAGGGGCAGGGGAAAGTGACTTCATCAATGTAGGGGCGGTGGAGCTCCACTTTGGCCATCTCCGGGTCTCCACTCAGCTTCGCCAGCTCCTCACGGCTTCCCACCGACTCCATATGGCCGCACTCGCACTCCCACACATTCAGCGGCGTCCCCCAGTAGCGGTTCCGGGAGATCCCCCAGTCGATGACATTTTCCAGCCAGTCACCAAATCGTCCTTTCCCGATGGACTCGGGGATCCAGTTGATGGTGTTGTTATTTTTTATTAAATCCTCTTTTACCTCTGTCATCTTTATGAACCAGGATTCCCGCGCATAGTAGATCAGCGGCGTGTCACAGCGCCAGCAGAACGGGTAATCGTGCTCAAACTTGGGCGCCGAGAACAGCAGCCCTGCCTCGTCCAGATCTTTCAGGATCCGGGGATCCGCATCTTTCACAAAGACTCCGGCATAGTCGGTCTCCTCCGTCAGCTCCCCCTTGCCGTTCACCAGCTGCACAAAGGGCAGATCGTACTTTCTCCCCACCTGGGCATCGTCCTCGCCGAAAGCGGGAGCGATATGTACGATACCGGTACCGTCTGTCATGGTGACGTAGGAATCGCAGACCACATAGTAAGCTTTCTTATTCTGTTTCTTGCATATATCCACGGCAAAATCAAAGAGGGGCTCATATTCCTTGTTCTCAAGGTCGATACCTTTGTAGGTCTCCAGCACTTCATATGCCTTCCCCTCCCCCTCCGGAGCTTTCAGCACACTGTCTATAAGGGCCTCTGCCAGATAATACACCTTGCCGTCCGCGGCTTTCACTTTGCAGTACGTCTCGTCCGGGTTCACACACAGCGCCACATTGCTTGGCAGCGTCCAGGGCGTGGTGGTCCAGACCAGGAACCAGGCATCCTCCCCCACCGCTTTGAACCGGGCGATGGCGGAGCGCTCTTTCACCGCCTTGTAGCCCTGGGCCACCTCGTGGCTGGACAGCGGCGTGCCGCACCGGGGACAGTAGGGAACGATCTTGAACCCCTTGTACAGAAGTTTCTTATCCCATATCTGTTTCAGAGCCCACCATTCGGACTCAATATAGTCATCGTGATAGGTGACGTAGGGGTCGTCCATATCCGCCCAGAAACCTACTGCATCCGAAAATTCTTCCCACATTCCCTTGTACTGCCAGACAGATTCCTTGCATTTTGAGATAAAGGGATCCAGCCCGTACTCCTCGATCTGCTCCTTGCCATCCAGGCCCAGGGCCTTCTCCACCTCCAGCTCCACCGGCAGTCCGTGGGTGTCCCATCCGGCCTTGCGGGGAACCTGATATCCCTTCATCGTGCGGTAGCGGGGGATCATGTCCTTTATGACACGGGTCAGAACATGGCCTATATGGGGTTTCCCGTTGGCCGTGGGAGGCCCGTCATAAAACGTGTAAGTGGGGCATCCCTCCCGCAAAGCGATGCTTTTTTTGAAAATATCATTCTCTTTCCAAAATTTTGCCACTTCTTTTTCCCTCCCGGCGAAATCCATACCGGTTGATACTTTCTTATACATTTTAACCTCCTTCTTTTAATAGACCTTGAAAAAACTTTTTTCTAACAGTAAAAGCCCCCATCCAACCAAGGATGAGAGCCAAAAATAAGCTGTCATATGACCACCGGTCTTCTCAATGCGATGCAGTGCATGTAACATTTCATCCGGATAACGGGGGATACCGGCAGAGCTTACTGACGCCAGGGCGCGTTCGGGCCTGCGACTCGGGAGTGATGTTCGCCATTTCCTACTGGTGCCGGGTTTCCACTGTCTCCGGCTCACTGGGACACTTCAGAACAGGGTACTGTCTCCGTCATGGTCTTTCTTTTGATGATTAACATTATAATAGTAGAAAATGGGAGAGTTGTCAAGGAGTTGAAGGGGACTTTTACAGATCGATCTCCTCAAACTCCCTCACCGATTTCCTGTAAGAGCACCAGGTCATCAGCACATAGAGTACGACTCCCAGAAAGAGCACAGCAGTCTGCGGCAGGGGATCCCTGAGATCCCCGTGGTTTAATGCCGAAAGCCCCGGTAGATGATGGAGAGTTTCAGCCGCGCCTATCACCAGAAAAGACACATCTTCCAGCCGAAACTGCGGATAATCCTTGCACAGCTTCCGCACTTCCAATATTGCACTCATACCCTTCCCCCTTCTTCCTCCAGATAGTACGTCTTCAAACTCAAAAAGGCCACCGAGAGCATTTTACTGATCACCGCTTCATCCCACTCCAGATAGCCAGTCACCACCATGGTGGCAATACCGTGGACATATACCCACATATGAACATGAAATTCCTCGGCCCTGTCCCGGCTGATATGGTACATCGCCGCCACCATATCCACCACCTTCGCCGTGAAGACATCCATCTCCTCCACCGGCTCACTCCGGCGGTCCCGCATAAAAAGCAGCCGGAAAAACTCCGGCTGCTCCCTGGCAAACCGAATATAAGCCATGCCGCTGGCCTTGTATTTCATATCTTCCGCCTGCTCCATCTCCCGCCTGGTAAAATCCTGCCATATGCCGTAGACGGACTTCAAAACCTCTCCCTTCAATTCCTCCATAGACGCGTAATTGCTGAACACAGGCTGAGTAGAACACCCCAATTTTTTTGCCAGATTACGACAGTTCAGAGAATCCATTCCCTCCTCCCGCACGCACTCCAGCGCCATAGCAAGAATCGCTTCCCTGGTCACTTTTCTTCTGGGCGGCATACCCTCCCCCCTTATCATCCTTTTTTACTGAATCGTACCTCAAAAGATATATAACATATGTTATATTACCAGAAAATTCTTCTTTTGTCAATGAGAAGTCACTACCCCTTGACCGCCCCTGCCACAACACCCTTGATGATATACTTCTGGCATGTAATATAAAATATCACGATGGGGATGATAGCCAGCATCAGCATCGCCATCATGGCACCCCAGTCCACGGAGCCGTACCCGCCTTTGAGATACTGGATGGCGATGGGTATCGTCTTGTACTCCGTGATATCCAAAACCAGGTAGGGAAGGAGATAATCATTCCATATCCACATGGTCTGGAGGATCGCCACCGTGACGCAGGTGGGTTTCAGAACCGGAAGCACCACCCGGAAGTAGGTCTGGATCGGATTGCACCCGTCGATGATGGCCGCCTCCTCGATCTCTATCGGTATCCCCTTCACAAACCCCACAAACATGAACACGGCCAGCCCCGCGCCGAATCCCAGATAAACGATCACGATACCGAGAGGCGTGGTCAGCCCAAGCATGTCCGCCACCTTTGACAGGGTAAACATCACCATCTGAAACGGAATGATCATGGAGAACACGCACAGAAAATACAGGGCCTTTGTCCACACATTGTCCACTCTGGCGATATACCAGGCGCACATGGAAGTACAGAGTATGATCACGAGAACCGACAGGACGGTGATCACCAGGGAATTCTTAAAGGCGTCAAAAAAACCGGTCTGTTCGATCCCCCGCACATAATTCTGCCATTTCACAAAGGTCTCCCTGGTGGGCAGGGCAAAGGGCTGCAGATTGATAAAGGTTTTCTGCTTGAACGAGTTCATCAGCACGATAAAAATCGGGCTGACAAACACAACGGATATCACCGTAAAAACTATGGTCAGAAACCACTTTTTCATCACTGCTGCACCTCCCTGCTCCTGGTTACTCTCAGCTGCACAAGGGCGATCACCGCCACTAACAGGAAAAAGACAACCGCCTTCGCCTGTCCCACGCCCTCATATCCCATTCTGGCGTAAAATGTGTTGAAGATGTTGAGCGCCAGCATTTCCGACTGATGGGACGGGCCGCCCGCCGTCAGCGCCAGGTTCTGATCAAACAGCTTAAACCCGTTGGTCAGTGTCAAAAAGGTACATATGGTGATGGAGGGCATCACCATGGGCAGTGTTACCTTTTTCAGGATCTGCCAGGCGCTGGCACCGTCCATCTTGGCCGCCTCGACCAATTCCCCCGGCACGTTCTGGAGCCCGGCAATATAGATGATCATCATATAGCCGATCTGCTGCCAGTTCATGAGAACCACAAGTCCCCAGAACCCATAGGTGCCGCTGTACTGCAGCGTCAGGCCGAAATAAGCCAGCACACCGTTCAGGATGATCTGCCAGATATACCCCAGCACAATGCCGCCGATTAGATTCGGCATGAAGAATACCGTCCGAAAAATATTGGTCCCCTTAAACCCTCTGGTGAGCAGCAGGGCGACGATAAAGGCAAACAGATTGATGGTAACAACCGACACCACCGTAAAGGCCGCCGTAAACCAGAGTGAATGCACAAAGGTATCGTCCTGAAAAATTTTCATATAATTTCCCAGTCCCACGAACTGTGCATCCGTCACTGTCGTAAACCTGCAGAAAGACAGGTAAATCCCCAGCGCAAAAGGCACGGCAAACCCTATGACAAAGGCGGCCAGCGTCGGCAGAACAAATATCGGAAAATATTTCCGGATAGATTTATTCATATTCTTTCGCCCATCCCTCTACGAATGCGGTCTCTACGGCATCCCAATCACCAGTGCCCTGGGCGTATTCCAGCAGCGCATTACCCACACTGTTTTTCCACGCCTCAGAAGGGATGGTGGAAAAGCACCAGGAAACCGGTTTTTTCCCGTCCTCAATATACTCATCCGCCGCCTGGATCAGCGGGTTGGCAGCCTGATAACCGTCATCAAAGGTTTTGAACGGCGTGACAAATCCCATTTCTTTGGACATGCTCTCACGTCCCTTGTCACTGGTGATACACCAGTCCATAAAGTCGATGGTCGCCTTGATATCCTCTTCCGACGCTTTGGTGTTGACGCACCAGTAGTTTTCCGAACCCGTACAGAGGCCCTGGTCTTCCTCGCCCTCCACACCGATATAGATGGGCAGCATACCCAGATCCTCGTCAGAAAGATTTTCCTTCAAATTGTCATACTCCCATGTCCCGTTCTGAAAAAAGACTGCCTGGCCGGCGGAAAATTCCGCGGAGGACTCATCCCCCGTTTTGCTCGCCAAAACCTTGGGATCGCAGGTGGAATCCTTCAGATAGAGATCCCATATCTGTTTATACTGATCCAGATAAGTCCCCTTGATCGCCTCCGTGGATGTGATGCCGTCATCCTGGTATTCATAGTAGATGGGAAGATTGGCCAGATGCGTCTTAAACCGCCAGTCCGAGGAGGAATCCATCCCCGCAGAGGAAAAAGCGCCCTTCACACCCAGCTCCTCCTTTTTCGCCTGGATGTCATCCGCCACCTCTTTCAGCTTATCGAAACTGTTGATCTCAGAGGCGTCCTTAATTTTTGCCCCGTCCATCTCGCAATATTTTTTGAGCAGGGTCTTGTTGTAAATAAGCCCATAGGTTTCGATCACATAGGCGATACCCAGCACGGCATCCCCCTCTTTCAACACAAAATCATCGCTCTTGACCTGCTTGTAAACCTCTGTATCCTTCAGATCTCTGCAGTAGTCTTTCCATGTCGCCAGTCCCACAGGCCCGTTCACCTGAAACAATGTAGGTGAATCTGTCTTGGCCATCTCCGATTTCAGCGTCTGTTCGTAGGTGTTGGACGCCGCCGTCACCACCTTCACTTCCACGCCCTTTTCCCCGGAATACTCCTTGGCCAGCGACACCCACTGATCGCCCTGCTCGGGCTTGAAATTCAGGTAATATACCTTGCCTTTTGCCTTGTCTCCCCCTGAATTGTCTGCGGAATCCCCCGACTTGTCTCCGGACGAGCTGCCACAGCCGGCCAGCAGAACCGTCATCATCGTTACACATAAAAAAATGCTTATTATTTTCTTCATCATAACATGCGCTCCTTTCTACTCCTATTCTGCTCAATTCGCACAATTATATGCCGATGAGGACAGAGTTTTTGGCCGCAGTTCCCGTCCGGTTAGAATTACGTATATTGGAAAAATTATCAAAAAAAATACAGCCATCAATGACTGTTTAAGAAAATGTATCAGAATATCTGTAATATAAGTGAAATCAATTTGATACCAGGGGCAAAAGGTCTTTTGCCCCTGACATCTCAGTATATAAATACAGCCTCCCTGTATTTCGTAATATTGTATATCTTTTTTGCATCCTCATAGGAGAGATTCACGCATCCGTGAGACCCCCTCGTCTTGTAAGTATCTTTCGTCCATCCGGACCAGTTCTGCCAGGTGGCAGCGTGAAAACCCGTACCCGTCCAGGTGATGCGCACCCAGCTGGTGACCGGCGTCTTATAATCCTCTCCCACCAGAACCCGGCTCTCATTGTGCTCCTTGATAAAATAGGCTCCTTTTCTCGTCTCCCGGTCCGGCACCGGTTTCCCCGTGATACATTTACAGGAAAATGCAACTTTGCCGTTCCGGATCACATACACCATCTGCCTGGACAGTGATACCTCCGTAAAATTTTCTTCATCCCAGTCATTGGTAAAGTTCTCGTAATCCTTTTTAAATGCAGTGTTTGCATACAAAACCTTCCGCTTCAGCGTCAATGCCTGCCGGGTAGCTGCCGTAGGCGAATCAACATACGCCTGTGTATCCACTTCATTTATCTTTTTCTTCAATGCCTTCTTGACCTGCTCCAGCGTTCCGTCGTAGTTGATCTGCCAGCCGTAATCACCACCGGCCACCTTCACGATTTTTTTATTGTGCATCCGCACTTTCCGTGTCTTTCCCACCGTCTTGTATTTCAGGCAGAATTTTTCCACCCACTGACCGGCTTTGTCCATATCATAATGAACACTTCCGTCCCTGTAAGTGATCCATTTGGATATATCTGCCGGCGTGATCTTTTCCTTGACACCCTCTCCCATGTTCCACACTATGTATCGGAGAGCCGCGCCATTGCAGGCCTTCAGCTCCGCCTGCAGTCTCTCATCCCCGGAAGTGACCTCAACCGGTTTATATACGTCCGGATACTTTTCCCCGTCCGAGATGTCAATCTGTACATCTGCCTGAGACAGAGCCTCCTTCACCACCTCCAGAAAACGCTGCGGGTCTAACTGGTTTCCCACAACCTCCGGAACACACTCATACTGCTTTTTTTCTTTGGAGTAAACCACCGTAGCCGACTGAGGAGGCACAATCTGATAGTTGTCTCCCCCCTGAAGGATCGTCGAATTGGTCAAAAGCTCTGTCAGCTTTCCCTCATCATATGTCACGCTGTAATTTATCGTGTAAGCCTGACCCCCGGCCAGGAAGATAGACTCTGCATGTTCTTTCTCAAACAGCTCATCGAACTGCTGATGATAGGAGATCGCCAGCCCTATATCCTCCTTGTCGATCACCAGAGATCCCCCGTCTCTTCCCGTAATGATCAGACGGTAATCCTTCAGTTTTTCCTCCATGCTCGCCTTGGACTCCTCCAGCGTCAGTCCGGAGACGTCCATGTCATTGATATATGTGCCACTATACCAGCACTCTGTGTAGTGGGATTTGCCCACCAGAAAAAGCACACCCAAACTAAGTATGAATACTGCCAGTATAATCCCTAAAACGATGTACAATTTACGCTTTACCATTCTCCCCTGTCTCCTTTGGTATCTTTCGCTCCTCGCCGGAGGGGCATCACACCCATAGGGTGTGATATTTCCTCGCCGGAGGGGCAATTTATATTATACCACAGTCCCCGCCAAAAAAGAATACCAAAGATAACATTTTTCTGCCTCTATCTATTGGTAATTCTTACAAAAAAAGAGGGGCTGGCTTCCTGCCAGCCCCCTCCAGACTTTATCCTTCAATGGAAATATAGTGTTTTTCTTCCACCGCAGGTTTCTCTTCCAGTTTCGGAACATCAATCTTCAGCACGCCGTCCTCAAATTTCGCTTTGATGTCGGCTTCCGTCACCTGATCTCCCACATAAAAGCTTCGACTGCAGGATCCGCTGAAACGCTCTCTCCGGATATATTTTCCATCCTTATCCTTCGTATCATTACTGCTGTTCGTAGTTGCATGGATCATCAGATACCCATCTTTGATTTCAGCCTTTACGCTCTCTTTCTTAAATCCCGGCAGATTGATGGAAATCTCATACCCCTGCTCGGTCTCTCTCACATCGGTGTTCATCAGATTCTGACTGGTACTGCCCATGCCTTGAAAATTCGAATGCAGCGAGGGCATTTCCCAAAAATCATCCAACAGGTTATCTCCAAATATACTCGGCATCAACATAAGTCATTCCTCCAATTCTTTTTATATTTTGTTGCTCTTTTCTTGTTACAACTATGTTATAGCACGAATTGTTAGCACTGTCAAGAGGTGAGTGCTAATTTTTTGTGAAGAATTTGTGAACTACAGCTTTAACTGCATAGCAACGGGAAAGGCGTACCGTTTTCTCCCTAACTCTCCACCAACATCTCATTTCTTATCTGATTTATACTTTTTACAGAACAACCTGTACACTTGCTGATCAATTCCACAGATAAATCCTCCCGGAGCATATTGCATATCACTTGATGATTTCTCTGCTCGATTCCCTGCTCGATTCCCTTATTCATCAACTTGTCAAGAAACGCATCCATCGTAGCCTCTCCTTTCTCCTGTTCATTTTCTATCGCATCTAGTTTGATTTACGTCGCTTCGCTCCTGACTTGCATCGTAGATGCAAGTCAACTTTTATCATATCTCTCATCACCTGTAAAGACCCGCAGCAAGTCCAGCACTTCCTCCACATGCCGGATTTTCTCCTTCCCCGCCTGGTAATCCGGGTTGTCCTTCTCGGCAAAGTAGTCAGCCACCACCTTAAAATCACTGGTGAACCGGTTGCGGATCTCTTTGGGTAAGTATGCAATGTTGAATACATGGATTCGATGCAATACATCTTCGATGTATTGCTAGTAGTACTTCATAGAAGTACTACAACTTGTAGTCTTGCACATAAGGTTCTAAATCCTCCGGCATATCTTTCAGAATCTCTTTGAGAGAAAGTGGAGACTTCCACTCCTGTTTACTGAAATTGAGAATGATGGTGATCACCGGAACCCTCTTTTTCGCGTTCCTGATCTGATCCCGGTATGCAGCGTAGTCATATCCCATCACGCGGATCGGCATATCCGGGTCGATTCCCGACTGGTTTTCGATCCCCAGGGAGGCAATCAGGCACCTGCCGCTGCTGTATTCCTTCAAAATATCTCTCTGCTGCAGCCCCAGCGAACGGTCTGCCGCCTTGTAAATACTCACGGGATCCAGCGAGTGGAGATTTTCCTCCCGGATCCACTTCTTCTTAAATACAAGTACATTGAAAATATCCGCAAAGACCTCATTGTAACTTTCTAAGGAACTGTTCATAAATAACTCTTAAATAGTGCGCAGGATTTTTCTTCGAGAGTGCTGTTCAAAAATCAGGCGCATAGCGGGCTATGTAACTGATTTTTGAGCAGTGCTATCGGAGAAAAAGACAAGCAATATGAAAAGTTATTTATGAACAGTTCCTAAGTACTTCTCTGCTCTGTCTTTCTGTCCCACCTATTGCCTGGCTCCTCTCTGCGCACCGTCGTGCTGTGTTTTCCTCGAGGTGAGATTTATTATAACACTGGATATCAGAAAATTCAATTGGCAGTAGTGTACAAAATACAGAGGGGGATTTTTGTGGAAAAGGGAGATTTTTTGGCGTAATTCGCCGGTAAATTCGGCTGTTTTCTGACGTTTAACGCCAAAAACTTACGGATTTGATCCGCCATGGTATCATCCAGAGAGTAGAAGAATATAATCTCAACGCTCTTTATCAATCTATAAAGGGGTAGCGGTTACATATATTTTGCAGATTAAATTGATGATTGCGTATTTCTAACACAGATCCCGGCTGGTGCGGATTGTCCGTTATGAAGAACTTTTGGAGAAAATGATCGCCTGGCTTGAAAAAAATTTGAGGCATATTGCAGCGGGAACAAGTCAGGAAATACATAGAAATTACAGGAGACGGATATCCGAAAATACTCGCCTCCTGCTCGTGTATGGAATTCAAAATAATCTTATTGACTGAATTGATCTTCCACTTATGGTAAAACGTATATCCCCAGTGCTGCCTGCAAAGACAGACGTGCCGGTTAAGGAAATTGGGATGGATTACTCAAAAGTAATGGAATCCAATGTCATACCCTTTATCACATTATTATTATAATACTGCCCTGTGACACAATCCGGTATCTTCTCACCCCAATCGGCAGCTGTGAAAACAACAGTTAATTTTCCACTCTCGAATGATACATTGCCACCACTCACATTAGCTGCGTTTACATACTTCCTAGCTATTCCTTCACCACATCCACCATTGTATAAAGTACTATCCGTCGTATCATTCAGACAGATTTTATTTCCACCAGTCTCTTCGGAAATATCTGTCAGCAACTCGGTACAATCTTGGTCAGAAAATACATTCATGGACACAGTGATCTTGCTATATTTACTGATGTCAATACCATTATCAGCGGGATAGTTTTCCAAGTCTTCAAACTTATATGTCGTAGCGCCTGTCGTCCATTTTGTAACGGAATCCGTATTCTCTGCCAGAATAAGCGGTTGAACCTTTTCCTTAAATGTGATGGAAACCAGTTCAAGACCCTTTAACGTTTTCTTCCCGCCAAACTGAGCAGTGATGCAATCCGGTGTGTAGTCACTATCCACAGCAGTCAGATCATAGGTAATGGTTATCTGGCCCTCGTCATTGAGACCGTGCAGATTATCCTTATTCACATATTTAGGCGATACTTTTTCATTTATTTTTACCCCGTTGCCATATCCACCACCGTATGCATCCTGGTTCGATGTGTCATTCAAGCAAACCTTTGTTCCTCCGTCCTCACCAGCAAGACTCGTCAACAATTCGGTACAGGCCTCGTCGGCATACAAATTCATAACAACCGTCGCCGAAGAGTACTCCTTGCTTGCATCATATCCTTCTGCATCCTCAAACTTCCATGTGGCTGCACCTTCCGTCAACCCGGCAGCCCCGACAGTCACATCCACAGTGCCGGTCAGTTCCTTTCCTGAAGCAGTAGTTGCCTTGACAATCACTTTCGCTGTACCTTTCTCTACCGCATGGATCGTTGCATTCTTTCCGCTTCCGGTTACCGTTGCCACACTTGTGGTGTCAGAAGTCCATGCAGGCGTACCGGATATTTCACAGCCGATACTTTCTACCGACACTTCAACATCTGTTCCCTTTTTCAGTTTCACTGCAGGACCGGATACAGCTGTTGATACAGCTGGCCCTGTAACAACCACAGATGGGGTTACGACATTGACTGTCACGCTGTCCGTTGCTTTTACTCCGGTATCGGTAGTGATGGTGACAGACACGGTTGTCTTACCATCCTTTACCGCCGTGATCGTCGTCTCCTTTTCCGTTCCTGCGACTGTTGCTACTGTTGTATCCGTAGAAGCCCATACATAGGAACCGGTTACGGCACAGCCGCTTACGATGACAACTGCTTCCACCCCTGTCGTATCTCCCGGCGCCATATTGATGCTATAACCGGAAGCTGCCGAACCGGAAACTGCCGAACCGGAAATGGCTACTGTAGCAGAGCCGGATGCCGGATTAACCGTGGGTGTCGGCGTTGCCTCGTCGGGCGGTGTTGCACTGGCTGCCGCTGACGGTGTTGCACTGACTGCCGTTGTCGGTGTAGCTGCAACTGTCTCTGTCGGTTTTACTGTGACGGCCTCTGTCGGCTTGGTCGTGGCTGCCTCTGTCGGTTTGGTGGTGGCTGCCTCCGTGGGAGCTGCTTCTGACGGCTCTACACTGGCTGCAGGCTCACTTGCCTCTGCTGACGGTTCTGTGCTGGCTGCAGGCTCACTGGCCTCTGCTGACGGCTCTGTACTGGCTGCCGGAGCACTTGCTGCAGGCTGGCTGGCCGCCGGAGCACCTGACTGTGTACCGCCCTGTCCGCCGCCTGCCGGAGCTGTGGTCGTGGGCGCCTTTGATGCCGGTGCGTTTGTTGTTGTACTGCTGCCGGAGCTCTTCTTCTTGGAAGTCACCTTGCAGGTCAGTTTCACCTTCTTGACCTTCTTGCTTCCCTTCACCGTGTACTTCACCGTAGCGGTGATCTTTGCTGATCCCTTCTTCTTAGCGGTCAGCTTTACGGAAGTCTTTTTCTTCTTGCTGATCTTGACTACCTTTTTGTTGCTGGTCTTCCATGTAGTCTTCTTGATCTTCTTTACCTTGTTTTTCTTCACTTTCAATGTGAAAGTCTTTTTCCCGTTGTAGTAAAGTGTTTTCTTCTTTGCGCTCAGTTTTGGTTTCTTTTTCGCGCTGCTCTTGGATTTCTTTTTCGCTGCCACATCCGTTTTGGGTGCTACGACAACAGTGGACATTGCCAGAGCGAGGGACAGGACAACTGCCATAACTCTCTTCAATGCCCGGGATGATTTCTTCTCAATCCTCATCGTGAATCTCTTCCTCCTTTTTTCTCGCGCCATAATGCGCATCTTTGATATTGCCAATACACTGACTTTTGTGATGCTGATCTTTTGACCCTTAGCATCACGTTGATTATTCTAGCACAATAATAAAATGTGAATGCCCCGAAACCCACGTAAAATCGTTATTCCTTAGTAGCAGCAAACACCAGTTTGGAGTCGGAACAAAAAAAATAAAAATCCGCCAAAGGCCCGTTCTTTTGCGAAAAAACGCAGTTTTTGCGAAAAATTTTGTAAAAAAATAGTTGCATTCTCTTTATTATTGTGCTAGAACAATGAAGATTTTTGGAGAATATGCCGAATTTCGGGGGTTTGAGGGGCATTTGCAGGGGCATTTTGCTACTACTCTGCTACTGTTTTTATCTTTTCTTTCTTATATATTTTTTTTAAAAAAAAGAAGAAAGCGCCATTTTCCGCACTTTCGGCGGGGACGCTTCCCATTTTAGTCTGCTACTGATTTGCTACTAAAATTTTCTTTCTCCATTTTTTAGCTTAGTTCTCCACGAACATCTCATTCCTATCTGATTGATATGCTCCGTAGAATATCCCGTACACTTGCCTATCACTTCCTCGGGCAACCCCTCCCGGAGCATACTGCGTAACACTTGCTCGATTCCCTGCTCCAGTCCGTTTTCGAAGCCTTCACTACGCACCGATCCCCAAAATCCGCCTTGCATTCCCGGAAAAGATCTGTTCTTTCTCCTCCCCGGTGAGAGCCGTTTTTTCTATCCAGTCCACACAGGACTTCTGGTCGCTCCAGGGACTGTCCGTGCCAAAAAGGATACGGTCGCTGCCGTGGGCCCGGACCAGATCCACAAACTGCTCTTCGTCCAGCATCCCCTTCACGCCATCCCTCTCCAGATTCGTCATGGAAAAAGCCGTGTCAAAATACAGGTTCCGGTTTCCCGCCAGCTTTTCCTTCACTTCCTCCCAGAGACGCCATCCTCCCATATGGGCGAGGATCAGTTTGTCCGTCCCCGTATCCGCCATCATCTCCAGCACATGATCCGGCCGGCAGTGAATGGGATCGGGCAGACCGATATCCTCCCCGGCGTGAACCATGATGTACAGCCCCAGCTCTGTGGCATATGCCACGATGCGCTTGTACCGGATGTCGTCAAAAAAAGTACCCTGATAGTCCGGGTGAAGCTTGATCCCCTTCAGCCCCAGGGCTTTGACTCTCCGTAAAACTTCCTTATAGTTATCTGTGTCCGGATGGATACCGCCGAAGGACAAAAGTCCGGTCTCCTCCCCGCGGGCATTCGTCTCCCCGGCCTCCTCATTGATCTTGTCCACCTGTTTTGCGGAGGTGGCCACCGGAAGAAGAAGGGAGTAATCCACTCCCGCCCTCTCCATGGAAGCTGTCAGTCCCGACTTCACGCCGTTCACTTTGGCTGGGACACCGGAGACCCGCTCCAGTTTCGACACCGCCTTCCCAGCGATCTTTTCCGGATACACATGCGTATGCACGTCTATGATCATATCTTATACCCCACTTGAAATGCTTTTTGGTTCAGTTCCACCGTCTTCGGCGGCACGGTGGCCTCGATGATGTCCATCCACTGCCTCTCTTCAAAGTTCATATTCTGTGCCGCAACACCGATGATGACGGTGTTGAAAACCCGGGCGTTGCCCAGTTTTTTCGCCTCTGCCATGGCGTCCACCGAAACCACATTGTGATTTTTTTTCAGTGTCTCCAAAATATCCGCCGGATATTCAGCGGCGCCGGTCACCACCGTCATGGGGTCCATCTGCTGGTCGTTGACGATCATTACGCCGTCCTTTTTCAGGAAATGAGCGTAACGCATGGCCTCCAGCTTTTCAAACGCGATCAGCACATCCGCCTGCCCTTCTTCCACAATAGGCTCATATACTTTATCGCCATAGCGGACATATGTCACCACACTGCCGCCCCGCTGCGCCATACCGTGTACCTCACTGAGTTTCACATCGTAGCCTGCCGCCTGGATGATCCCTCCCAGGATGCGGCTGGTCAGGAGAGTCCCCTGGCCTCCCACTCCCACAATCATAATATTTTTTGTCTCCATGTTCATCTATCCTTTCAAAATCTCGTCCCTATTGCTCCTGAATCCAAATATGCTCCGCCGTTTTTCAACGCTGCACGGTATCTATGGCCCCAAAGGGGCAGAGCTGTCTGCACAGGCCACAGCCGTTACACATTGTGTCGTCGATGGAAATCGTCCCGTCCCCGTTCTTCGTCAGCGCCGGGCAGCCCGGTTTCAGACACATGCCGCACTTCCTGCATTTCTCCGGAACCGGCACGCATTTGTCCGGGAACTTCATTCCCTTCAGGAGAGCACAGGGCCCGCAGGCAATGATGACGGAAACCGCATCCCTCGCCACTTCCTCCCGGATGGTTTTTTCCATGGCCTCTATGTCAAAGACATCCACCTCAACCACATGCTCAATCCCCATGGACTTGCAGAGACGGTAAATGCTTATCGCCGGCACTTCCTGACCCTTCAGCGTTTTTCCTGTGGCGGCATGATCCTGATGCCCCGTCATGCCGGTAGTGGAATTGTCCATGATAATGACCGTCCCCGTGCCCTGGTTGTATACCATGTTCATCAGGGAATTGACCCCCGTATGCATAAAGGTGGAATCTCCGATGACGGCCACCCAGTTTTTGATGTAATCCCTGCCGTGGGCCATCTCCATCCCGTGAAGGGTAGAAATACTGGCCCCCATACAGACAGTGGTGTCGATGACATTCAGAGGAGGCACGGCTCCCAGCGTGTAGCAGCCTATATCTCCCGCCGCATGGATTTTTAATTTATTCAGCACCGAGAAGGTACTCCGATGCGGGCAGCCCGGACAGAGAATGGGGGGTCTCGCCGGCAGATCGGGATAGGGGGCGAAGTCTGCCTTCTCTTTTTTCACCCGCCGCCGCAAAAGATTGGCACTGTACTCCCCCTGGCGGGTGAAGATCTCTTTGCCGACACAGTCAATTCCCCAGGACCGGACCTGCTCCTCGATCACCGGTTCCAGCTCCTCAAACACGTAGAGCTTATCCACTTTTGAGGCGAACTCCTCGATCAGCTTCCTGGGCAGCGGATTTACCATGCCCAGTTTCAGCACCGAGGCGTCGGGAAACACTTCCTTTACATACTGATAGGGAATGCCGCTGGTGATAAAACCGATGGAGGTATCTCCATACTCCGCCCGATTGATGGCAAAACCGGCGCTCTCCTCCTCCAGTCTGCGCATCCGCTCCTCCACAAAAATATGTCTCTTGATCGCGTTGCCCGGCATCATCACATTTTTCCCCGGATTTCTCTCATAGGGTTTATCCTCCGGCAAAACCCGGTCCTCCAATGTGACAGGCCCCTGAGAGTGAGCAAGCCTTGTGGTGGTCCGCAGGATCACCGGCGTGTCATATTTCTCGCTGATATCATAGGCGGCTTTCACAAAATCCTTCGCCTCCTGGCTGTCCGACGGCTCCAGCACCGGCACCAGCGCCGCTCTCGCCACGCAGCGGGTGTCCTGCTCGTTCTGGGAACTGTAGAGTCCCGGATCATCCGCCACCACCAGCACCAGACCTCCGTTCGCCCCGATATAGGACGCGGTGTACAGGGGGTCACTGGCCACATTCAACCCCACATGCTTCATGGACGCCATGGCTCTGACACCGCTGATGGATGCGCCGATGGCCACCTCCGTGGCCACCTTCTCATTGGGCGACCACTCCGCATAGATCTCATCGTATTTTACAATGTTCTCACTGATCTCCGTGCTGGGTGTGCCGGGGTAGGCAGCACTCACCTTCACCCCCGCCTCGTAGGCACCCCGGGCGATCGCCTCGTTTCCTAACAAAATCTTCTGTTTCGACATTCTTATCCTTCCCTCCATATATAAATGCTGATTACTTTTTCATATAAACATACTTCTGGTTGTTTCCCACATTTTCCACCTGAAGTTCCTGAATGCTGTGGACAAATTTCTGGAACGTGGAGTATCCCAGTCTCTTCACCTTGAAGTTGGGGTAATGATCGTAGATCTTCTGGGCCAATAGTCCGATCTCCACCCCCGTCACTCCGGCTCTGCGAACCACCTCCGCGGCAAATCCCCTTATCTCGTTGGAGTCACTTTTCAGTATCACATTGATATTGGTGTGGTTGCGCCTCAACTCGAAGCTGTCCATCTCCTCAATGAATCGGGACAGAGAGCTGTAACCGTAATTGCGCACGTCAAAGTCGGAATATTTTTTTACCAGGGCACTGCCTATTTCACCCAGCCCGGTATCCTTTCCGTTATTTTCATTGGTGGTGATCACCTCGATGATGGCGTCGGCAATCTTCTTCTTCGTCACCACATTCTTCTTCTCGTTCTTGCTGTCGGACTTGTCGCCATCCCCCTCCAGGAGCAGCTCGATATTGGTGAATACAGAACAGGCCGCCTTAAATGATTTGGGCGTCTTGCTCTCTCCCATGCCGATCACTTCCATCCCCGACTCCCTCAGACGGCTGGCCAGCCTGGTAAAGTCCCCGTCGGAGGAGACCAGACAGAAACCCTCCACATTTCCCGTGTAGAGGATATCCATGGCGTCAATGATCAACGCCGAATCCGTGGCATTTTTCCCGATGGTATTCTGAAACTGCTGGATGGGCGTGATAGACCGCTCTGCCAGTTCGCTCTTCCAGCGGTGCATCTGGTTGCTGGTGAAATCCCCGTAGATCCGGCGGTAGGTCGCTACACCGTGGCGGGTCATTTCGTCCAAAATACTGTCAATGTAACGCGCTGATATGTTGTCTGAATCAATCAACAGCGCAAATCTCTTGTCATTCACATTTTACCTCTTTTCTTCGCTTCGACTCGTTTCACGCACCCCATAGGGCCGCATTTGAAAATCAACACGTCCCTATTATACACGAAACGGAAAAGATATGCAATGGGCCAGCCCGGGTATCCGGACAGTCGCTAAAATTTCCAATTGCCGGAACTGTTTGACAATTCCGTTCTGCGTATGGTATTGTACTATATGTCAATATCCACAGCACAAAGTGCTGCAGACAGAGAAAACCAACAAATGACAGGGGGCCGTGCAAATGACTAAAAACCGCGATCCGTACAAAAAAACAATCCTGTTTTTTTTATCGCTCATCAGCATCCTTCTCATGATGATTGTTTTTTCCTATTTTTGGTATGAAACCTACGCAGACACTATGTATGTATATCAATTTTACCGTCGTGGTAACTATGCCATCATTGCATTGTACGGCGTTTTGCTGTATTTTTTTTCCAAAATGTACGGGGCTCTCCGCATCGGACAGCTTCGCAGGATCGAGGTTCTGCTGTCCCATTTTCTGTCCACACTGATTGCCAATTTTATCATGTATTTCATTATCTGCCTTCTGGCTTTCGGTCTGGTAAATCCTGCCGGTATATGCATCATGCAGTTGTGCGATATGGTCATCGCCGCCCTGTGGACGGTGTTTGCCAGCGTCGTATACAACCGGATCTTTCAGCCTTGGAAGATCCTGCTGATTTACGGTGACCGCCCCGCCGCCGACCTGATCTACAAGGTGGAGGCACGGCGGGATAAATACGCCATTTATGACGCTATTCACGTGGACTCCGGCATGGACGCAATCGCGGAGAAAGTAAAAGATTTCCAGGCTGTCATCATCGGAGATATCCCCGCCCTTCAGAGAAACGAGGTGCTGAAATTCTGTTTCGGGCACGGCATACGGGCCTACGTCATGCCCAAAATATCCGACATCATTCTCATGGGCACGGATCAGATCCATATATTTGACACGCCGTTTCTGCTCTGCAAAGGATACTCCCTCAGTTTTGATGAGCGTTTCTGGAAACGCACCGTGGATCTGTGCATCAGCATCCCCATCACTGTCCTGGCCCTGCCGTTCATGCTTCTGACCGCCATCGCCATCAAGTGCTACGACCGAGGGCCGATCCTGTACCGTCAGACGAGATGCACAAAGGACAACAGAGAATTTTTCATGTACAAATTCCGAAGCATGGTTGTGGACGCAGAGAAGGACGGCGAAGCTGTCCTGGCCAGGGAAAACGATGACCGGATCACCCCGGTAGGCCGTTTTATCCGCGCCACCAGACTGGATGAGCTGCCCCAGTTTTTCAATGTGCTGAAGGGAGACATGTCCCTGGTGGGCCCCCGGCCGGAGAGACCGGAGATCATTGCACAGTACATGGAAGAGATGCCGGAATTTTCCTTTCGCACCCGGGTAAAAGCCGGCCTCACCGGTTTCGCCCAGATTTACGGAAAATACAATACCGTGCCCTACGACAAGTTGAAACTCGACCTGTTTTACATTGAAAACTATTCCCTGTGGATGGACCTGAAACTGTTTCTTATGACAATTAAGATCATGTTAAAAAAAGACGCCACAGAGGGCGTCGATGAAAAACAGACAACGGCCATGAAAAACGGGACGGACGACACCACGGCGGCGACAGAAGAGATCATACGGGAGATCGTGTCGGGGGAAAAGCACTAGCCCCTTATCCAACCGCGGCATCTGCACTGACCAAGAGCACATCCGCTGTCTTCTGAAATCCCAGCTTTGCCGCCAGTCTCTGCGACGCCATGTTTCCCGCATCTGTTGACCAAAGAGGGCATTTTCCCCTTTGGATCAATTCCTCGATACAGAGGCTGCACGCCAGCGAGGCATATCCTCTTTTCTGATATCCCGCCAGTGTATGGATCCCTATCTCCTGCACGCGATCACCCATAAAGGGCATATCCGGCGCGTCGGTGCAACACACCAGTTTCCCGTCTTCAAAAACGCCACAGCACAAGTTCTGTGACACCATATCGCTAAAATACTCCGGAACCCAGTCCGTATTTCTGCAATTGGGATTCCAGCTCCGAAAAAATGCAAGGAAGTCTTCTGTCTGACTGTCTGTGAGTACGACCGCACCGGAATGCATGACCCTGCTGCCGGAAAAAACATATTTTATATGATGCTCCGCCCTGGCCTTGCACACCTCAGACAAGGCTTTCGCCAACTCCGCCGCTGTCATATTCAATTTACACTTTTTCTTCAGCTCGGAAATTTTATCTTTCATCCTGTCCCCATAGGAAATAAACATTCGTGTATCCTGACAGTACAAAAACAGATCAATACACGCCGGATACCCTCGGGGAATTTCATTCCTCGCAGGAGAATACAGAAAATGAACCCCCTCTTTTGCTTTGTCCAGCAAGGCCCCGTTATCCTGATCAAGCCACCTGGAATAATATTCATTGGTAGGAGAGAGAAAATCTGTGCAACTCATGATCATGTCACCTCCTCGCAAACGTCTATATATAAAATATACCGGTTCCCTGTTTATGTCAACAAAATGTTGCAGCTCGCCGGAGGGGCATCAGTTGGTGACAAAACACCTTTTGACCTCAGCCTCATCTGATGTTATAATGTGACTTGCATCCCTCGCCGGACGGCATCACCTATTCCTGCGACAGCAAAATAAAGCAAATTGTAAAAAGATTATATGGAGGAAAGTAAAATGGAATTGATTAGAGATATAATCAATGAATGGGATCCGATTTGTTTATTTCCAATGGCTCCAGAAAATGAGTACGAAAACGAAATTGATCAAATATATAATTTGCTAAATGGTGAGGATTTATCAATAGAAAAAATAAAAATGATGCGGTATTACCATTTGCACGAATATTGCCGTGGCAACATAAGAGAAGAGATATTCGGTATATGAACTTTAAGAATTTAATTTCTGCTAAATTCTATTATAGGAGATTGCTTTAATTCCCGGTGATTAAAAGGCTTCGCGGGCTCTGCCCACACCCAGCCTCAGGAATAAGGCTGGATGTCATAGACGCAAAAATAAGAACACTACCACTTTATTAGATATCGCGTAGGATGCGACTTTCCGAGATGCCCTCTAGTCTTACGAAAGAGGGTGATGCCCTATGAGCGTGATGTAAGGGTCTTACATTATTGCTTGTGCTGTTTGCGGCTCTGTCTTACATAGACAATCATAAAAAGAAATAGCATCCCTACCGCCTAAAGTGAGGATGCTATTCTTTATAACCATTTTACTGAGGGCAATCGGAGATTCAATTCCGATTACTTCTAAGTAGATTATACACTTTAAATACAAATCTCCGCCTACCCGTCAAGAATCCGAGAGGCTATAAATCTTACCCAAATCAAAGAAAATTCATTTTATTGAAACCTCTGAACCAAATTCTTTTGTATGGCGTGCTCGTAATACTTTAAGCTTACGCCTTACAATCTGGGAATACTCAACGTTCTTCAATCTCTATACCCCCAATTCTGTTTCTAAATCGTCTGCTGATTTAGTCCCATCCTCACAAATAGATATTTCAGCCTCAATCAGCTTACTCATAAGCTGATTAAGTGCCTTCTGCTTATCTAATTCATCAAGCTCCTCATATCTATAATCGCATTCCATGTTTTTATCCATCGGATATTTTCGCGCCACATTGATGATATGTGCAATATTCTGGTCTCCGGCAAACCTTTTCGCATCCGCAAAATCTTCTGTGAGGGACAGCCACTCCAGGGGATTTATCTCTTTTACAAGCCGCACATCCCTCTGCAGCTGTCCTACATATATCTCCAGCACAAAGTCCTGTGCGTAATATGTAAGATCCATCAACCTGAAAAGACAGATATCTGCCCTGCCTATTCCGGTCTCTTCCTGCAGTTCCCTGTATGCAGCTGCAGAAGATGACTCTCCCAGTTCCACCTTGCCCCCGACAAAATTATACAACCCTTTGTATGGATCTTTTACCCTTTTGCAGAATAGCGCCTTGTCCTTATATTGATTAAACACGACAATACAATTCACATATTTCAACTTCGTCATCTCCGTTTCAGGTTACCATTGGATATAAACGGCAATCGCGATCTGCAACACAAGGATTGCCGGCATTCCCACAACAAAATACCAGTGTTTTGTCTTATGCCTGAACAGATACATCCCCGCCCATGTTCCTATGCTCCCACCAAGAATACTAACAAGAAACAACGTCTTCTCCGGTATTCGCCATCTGTGATGTTTCGCCTTTGCTTTGTCCACGCCCATCACAGCCAAGCCGACAATGTTCATGATCAAAAGATAGGATATCAAAATCAGCGGTTCTCTACAAATTTTTTCCTGTAATTCTCCATACATTGTTCAATCACCGCGACAGCCTCAGTGGGCCCGCCGATCTCCTTTACGTCTGTCGTCTTGCCTTCCAAATACTTATAGGTGGAGAAAAAGTGCTGTAGTTCATCAAATATGTGTTTGGGCAGTTCATTCACGTCCGTATACCCGATATATGTAGGATCTCCATAAGGGATCGCAATGATTTTCTCGTCCCCCATGCCTCCATCTTCCATCTTCATCACACCAATCGGATATGACCTGACCAGAGTCATCGGTTCAATAGCCTCTGAGCAGAGTACCAGAACGTCCAGCGGATCTTTGTCATCGCCGTATGTTCTCGGGATAAAGCCATAATTCATGGGATAGTGGGTTGCCGTAAACAAGATACGGTCAAGCATCAGCATCCCGGTTTCCTTATCTAACTCATACTTTTTGTTGCTTCCCTTGGAAATCTCAATAACCGAGACGAAATCTGTGGGGAAAATCCTGTCTTCCCTGATATCATGCCAGATATTCATTGCGCATATCTCCCTCGTTCATATAGTCTTATCCTTAGTATATTCTACTTTAGACGGAATTTCAAACACATCTTGCAAAAAGAAATCTCATCTATTGATCCAGAAGTCCTAAAATATTTTTTTCATAAACCATTGCCTCCAAAGTGCCCTGTGCTCGTGCTATTTTTATCGCTTTTTCAGCCTGCTCCGCCATCAGTTCTTCCATCCTTTCATGGCGTCTCTCCCACCATGATTTTTCATCCTTCAGTTTATTAGAACTGCTGCCGGGGCTGGATGTGCCAACACTCTGGCCGATATGCTCCTCGATAGACGCGCCGAATTTCTCCACGCATACATTTGCCGATGCCCCCGGCCAGCCAAAAAACGGATTCCGAACAGACCTGTTTCCCGCCGTATAGCCCAATACCCACGCCTCATAATCCGGATCGTTTTTCATCTGTTTCCAGCCTGCATCCGAGATCGAAGTGATTTCCCTGTCGTACACTCTGGTGGCATCGAATGGTATGCGGCTTAGCAATCCATTGATAAAACCCTTATACTCTTCCATCGTCATATCATCTCTGGAAACATTGTCGGCACCGTTCTTCGCCAGTACGGACCTGCCAGCCCTCACCTGTGCATCCACATGGGAAACATCCTCAGGATGATTTCTCTTGTACTGGTCAACGACACTTTCACTTTTTTGTGTTATTTTGTCAGAGAAAGACGTTGTTTCCGTCTGCTTACTCTTTACTTGTTTGTTTACCGAATTTCCATAAATCCCTGCTGTGGAATTCGTTACTCCTGTAATTGCCATTTTTACCCTCCTTAATCAATTGGCTCCTGCCATATATCAGATACTGTCATAACATTCGTCTCATAAGCCGCAGCCGCAGAATCCATAGCCTCCGGTACCGCTGTAAACATAATCCTGTTCGGCTTTTACCCGGGCTTCCATCTTCGCCCTGACTTCCGGTTTCAAGTCACCGGTAACATATGTATGCACTACACCATTCTCATCAACACCTACCGCATAAGAATAAATTTCATGTCCCATTGCCGAAAGTTCCGCCTGGCATCTGGGGAAACTATTAAGCGCTGATTGGATTTTGCTCTCATAATAGGCAGCCTTTGCCGGATCATTCGCCATTTTTTCTAAAATATTCGGCGCAATTACCACATTGTTATAGCCCGCTATGCTTGCTCCGAAATTATCGATGCTCCTCTGGTCATTCCCGACATTTTTTATCATCACATTTGCGCCGTATCTCTCTTTCAGATGCTCCACATACTGCTCCGTTCCTGATGGCGCACCGCTCTCCGCTGTCTCCCATGTTTTCTGTAACCGGCCTGCAAAACTGATTTTTCCTGCATCCGCTTTATTTACATTTTTCGCTGCCACGTACGGATACGCACCTATCAAAGCAGCATTTACTCCTGGCATACTCATCTCAGACCCTCCTTTGCCGACTTCCCTCTGTAATATTTTTCCTCCATCTCCCGCTCCAGCATCTTCCTTTTGCAGGTCACTGCGCATCTGTGACGGATTGGCCCCCTCCGGTTTCCAGTCATTCAAAGCGTCCGCACTTGTATTCCTGTCAAAATATTTCCAAAAAGGGAAGTCGTTTCTCTGCCAGCTGCCGGAAGAGATATTGGCATTTCCCACATGGGTTATGACGTCATACATCGGAAAAGCATCCTCAAAATTCGTTGCACCCGCTTTTCCGGTGCTGTATGCCCTGCTAATCGTTGAAATATAATCCACAGCCCCCGCCATTTTGTTTGCGTAAGCCGTCTGAAAAGCACTTGCTGCCGTTTTGTCCGTTATTTTGCTGATACGTTCCTCATAAGACTCACCCATATAGGTCCCGGCATCGGTACGGCCTGTGCCATACTCCCACATTTTACCTGTCACTCCAAAATCCATCTTCACTTCCCCTTTCATTTTTCATCATCATGGACAGAATGAAAACCCTGTCCTTTGCCATAAAATCCATTGCCCCATGATACTTCTCCACCTTTAGCACCAGGAGATTCCCCTTCTGCAGAGATACAAACCGGATAAAAACCTCCGCCTCCGGCTCTTTTTCTTTCAGTTCCCTGCACGCCCGGACGGCATTGTCCACCGCATTCCCTGTACGGAAACGCAGTTCCAGCCGGTCAAAGCTCTGATTTAAATCCACCAGATATTCCTGCAGTCCCCCCTCTTCCAAAAAAGCACTGTCTTCCCGGGAAACTTTTTCCCCTTTGGCGAGCTCTCCGATCACGGCGACAGTGTTTTTCATATCGTGTTTCATGCCCCGTATCTCAGAGTAGATACGTTCCATCTCCTCCATGTGTTCCTGCATAGTTCTCACCTGATTTTTCAGGATCACCCTCTCACTTTTTGTCTTGTTCCGGTAAACCATGTCCTGAAACAGCTTTACCCCATACAGGATTGAAAGCAGAGATAACAGAAGGATGGCCGGAAGTACAAGGATCAGTATGGGATACCTGTCATACAGCATTTCCGGCACGTCGCCCTCCAGTGTGACCATGATGATCCGCAGAAGCACACAGATCAACAGCCCCACAGCCGCCGGGATCAAAAGAAAAAACAACTCCGTCCTGTGTATCTCATAATCCTTTTCCTTAAAATCCCGCACAATCCCCCGCAGCGATATATAGAACAGTATGCGATCACCAGATATTGAGCGACCTGCACCACCAGCACGGCGGCATTCAACGTCATCCTGAGCGCCCTGTCTGACGTAAAGAAACCATTCTCCACACACCGGTTCCACAGTTCAATCACACCGTCCCCTACTTTCGCGAACACAATCGCCACGGCATACTTGCTGATGTCAGAGACCGCCTGAAAAGCAACCACCAGAAAAATGGTAACCAGGCGGAATGCTTTATAAAAACACAGGGTAAGGACAACTAAAATACAGCCGCAGATAAAAGATCAATCATTTTATACACCGGGTATCCCTCCATTCTGCAGGTACCAAATGTACGCTTTGACAAAATCCCTGTACTTCTTCTTGGTCAGACAGATTTGATCGCCGTTTGTGATAGTTATACTGTCCTTGCCATATTCTGTGATATGGGCCATGTTTACAAGATACGCCCGGTGGCAGCGGTAAAAATCTTCCCCCAGCTGATCCTCCATCTCATCCATTGTCGCATAGATTTCTACAATATCCTTCCGCCCGGCGGTATGGATCTCCACCTTTTTTTGCCCGGCTCTCAATATACAGAATGTCCGCCTGGTCAAGTGTCAGATTTCTCTTTTTAATAAAGAGAAACCGTTTTTCCCTCTTTTTGGCCACCTCTCCTGCCGCCCGCGCCAAAACCTCCCTGAATTTGCCCTCCTCCACAGGCTTCACCAGATAATGGAACGCATACAGATCCAGGGCATCAAACACATACTCCCGATCCCCTGTGACAAAGATCAGAACCACATCATCCTGTCTCGCCCGCAGCATCCTGGCCGTTTCTATCCCATCCAGCCCATCCATCTTTATATCCAGGAAAACGATGTCAAAGGGCTTTCCGGCCGCCAGCAGTTCCTCTCCCGTGGCATAGGATCCCAGATAACAGTCCGGCATCTGTTTTTTTTCAACCGGCCTATCTGCTCCCTGATCACTCTCTCGTCATCTACTACTGCGATGTTCACAATCCATCACCCCAAATCTATCTAAAACGTTCACTTTTTATATCGGCAATAAAAAGCCGCTTTTGGGGTGTTTGGAACGAAAGGGCTGCTTTTCGGGAACGAAAGAAAAAGGCCACCTCGCAGGTGGCCTTGTCTTTCTATTCTCTAAGATGTTCCTATAATAGATTTCTGTAACTCTTTCACTTCCTCCAACGACAACAAGGATACCCAGTTTACAATCTCCTCGGCCTCAAATCTCCCGGACATCAACATTTTTCTGGCCGTTTTTTCATCTGCTTCTTTTGCTTTCTTTGCCCATATATTTCATAAAAACCATTGTCCACCACTTTCCCCGTCTCTCGCAACACACGGTCTACATGATAGATAGTTTTTCCTTCTTCAAAAAAATCATTCCTAGAAATATAAATCACATATGCATCTGGCACCTGCTCAAACTTAATACCTTTATCCGCTATATAGGTATCCATGTTAGACGCATTATACCGAACACGTCTCTGGTGGTCAACACCATCCTTCTGCTGTTGCATCTCAACGTCATAATTTGCTTTTTCCGTATCAATACAATAAACATCCAAAACAACTGAACGTCCTTTCACATTCCTCAGGCTTTTTTGCGGTGTGGCCTCAATCAAACGAATACTTTTTTTATTTAACACGGTCTGGATAAGTTCTTCACAAAAGGCCTTGCTTTCAACTAATTTATGAAAAAATAATTGTCCCGCGGCTGCCGCAGGCCCTGCATCTTTCGTTTTTTTTATGAACAGATACGATCCGTGTTCTCATGGATAATCCATCCAGTTCAAAAATTTTCCCGGTCAGCAGCTCCCCGACGCCCAATATATATTTGATCGTTTCCAATGCCTGGATACTTCCGATCACACCGGCGGCAGCCCCCATGATCCCCGCCTGGCTGCAGCCCGGGATCATACCGCTCTCCGGGACCTCTTCAAACACACATCGATAACACGGAAAATCCCCCGGCACATACGTCATTACCTGCCCTTTAAACCGCAAAATCCCTGCATGACAAAAAGGCTTCTCCAGCAAAACACAAGTATCATTGATCAGAAATTTTGTCTCAAAATTGTCCACTGCGTCTATGACAAAATCGTATTCCCGGATAGTTCTCTCCGCATTATCCACGGTCAATGCATACGGATATACCTTTACCTCGATCTTATCATTTAATTTTTGCAGAGCCATTTTTGCCGATTCTGCTTTATTCATATTTTCCGTCTCCATATTATGGAGGATCTGTCTTTGAAGATTCGAAATGCTTACTGTGTCATTATCCATAATACCGATCGTCCCCACCCCCGCACCGGCGAGATACACAGCCGCCGGGGAGCCAAGCCCGCCGGCTCCCACGATCAGCACTCTGGATCTTTTTAGCTTTTTCTGTCCCTCACTTCCCACTTCCGGAAGGATCATCTGTCTGTCATATCGTTTGACTTCCTCCTCACTTAATTCCCCAAAATGATGCAGAAGCCACTCCCGATATCCACCGGACAGATTATAAGCGCAAAAGCCTCTCCGTTCCAATTTTTGCACTGCCGCCACACTCTGTTCCCCATATGTGCAGTAAACAATCAGTTTTTTATCTCCCGGAAGCCCCTCAAGACCTCCCTCGCTGCAGTCCCAGTAGACAGCTCCCGGTATATGCCCGTTCTGATATGCGGCCTCACTCCGTATGTCAACATATAAATAATCGCCTGCGGGCATCGCACTCACCTGTTGTGTACTAACATCCAAGTCCTCTGCCTCCTTAATTCTTAAACTGCAGCTCCTGATCCTTCAGGCTTACCCTTGTGTCTTTGCCGATTGATTTTGTGACAAACGTATTCCCGCCCACCACGACATTTTCTTCAATCACGGTGTCTCCCCCCAGGATGGAGGAACCGGAGTAGATCGTGACATGATCACCGATCGTCGGGTGTCTCTTCACTCCCTTTAGTTTCTGTCCGCCTTTTGTCGATAACCCACCCAGCGTAACTCCCTGGTACACTTTGACATGTTCCCCGATCACCGTGGTTTCCCCGATGACAATGCCTGTGCCGTGATCCATAAAAAAATATTTCCCTATCGTGGCCCCGGGGTGAATATCGATCCCGGTGACACTGTGCGCGTGCTCTGTCATGATCCTCGGGATCATGGGTACCCCGAGCAAAACCAGCTCATGGGCGACCCTGTAGACAGAGATGGCGTACAGTCCCGGATAGGACAGGATCACCTCATCCTTGCTCCCTGCTGCCGGATCGCCCTCATAGGCTGCCTGGATATCCGTATCCAGATAGGCTCTGATCTGCGGTATCTTTTCCATAAAGTCCAGTGTGATATTTTTCGCCTTTTCATCCAGTTCACAATCCGTATATGCCGGGTAGGTACTACAGTATTTCAGCACGATCATGATCTGTTTGTTCAGATGGAAAATGACATCCTCGATGGCCGCCGACATATTATTTTTCAGGCTGTATATTTTGTAAACCTTATCGCTGTAATATCCCGGGTAGAGTATCTTCAGCAATTTCCCGACAATATCAATAATCGCCTTTTTATCCGGCTGGTTATACAGATCTGTCTTGTTGACCACCCTGTCATCGGTATAGTCATCCAGTATCAGCCGGACGATACTTTCCACCCTGTCTTCATTCAATCTGCTCATACCAATATTCCCCAGTCAGTTGTCTCCGCCGCTCCTGACAAAATGATCTCCTAATTGCCGCCAAAAAGCGGGGTGGACAGATATCTGTCTCCGGAATCGGGAAGCAATGCCACAATCGTCTTTCCCTTATTCTCCGGTCTGTTTGCCAGGATCACTGCTGCTTTAAGCGCTGCCCCCGAAGATATACCCACCAGGATCCCCTCGCTGACTGCAAATGTCTTGCCCTCGGCAAATGCGTCCTCATTCTCCACAGCAATAATCTCATCATATACATTCGTGTTGAGTACTTCCGGCACAAAGCCTGCTCCTATTCCCTGGATCTTATGCGCCCCCGGGGTACCCTTGGACAAAACGGGACTTCCGGCAGGCTCCACGGCCACAATCTTTACGTCCGGATTTTTCTCCTTTAAGTATTCACCCACACCTGTAATGGTTCCGCCGGTTCCCACACCGGCCACAAAAATATCCACCTTGCCATCGGTCTGCTCCCAGATCTCCGGGCCCGTTTTCGCCTTGTGTACTGCCGGGTTCGCCGGATTCACAAACTGTCCCAGGATGACGGCGCCATTAATTTCATTAGAGAGTTCTTCCGCCTTTGCGATAGCTCCCTTCATTCCCTTGGCGCCCTCTGTCAATACCAGCTCCGCGCCGTAGGCCTTCAGGAGATTCCTTCTCTCCACACTCATGGTATCCGGCAGTGTCAGGATCGCCCTGTATCCCTTTGCCGCCGCCACTGCCGCCAGGCCGATCCCGGTATTCCCGCTGGTGGGCTCAATAATGGTTGACCCCTCTTTCAACTGCCCCTTCTTTTCCGCATCCTCGATCATCGCCAATGCAATACGGTCTTTCACGGAACCCGCAGGATTAAAATATTCCAGTTTTGCAAGAATGGTAGCGTCCTTCACGCCAACCTCCTTCGCGTACCCGTTCAGTTTCAGTATCGGGGTATCCCCGATTAATTCCAGTGCACTTTCTTTGATCTGACTCATAATGATTACCTCCATTAAATATAAAATAATTTGACAGCAGTTCTATTTCCTACTAACTTAATATGATTTGTAGGTTTTTCTCTATGACTCACATTATACTTTTACATCTTTCTCTTGTCAACCGCTTTTTCAGGCTGACGTAATAGATAATTTCTTTTACATGTGAAAGATATTTCCTAAACGACAGCAGAAAACCTGATCTGCTACAGGTTTGCAAAATCCAGAAACAGCAGCCGCATCTTCTCTTCCGTCTCGAAAAATTCATTCCCATGATCCGTTCCCGTATATATCTGCATCCCGTCCCGGTAAGCGATCAGCGTGTTCATCGGCACGTGTTCCCATTCATGGTGGTCCAGCGGTCTGGTGGATATCACAACGCCCTCCCCTCTCCGGCGTCTGTACAAACTGTTTTGACAATTTGTGTGCACATACATCAGCTCACCGTCAAACAAGAGGAGATTTACTTTGTTTTCCGGCGTTATTTCGCCAAGTATTTCATCCAGCAGTTCAAATCTCTCCTGTTTTGATAATTCTTTTTTCCCGTCCAGCTCCGCATCCATCCGGCTTACGATATATGCCAGGATCCTCTCACTGTCTGTCTGCCCCTGCTGCCCGTGCGCAAAAGGATTCAGCAGATCACAGTCAAAAATCGTCCCGTTATGCGCCAGCGTCCATGTCCTGTCGCTTTTGTCACGCATGACAAAGGGATGTGTGTTTTCGTAGCTGAGATCCCCTCTTGTGGCAAGCCGTATATGCGCGATCATTTTATCCGCCTCCACTTTGGATTGTAACCTCTGCTTCAGATAGAAGCTTTTATGTGATGCCTCCGGCTGTTTTTCCAAAGATACGCCATTCCCGTAAAAAAAAGCCATCCCCCATCCGTTGGGATGTTCTACGCCGTGGGAAAAAAATTCCGAGAGAAGCTCATTTAATTCCAGTCTGCCGCGGGAGTTGACACCGAACAATTCACACATCTATTCCCCCTGCCTTTCCCTAACAAGCCCCAGGCCTTTTTTTACATATCCGTCTCCGAACTGTTTTCTGATCTGCCACGCATATCTGTTTTCCGCGTCTGTAAATTTTTCGTATTCAAACTGCAGGATCCCGTCCACGTCCAGGGAAAGGCCGTCATAGAACTCTTTCATCCTGTCAATTATTTTCAGCGCCGCCCGGACCACCGAGCATATCTCTCCATCCGGCATCAATATATTGACCGTCTTCAGATCATAGCGGGCCGCATTCTTAAAATTCTGTACCGCCTGGATCTGATCTCTTTCACTGAACGGCCGGTCCGGAGTCGCGGCCAGCCAGACCATCAAAAGCTGTGCAAACACAATATCCTTTTCCTCCACACCGGCACTCACAAGGGGATTCAGATCGAACATGCGCAGCTCTATATGATTTACACCGTTCCGGCACAGCATCTCCAGGTTATTTTCCCCCGCCGGTTTCAGCCGTATGGGGTAATACAGTTCAGATGCCGTCTTCAGCAGCCCCATGTCCACATATCTCTGGATACTGTCTGCATATGCGGCAACATTCTGATAATCCAGGATGGGGGCAAACTCGTTCCAATATCCCATCTCACCGCATCTGACAGAGGCCATTCCCGTGAACACATCCTGGTCGTAAACGCCCTTCTCCACAAAAGAGCTGTCCAAAAGAGGGCTTGCCGCCGTCACGGCCACCAGCAGCCAACCATAGGCAGCCATCTTCTGAGCGACCTCCAGGTAGAAACGGTTTTTGTATTCCTGATAATCCGTCTCCTCCTGGTATTTGAAATCCGCTTCCAGCAGTTCCTCCGAGAAGGAATAATTCACATGGATACCGGAAAACGTCATTTTATACCTGCCGTATTTCGCGGACAGGTACTCCCTGTATGCCGTCTTTGACACCGTGGCCCCCACAAAGACGGCCACCGGGATATCGCTCTCGCTCTGGATATAAGGCGGATTGGAAAACGGCCACAGGTATTCTCTTTCCGGCAGGCTTTCCAGCCTCTCATAAATACGCCTGTTGTGAAGCTCCAGCTCGCCTATCGCCTCCTTTGCGCCGGGATGCACCGATGTATTGATCTCCGTCTGATTCTCACAAAAATCCTTTACAATATGCGCATCATCCTCGGCAAAAGGGTGGGGCGAATGGGATAACGTACCGTCCCCTCGGATCCTCAGACTTTCCTTCTCCAGGCCAAAATTCCCTTCTAAGATACATTTTCTTACATCATCATTCTCAATGTGCAACATAGCATATCTGCCTTTCTATTCCTGTATTGCTTTTCTGATCCTCTCCAACGCCTCCCACAACACGCTCCGGGGACAGGCAGCGTTGATCCTCTGAAAACCTCTTCCGCTCTCCCCAAAGATCTTACCACTGTCGAGCCACAGTCTCGCCCTGTGTATTATCAACCTTTCCAGTTCATCCGTGCCAAGCCCTAGCTCCCGGAAATCAAGCCACATGAGATAGGTTCCCTCGTGCTCCACCATGCGGACGCCGCGCAGGTTTTCCTCCACATACTTCCGGGTAAATGCTATATTATCCCCCACGTAGGAAAGCATGGCCCGGTACCACTCTTCCCCCTGGCTGTATGCCGCTTCACATGCGACAAGCCCCATGACCCCCAGCTGGCTTATTCCCGCCGCATCCAATTCTTTTCGGAACTTCATCCTGAGTTCACGGTCCGGAATAAAAATATTTGATATCAGCATACTGGCGAGGTTGAAGGTCTTGCTCGGCGAGGTACAGGTTACGCTGATACCCTCGTATTCCTTTTTCAGATCCGCAAAGACCAGATGCCTGCCCTGAAACACAAAATCCTGGTGGATCTCATCGCTGACCACTATGACATGATGCTTCACACAGATATCTCCCAGTTTTGTCAGCTCCTCTCTTGTCCAGACCCTCCCCACCGGATTGTGCGGGTTGCACAGGAAAAACAGCTTGATCTTTTCCTGTGTGATCTTTTTTTCAAAATCAACGAAGTCCATATGGTAACGGTTATCCTCCCCCAGGTATAACGTATTGCTTACCACCCTCCTCCCGTTATCTTCTATCACTTCCGAAAACGGGTAATACACCGGCAGCTGAAGCAGCACGCCGTCTCCCGGCTCTGTATAGGCCTTCACCGCCATGGCCAGGGCGAATACAACCCCGGGGGTTTTTATCAGCCATCCCTCCCGTATATCCCAGTCATGGTGTCTCTTCATCCAGTCCCTGACGATCTCAAAATACGGCGTCTGGACTTCACTGTATCCGAAGATCCCGTGCCTTACCCTCTCAACCAGGGCATCCTCGATGCAGGAAGATGTCTCAAAGTCCATATCCGCCACCCAGAGGGGCAGCACATCCTCCGGCATCCCGCGTCTTTTTGCAAAATCATATTTCAGACATCCCGTGCCCTTTCTGTTTATTATCCTGTCAAAATCCAGATTTCTCTCAGCCATATCATTCTCCCTCAATTTCACGAAATACTCTATCCAGCTCCTCCAGCAGATCCTTTACATCCTCGATCC
This sequence comes from uncultured Eubacterium sp., assembly GCA_964484225.1. GTDB lineage: Bacteria > Bacillota > Clostridia > Lachnospirales > Lachnospiraceae > Eubacterium_F. The sequence continues at coordinate 49,968 of CAZAEM010000015.1, forward strand.
CGACAGAGAGCCGGAGTGTGCTCTCTGTGATCCCGTTCCTTTCCCGGATCTCTCTCGGCACGTCTGCATGGGTCTGGGTCACCGGATATGTTATCAGCGTCTCTACACCTCCAAGGCTCTCCGCAAAACGTATTATGCGGACTTTTTCCAGAATTGCCTGCGCAAATTCCCTGCTCTCAAGCTGAAATGTCAGCATCCCCCCGAATCCCCTGGCCTGCTTTTGCATGATCGCATATCCCGGGTGGGAGGGCAGCCCCGGATAGATCACCTTTGTCACGGCCTTCTGCCCCTGTAACCAATCGGCAATGATCCCCGCATTTTGCTGCGACTTCTCCATGCGGATGCCGAGCGTCTTGATCCCGCGCAGAATGAGCCAGCTGTCAAACGGTGCCAGTCCCGACCCGGTGGTCTTGATCAAAAAACGGAACCTCTCACTGATGTCCTCCCTGTCTGTGACCAGAAAACCGGCCAGCGTGTCGTTGTGCCCTCCCAGGTATTTCGTCCCGCTGTGTACCACGATATCAGCGCCCAGATCCAGTGGATTCTGAAAATACGGCGAAAGAAAAGTATTGTCAACGATCAGCAGCAGATCATGCCTTTTCGCTATCTTCCCAAGCTTTTCTATATCGGTCACATTCATCATGGGATTGGTGGGAGTCTCGATGTAGATCGCCTTCGTATTATCATTGATATAACTCTCCACGTCCTCCCTGCTGCAGTCAATACTCGAGAATGTAATCCCGTTTTTCCCGGACACATTTTGAAAAAGCCGGATGCTTCCCCCGTAGAGATCTGAGTCTACGATCAGATGATCTCCCGGGCGGAACAGCTCCATCATCAGAGTGATCGCCGCCATCCCCGATGAAAACGCCAATGCATCCAATCCATTTTCCAGGGTCGCCACCACTTTCTCCAGATGCTCCTTTGTGGGGTTCTGTAGTCTGCTGTAATCATAACCTGTGCTTTTGCCCACACCCGGATGCGCATAGGTCGCCGTCTGGAATATGGGGTAACTGATCGCCCCATAATTGCCGCCGCAGCCCTCTTCCTCCTCCAAATGCAGACACTTTGTATCAATCCCTCTTGCCATACTGTTTCCTCCCTGATCAGCCTAATGATTTGTCCTTGTATTTTGCTATTTCCTCCAGATACCTCTGCCCGATCGCACTGATCGGTGCATCTTTCCTTGCAATATATCCGATCGTCATCCTCTCATCGGATTTCAGCTTTACGGCACAGTAATCCTTTCCATTCAGATCTTCGCATAAAATACCGGAGCATAGGGTATATCCGTTCAGCCCCACCATGAGATTTAACAGGGTCGCCCTGTCATTGGCGCGGATAAACCGCTTATACTGATAGGTGCTCAAAACCTCTTCCGCGAAGTAAAAGGAATTGTGTTCTCCCTGTGCAAAGCCGAGACACGGGTACTCATCCAGTTCCTCCAATGCTATTTCCTCCCTGTCCGCCAGCGGATGTCCCTTCCACATATATACATACACGCCGCATTCCAGCAATGGCTGAAACTGCAGTCCGTACTCGGTAAACAACTTATTTAATACCTTCCTGTTAAAATCGTTCAGGTACAGGATACCGATCTCGCTTTTGCGGTTCTTGACATCCTCGATGACTTCATGAGTCTTCGTCTCATGCACCTCAAACTCATACTTATCCATACCGTACTGTTTCACCAGTTCCACAAACGCATTAACCGCAAAAGTGTAGTGCTGCATGGAGACACTGAAAGTCTTTTTCACCTCTGTCTGTGAGATATACTTTGCATCCAGCAGCTCATACTGTTCCATCACAGACTTTGCATACCCGATAAATTCCGCCCCTTTGGTTGTCAGGGTAATCCCGTTCTTAGACCGTATGAATATGTCAAACCCTATTTCCTTCTCCAGAGAGCGGATGGCGGAAGAAAGACTGGGCTGCGAAATAAAAAGAACCTTTGCAGCATCATTCAATGAATTCTGGCCTGACACGGTAATCACATATTTCAACTGGACTAATGTCATTTTTTCTTCTCCTATAATTCCCATCAGTATAGTATGCAGTAGATTTTAACACAAAACACACTCAAAAACAACTTCTATTTCATTCTTTTTTCCTTTAACCGGTTATAGATTTTAGTTCTATTTGACATTCCGCGGCCAACGCCTTATAATATATACTACACATGTAAGAATCAGGAGGTGCCTGTATGAAAGCTCTGCCACAGATTTCCGAGGCTGAATATGAAGTAATGAAGATCGTGTGGGAACACGCGCCAATCAACACGAACGAAATCACGGAAAAACTTTTGGCCACGTCCTCCTGGAGTCCTAAAACCATACAAACCCTGATCAAACGTCTGGTAAACAAAGGCGTACTGGCTTATGAAAAAGAGAGCCGGGTATTCGTATACACCCCCCTGGTAAAACAATGCGACTACATCAGCCAGGAAAGCAAAGCCTTCCTGAACCGTTTTTATGACGGTGACATCACCGCCATGGTTTCCTCGTTCATCGAAAACGACAGGCTCTCTGATTCGGAGATCGACAGCCTGCGCTCCCTGCTCTCCGCAAGTTTCCACAAGGAGGAAAACTGAATGACCTTTGTGGTATATTTTTTGATATGCAACGCTTTTATCAGCGGTGTGATCTGCATCCTTTTCGCCGTGAAAAGGGCATTGCAAAACAAACTGTCCGGCTCTGCCGTAAACGGGGAAACCTCCTCCCGTCTTCTTGACACCTCCCGGCAGATCGGCGACTTTGCCGTGTCCGTCAGTCATAAAACGCCGTCGACGGTTGGATATATTTTGTGTCTTCTGTGATTCGCCGGGATCCTTATCATGATATTTCTGGCCTCCAGATCATTATTCCGCCTGCACAAAATCACCCGTTCCTCTCTGCCTCTGCAAAACAGCGGCGTCCGAGAACTGTATTACGAATGTCTGCGAGAGACGGGGATCCGCGCCGGGATACCGGTTTACAGCACGGCATTTCTCAAATGTCCCGTCATGGCGGGTTTTTTCAGGCCGCGGATTTACCTGCCTATCCACGCCATATCGGATTATGATCCCACCGCTATGCGGTTTATGCTGTTACACGAGCTACAGCACTTCCGGCGTAAAGACATGGCGGCAAACTACCTGTGCAATATCGCCGGGATATTATACTGGTTCAACCCCTTTGTCTGGTATGCTCTGAGGGAGTTGCGATGCGAGCGCGAGATCGCCTGCGACGCTTCGGTGCTGCAGATGCTGAAGGAAACAGAGTATGAAGATTACGGGCATACTCTGATCAACTTTGCGGAGAAAATTTCTCTTTCACCATTCCCATTTGTTACCGGTATCGGCGGGAACACAAAACAGATCCAAAAAAGGATACTGCATATTGCAAACTTTAAGAAAGAATGCCATAGCAAAAAAGCACAAAGCCGCCTGGCCTTCACTTTGACCGCAGCAGTTTGCCTTGTGCTTTTACCTTTTTTCCCGAACTTCGCAGGCGGACAGGAAAGATATGATTTCAACGAGAAAAACAAGGATATCTCCTATGCGGATCTAAGTTCTGAATTTGAGAAATACCAGGGCAGCTTTGTTCTATACGACAGCGGCATAGATGCCTGGACGATTTATAACAAAGAGGCCGCCACAGAACAGGTAACGCCCAATTCCACCTATAAGATTTATGACGCCCTGCTCGGTTTGGAATCCGGCATCATCACACCGGAGCAGTCTGAGATGGCATGGAGCGGAGAAGAGTATCCATTTGAGGCCTGGGAATCCGACCAGGATCTAAACTCCGCCATGCAGTCCTCTGTCAACTGGTATTTCCAGCGCATTGACCGCATGGCAGGGTTCAGCAGGGTGAAATCGTTCTGGCAGAAAATCGGCTATGGAAATCAACAGATCGGCAGCAGCCTGGATCTTTACTGGAATGATTTTTCGCTGAAAATATCTCCCATAGAACAGGTGGAATTATTGAAGAAATTCTACCGGAATGACTTCGGCTTTTCCGACTGCAGCATAAATGCCGTGAAAGATGCGATTTTCATAGAAAGCACAGAAAATGGCACTCTCTCCGGGAAAACGGGAACCGGCAGAACAGATGGTCAGGATACCAACGGCTGGTTTGTCGGATATATTGAAAAATCCGGCCGCGTTTACTATTTTGCCACAAATATCCGGGGCAGTTCTGACACTACCGGAAGCGCCGCAGCCGAAATCTCCCTGTCCGTCCTGTCCGATATGGGGCTTTGGGGGGATCAGCTATAGGGGGCATGGTCTATACGATACTGATACTTTGGTATATCCCCCGCGCCGTCGTTTAAGATCTTATTTCCCAGATAGCAAAACCCGCCATCCCCGGAAAATCTGACTGTAAGTTCATGGGTTATGACCACCTCATCACACAATATCATCTCGCACACGGCGTCTACCGTCAGTGTGACCGTTCCATCCGGATTTTTCTTTATCTTTGTCACTTCCGGGATGGACGTCCCGAAATACGCAGGAGCATAATTAAAACAGCCCAGCCGGCTCCAGGCATAGGTCTTTTTCTTCTTATCATAAACCGCATATTTTCGGATCTTCTCTGCAGAGACCGGAAGATATTCCATGATCAGGCTTTCAAACTGATCTTTTGGTATACCCTCCGGATACTTTTCACTGTCAAACTTTTTCTTGTATTTCATCTCATAAAAATATTCATAAAGGCCATTATAATCCAGCTTATCCAGATGGTTTTCATCCCAGTCAGAGCATAAAAGATTGTTCCCCTGATATCCCAGCTTCCGAACGCATTGTTGAGAGAGCCTGCGCTTCCTCCTGCTCATCGGCCTGACCCGGATCAGGCAGCTCCCATCCACCATCTCTGTCACCTCCGGATACTCCGGCACACACAATTCATAGCAAAACCACCCTTTATCCGAGTATCTCCATTTCTTCAGCCTTGTATATGAAATACATGTCATGTCAGGTTTATTATCCTCACCCCATACATATTCGACTCCAAAAGAAACATGTTCTTCCCGTCATAAATGTATTTCTCCCTGCCAAGCCCGCCGTCCGGATGGATCTCATATATGACAGCGGACCCACTGTCTCCTGATTTCGCATTTTTCAAAAACTTTTCCACTACATTATAATTTTCCATATTGGAATATTCTTCGGAACCCACAACCGGATACCCCTGATTCCTGATTTCCCTTGCCATCTGTTTCACGGTATGCTGTGTCATCCACTGACAGGAATCCTGTTCTGCCTCTTCGTTTTCCCGGGCAGGCACAGACAGATCATAACCCTTGTCCAAATTGGGATCGGGAGCCGCATCTGCAGCCACATCTTCTGCCACAGATTTCTCCGCAAACCATTGATCTAAAACCTGTTTATCCTTTCCGATCACATATCCGCTTCCCCCTCTCTCCTTCACATCCTCCACCATACTCACAATGAGTATCGGTTTTTTCACATTCCTGTCCGGCGTCAGAACAGAAAACCAGCCCAATTCCGTACCGGACGTATCCTCTTTTGATTCCTTGATTTCTGCCGTTCCCGTTTTCCCCGCCAAAACAACATCCCTGCGATGTATGGCATATCCCGTGCCATGGGGATCATTTACCACTTTCTTTATCCCGTCTAATACCTGCTTTGACGCCTTTTTAGAAAACGCATCCGAAATCCAATATTCCGTTTTGCCCTCATCCCTGTATAACAGATACGGCTTGATCATATCGCCATTATTGCAAAAGGATGAATAGATACATGCCATGTGCAAAGGGTTCATCAGGATCTGCCCCTGTCCGTACCCGCTGTCTGCCAGCTGTATCTCACTCTCTATATGTTCCGTATTGGAGAAAGTGGATTCTGCCATTTTTATCTCGAAGGGCAGCTCCTCATGGAAACCGATTCCGGACAATTCATTTTCCATTTCTTCTGCACCTATTTTTAATGCCGCCTTGGCAAAATAAATATTGTCTGAATAAAACCTTCCCAATCTACGGTACTATACAAAGCACCTGATTTTATGGGCTTT
>CAZAEM010000016.1:0-49606 GCA_964484225.1 uncultured Eubacterium sp.
CTATGATAACACATTAAGTACGGATTGTCTAGTTAATTAAAAAGTCATGTACTAGTAGTACATCGCTTGCGGTACCTGCAGAGCAGGTATCGCCCGATGTACTACATCTCGCATTTTTCCATCAATGTCTTATTAAAACCTCGGTTAATATTCAGCATGGTAGCTGTCCACTCATATCCCTCCGCCTTTCCCATAAAGGCATCCGACAGCTTCAGATCTATCCGCTCATCGCAGGGCTTCTCTCCATGACGTCGCTTCGCTCCTGACTTGCATCATAGATGCAAGTCACGTTGTAAAAAACGATATATCTTGGTGCAGGGATCCTGACCGGTTTTGTCCCGTATATATCCAGGTCGTGCTCGGATATATACTGCTCGTACAATCTGGCGAAGTACGAAAATCCACGCAGGGGCATGTTCGGGTTGTAGGTGCTCTGGTGCTCAAACAGATTCATGTCAAGGGACACATCATTTTTCATCCCCAGATAGATCACATCGTCCAGTGTCGTGATCTCGATCTGGTCGGCATCGGTATATTCCGTCCCCCGCAGTGCGTTGTACAGGGACAAGATATGTTCCTTGTTTTCTTCCGCTCCGAATATAAAGCGAAATAACCGGTCTTTGTATTCCCTGCGCACAGGGTTTCCCCCTGCTGTTCCCTGATTTTTCCTGTCTCTCATACCCTCTCCTCCTATTATAATAAATTTTATCACCTGTTACAACTACTATTTTAAGGAATCACAGGAAAAAAATCAATTGTCGTTCAGACGGATTTCACTACCGTTTAGACGAAAAAAATATTACAAAAACCAGCAAAGTTTTTGGGCTGCAATCAAGGGGGAAAGGATACCCCTCCCCCCAAAAAATTTTACCTACTGCAATGTTTCAAGGAACTCCTTCATTCCCTCATGTGTCGTCTCAGCCATAAACAGATATTCAACTCCGTCGTGAGTGAGAACACCCATTGTTACCGTGTCTGGCACATGGCCATCTGATTCCCAGGCTGCCGGGCCGACACCCTCTCCCTCCATCGTGGCAACTACCGCATCCTCATCTATGCCGGCAATATGGTAATCTTCTGCCTTGACGAATCCATCTGCCTTGCTGATGTCAACTGCTTTCATTCCGGAAAATCCAAGCAGGCCGCCTTCCTGCGCCTTGGTATTGTCCGTCAGAACGGCAAGCTGCATACCGATTGGCGTCTTATATACCTCACCCTGCTTATATTCAATCAGATTTCCGGCATCGGGTTCTTCTGTCGTCCGGACAGACACATCCGTGATGTCTCCAAGGGCGTAGAAGTCATCCTTCAACCATATTCCATAGATGTCTCCATTCTCATTCGTTTCTGTTGTATACCTGATAAGGCTGCCTCCATCAGTGTATTCCTCATCGGATTGCAGAAAGTCAATTCCGATAACCTTCTCTGCCTCAGAAAGCGTGTCATATTTCACAGATTCCGTCGGAAGATCCCCATTAACGTCCTTCTCTTCTATAGTCAGATCTGCTCCCGAACCCTTTTCCCAGGAAACCTGATAGGCTATCTTTTCAATAAGATTTATTGCCGCCGCCTTTACCGGGGGAATCTGGAACAATCCCAGCACGATTGCTGCAGAAGCGGCAGCTGCCACTGCCACCAATTTCCCGGAGAAATGCTTTCCCTTATTCTTTTTTCCTTCTGTTATCATATTCAATACCTCCTGATCCATTTCCTCAGTCATGCGGAGATGGTCGTAGGCATTTTTCAGCTCATTCCCTCTCATATTGGATTCCTCCCTAAATATTCTGTCCGCCGAGATATTCGCCGGCACCGGAAAGTTCTATGCGAAGTAATTCACGCCCACGCCTCGCTCGCATCTTGACGCAGGAAAGACTGATCCGCAGGATTTTGGCTATTTCATGGTAGGCATAGCCCTCATAATAATGCAGATAGATAACCGCCTTGTATTTCGGCGGCAGAGAGAAAACCTCCATGAGAAGCTCACTGTCTTTGCTGTCTACAACGGGAATCTCACCCAGCTGCCTCATCGCGTCCTCACTGCCATCACGCCTTGACGACCAAAATGATCTCAAATGATCTTTTGCCAGGTTGATAGCTACCCGAATCAACCAACGCTTGCAGTGTTCCTCATTTTCAAACCGTTTCTGGCATGAGTCCAAACGTATAAATGTATCCTGCACGATGTCCTTTGCGTCTTCCACATTCTTCACATAGGTCATGGCAATCCGGAATACCATGTCCTTATGCATTTCATAATGTCTCAAAAATTCTTTTTGCAGATCTGCTTGCATGAAAGAAAATCCTCCTTTCATTATAAATACGAAAGGGAATTGAGAAAAGTCACATCAGAAAGATTAAAACAACCTGAGCAGCATCCAAGCAATGCCTTTTGCCAAAAGGGACTGCCATGCGGCAGCCCCTTTTCTACTCTGTTTCCTATCGATCCGTTCACGGCTTTCCTTCTTCATAAGGCACTTTATTCGCCTCGGAAGCGAACACACAGGTCTTCAGATCGTCCAGTGTGAAATCTTTCAGAAGATCGTTCCACGGTGCCGGAAATGTGGCGGGATCCGTGGTCTTTCCGTAGAAATGATAGTCCGTGTAGGCAAAAAGCTTACAGAGATCCTCTGTCTCCACGCCGTGCAGATTCAGGTGCATCTGGATGGCTATGTTGTCCGACAGGCCGATCAGGTCGTAAGCCGGTTTGGCCAGCTCGTAAGTCCACCAGAATCCCGGAGGGCTGCTCCACATATCCGAATTGATACCGGTGATGATGAAGAGGTACCGGTCCTCCATGGCGGTCATGGCCGCCAGGTAGTGGGCGTCAAAGGGCTGATCCTGATATCTGGCAAAGCCCTTGTAAGTCTCATTAAACCAGCCGGAACCCTTCAGACTTCCTATGGGCTCATTGCCCCCTATGCTGGTCCATGCCGACAGATCTTCCACATCTCCCGCTTTCGGATCATTGGCGAAATCCGGCAGCAGATTGTAGGTGAGGGTGTTGGACTTGTACCTGGATATAGTCATCCCGCCGTATCCGGAGCACACCGGCATACTCACCTTGAAGCGCTCCTCGAAGGCGCCGGCAGCAGCAGCCGCTTTTCCACAGCGAGAGACACCGGAGACTATGGTGTTCTCCGTACTGATACCCAGTTCCGCTCCGGCCCCCTTCTCCAGTGCGTCCAGGATCTTGCTGGCACCCCAGGCCCAGGCCATGACGGCACCTGTCTGCTCCCTCCAGTCTTCCATGTCATAGGGATAGAGTTCGTAGAATGCCCCGTTTCTTTCCGTGTTGTCCGATGCCACATCCGAGTAGGTGAATTTAATCGTGGCATACCCCTTCTCATCCATGTAATCATCGCTGAATTCACCGAATATGGAAATGATCACGATGACCGGCCATCCGCCCTCCGGCGGCGTACCCTCCGGACAGTGGTATGTGGCGTTAAACCCGGCCTCTCTGTCTCCCCGCTTGATGTGGATGGCCATCTGGTTGTCTTCCCCGAGGGAATAGCTCAGCTCTTCCTCGCTTCCGTCCCGCCAGATTCCGTACATATAGCGCTGCAGGATACCGCTGATCTCCCGTCTGCGAGCCTCCCACTCTCCCGAGTTGGTCACCTTCGACCCGTCAAACATGGTCAAAAGATCCGGGGGATTTTCACTCTCGTCCAGCGTATCGACGTCATCAGGCAGATCCTCCATAGCCGTATACTTGCCAATCGTCGGCTTCGGCGTGGGCGGCTCCGGCGTCGGACTCTCCGTGGGCCGAAGAGTGGGCTTTGATGTTGCGCTCTGGCTCCCCGTGGGCTGCACAGTGGGCACCGCCGTCACACTCTGTCCTCCTGTGGGCTGCACGGTGGGTTCCGTTGTCCCTCCCGTCACCTTCACCGTGGTGCTCAGCTTGTACGTCTTTTTTCCCTTCTTCATCTTCACCACCGCTTTGACCTTTACTGTTCCGCTTTTCAGTCCCTTCACTTTCACGGAATCCTTTGTTTTCTTCGTGATCTTCAACTTCTTTTTATCGCTGACACTCCAGGTCGTTTTCCTGATCTGTGATTTTTTCACTTTTGTAATCTTCAGTTTCTTCGTCTGTGATACCTTGACGGATGCTTTTTTCGGCACTGCCGGTTTCTTAGCCTTTGCGCTGACATCGCCACTGCTGAAAACAGAGAGCGAAAAGGCCGATAAAACGGTCAATGCCACCATTCTTTTTGCAAACCTCAGCATAACATAAACCTCCTTAACTCTTTGATTAATTTTATTACATCCATCGGCTTTGCGATATGCCCATTCATACCAACCGAGAACGCCCGCTGTTTATCCTCCTTAAATGCATTAGCCGTCATGGCAATGATCGGGATGTCTTTCTTCGGCCCCGGAAACTCCCGGATCCTCTTTGCTGCCTCATAGCCGTCCATATTCGGCATCTGGATATCCATCAATACCAGGTCATAATATCCCGGCTCCGCATTTTTCATCATGTCTATACATACAACACCGTCTTTCGCCCTTTCCACCGCCAGGCCAAACTCCTCCAGGATCTCCGTTGCGATCTCCGCGTTGAGATCATTGTCTTCCGCAAGCAGAAGTCTCTTCCCGGCAAACTCGTTTGCGACGATTTCCGCCAAAACGTCGTCGGAGTTCTCCTCACTCTCCTTATCCTTATCCTTATCCGCGGCCTGGAAGGGAAGTGTCACAGTAAACTTTGTTCCCCTGCCCACCTCGCTCTCTACCGTGATCGTACCGCCCAGAAGATCCACAAGTTTTTTGGCGATGGGCATTCCCAGGCCTGTACCGCCGATCTTGCTCTGTGTGGTATTTCTCTCTCTCGTAAACTCGTCAAAAATATGGGGCAGAAACTCTTTCGACATCCCGATACCCGTATCTTCGACCTCTGTTTTATACACGATATATCCCTCCCGGTCAGAGGGGTACTCATGCAGACGCAGACTGACGGTTCCTCCCCCGGGTGTATATTTTACCGCATTACTCACCAGGTTAAAAAATATCTCCTGAACCTTTGTGGAATCACACCAGACACAGGGATGCTCTACCTCCACATCCCAGTGAAACGTTAATTCCTTCCGGTCGATCTCTTCTTTGAATATAGCCAGCAGGGTGTGATGAAACTGTTCTATACTCCAGACATTCTCGTCGACCACCGTCTGTCCGCTCTCGATACGGGCCATTTCCAGTACATTATTCAAGAGCTCCAGGAGATATTTGCCCGATGATTTTATCTTTGCCATATAGTTATCCCGTTTTTCCACCTCATTGATATGCTTACCCAGCAGATCCGTAAAACCAATGATCGCATTCATCGGCGTACGGATGTCATGGGACATATTGGCCAGAAAGACAGATTTGGCTTCGCTTGCCGCATTTGCCTGTACCAGTGCCTTTTTCATCTCTTCCTGATGTTTCTTTTCCTTTTCCCATTCCTTCTGCGTCATATAATTCACGATAAAGACGATCACCGCCGAGGCAAACAAAAGATACACCAGCACGATCAGGGAGCCGAGATACGTTTCCCTGTAGACATCTTTTTTAGCCTGACACACCCCGATCTCATAATTGCCGCAGATCCTGAAATCCGACAGATAGCCTTCATTATCTATTTTCGTCTGAAAATGGGAAAATTCATCCTCGGAGAAAATATCATCATTAATCCCCGCCTCCTGCAAAGTCCCTCCCTGGTAATCCTTCATTGTACATTCCACAATGATTCCGGTAGAATGATTCACCACAAAATAAATATTATCATTTGTCGGAATTTCCAGCAGAATATCAGAAACCCTGTTCCTTTCTATCTGCCCCAGCAGCCTGGTAGGAGTCAGCCCTATCTGGACAAGGCCTTTTTTGTCCTCCCGCCACACAAGCGCATACATCATCAGCTTTCCCTCTGCCGTATTCGGCGTCACATCCTGACAGAGAGACAGGTCGTGGTCGGACAGCATCGGCTTAAAAAAATTCATCTGCTCGCCCGAATCAAAATTGAACCCGTAATATTCGGGATTGGTTCCCGCATAGATAAAACCCTTCGTGTCAAACAGGTGAACCTCATCCACTTCCAGCAGTTTTGCAATCTTTTTCATTTCCCGGACGTCCTGCTCCGATTTACTGGAATTTTCGATTATGTAGGAACAGGCTTTCGCGCGGATTATGTAATCGTCTTTCAGAGAGGCTGTCAGCTCACTCTCTCCCTCATCATTTGCTTGAGGATCTCCTCGATCTGCTCGATGGAAATATCGGCGGACTGATAAAAATGCTTTCTGCTCGAGGTTAATTGCATCAAACTCTGCAACAGAAAAAGTAAAACCATAAACACGGATACAATGGCTATTACCCTGCCCATAAATGACTTTTTCATTTTTCCACCTCTTTTCCCACCGCTGGCCGGGATGGCATCATGTCTCTGACTCGCTTTTCGCCTTATGAAAAAACCCCACCAAAACTGATGGGGATTTTTACGAACTATACTACTTATATCCCACCTGTATAGCAAGTGGCAAACATATACTTCTAGTCCTAGTATAGCAGAATCACGGGGAAATGCAACAAATATTTCTTTATCCGGGCACTTCATCTGGCAATTGCCCGAACCATCACACAGGTAACGTTCTATTCACAGCCCCCTCCGCCTTCTCATAATACTTCGCCTGGGCACTCCAGAGTTTATAATACAGATTATCCCTGTCCTCCAGTAGCGCCTCGTGGCTGCCCGTCTGCACGATCCGGCCGCCGTCGAAAACCGTGATATTGTCACAGAACCGGCAGCTGGACATGCGGTGGCTGATATAGATACTGGTCTTATCCCGCACCATCTCGTCAAACCGCTTGTAGATGTCATACTCTGACACCGGGTCCAGAGCCGCGGTGGGCTCATCCAATACCACGAAGGGGGAATCCTTGTACAGGGCCCTGGCGATGGCGATCTTCTGGGCCTCGCCCCCGGATATCTCGATGCCCTTCTCCTGCTCCTGGTAGATACTGGCCCGGATCCCCTCCGGAATCTCCGCCAGCCTCTCGCCAAAGCCTGCCTGGACGAGACATCCCTCCACCTCCTTCTCCCGGTAGTCCACAGAGGCCGCCACATTTTCCGCGATGGAGAAAGAGAAAAGCTGAAAATCCTGGAATACCACGGAGAACAGATCCATGTACTCCCTGTAATCATAGAGCCGGATGTCGATGCCGTTCAGGAGGATTTCTCCCTCTGTGGGGTCGTACAGGCGGCACAGAAGCTTGATAAAGGTAGTCTTGCCGGCGCCGTTTGGCCCCACCACCGCCATCTTCTGCCCGATGTGGATCTTGGTGGACACGTGATCCAGCACCATCTCCTCGCTGTTCGGATAGTGGAAAGACACATCCCTGAACTCGATCTCGTATTCGTTGTCATCCCGCTTTTCCACGGGCAGGGTCCCGTCATATTTCTCATTCTTGATCTCCATGAACTCATTGAAAAAGGCCATATACCAGCAGGTGGTCTCCACCCCGATGTACTTGTCCATGACGTTGGTGATGCCGTCCACCAGTCTCTGGACAACGCTGACATACCGCATTACGTTTCCGATGCTGACCAGCCCCGCAATCGCCTTCAGCCCCACATAGACATAGCTGACAATCTGGACCGCCAGGTCCCCCGCCGCGCCCATAAACTGATATTTGTGCTGTCTCCCCACGATCTCCCGTGAGACCTGGTAACGCTGCCGGTTTACATCCCGTATCTCATCCCGTATCATATCCTGCACCTTGTACAGACGGATATCCTTGCCTATGGCGTACTCGTAAAGGAAATTATAAAATACATTGAATTTCCGATTGAAATCAATGTTTCCCTCAAACTGCTCCTTCTGGAGAGTACTCTCTTTCCGCTTTGAATAAAACTTGGCGAGGAGCACCAGCACAACGGCAAGTGCCAGAAAAATGAAACTGTACCACTGATTCAGGACATAGGCCATGCCGGTCCGGGAGCCTGCCACGGGAATGAACAGTGGGACGAGGATGACCAGCGCATAGATGATCTCCACGGCATACTGGATCAGACTGCCCAGATCTTCACAGAGGCTGTCCAGGCTTCGTCCGCTGTACGCGCTCTCCCTGCCCTTGTGCTCTTTCTCCAGCGTCTCCTTTTTCTCCAGTATCTCATAGTCCAGGGTCATGGATTTCTCAAAGAGCATCATGTTCAGCTTGTCCTCCATGATCCGCCTTCCCACATTGATGATCTTTTCCAGACCCCAGTGCAGACTGGTCACCAACATGCTGGACACGGCCATGAGGACCACCAGCTCCATGATCTCCTGCATCGGCCTCCCCTGAATGATCCGATCCAAGATGACGCTCCCCAGAAAGATATGGATGAAGGGCTCTGCCGCCGCCAGCATTTTCGTCACGATGATCACGGGAAACATCCAGGGAACCAGATTCCACACCATTTTCAGTGTCTGCTTCACAACCTTTCTCTTTCCCTTTTCCTTCTTTTGCTCACTCATGGTCTGCCACCTCCTTCTGATAATACCGGCTCTGGATATCAAAAATCTCCCGGTATTTCCCCTTTTTCGCCATCAGCTCCTCGTGGGTCCCCGCCTCGGCTGCCCTGCCGTCCTCCAGATAGATGATACTGTCGCAGAACTTGGTGCTGGCCAAGCGGTGGGAGATAAAGATCGAGGTCTTCTCCTCTGTCATCCCGTTGTACTCCTCGTACATCCTGCTCTCGGCGATGGGGTCCAGAGCGGAAGTGGGCTCATCCAGTATGAGTATGGAACCGTCTTTGTAGATCGCCCTGGCCAGCAGAAGCTTCTGTGTCTCCCCGCCGGACAGCTGGATCCCCTTTTCATCCATCTCCTGGGTGATATAGGTCTGCATCCCCTCCGGGAGGCCGGACACCTTCTCCCAGAGGTCAGCCCTCATAAGACTCTCCTTCGCCCTCTCCCGGTCGGTATCTCGCTCCGCTTTCCCGGATATATTGGTGGCAATGGTAAAGCACATGGGATTCACATCCTGGAAAAGCACGCTGATCCTGTCCTGATACTTCTCCCTGTTCAATGTCGTGATGTCCACATTGTCCACCAGTATCCTGCCTCCGGTGGGCCGGTAAAGACCGCAGAGAAGTTTCACCAGCGTGGTCTTTCCGGCGCCGTTGTTCCCCACCAGTGCCAGCTTCTCCCCCGGCCGGATAGTGAAGCTCAGATGGGACAGGGTATCCTTCTTTGCTCCCTCGTAGCGGAAAGACACATCCTCGAACCGGATCTCATAGGCCTTCTTCTCCGGCAGCACGCCGCCCTCCTCGTTGGCCGCCTCGTCCGTCCACTCCAGCACATCCCTTATGCCGTCCACCTCGTGGCTGGCTTTCCGGATCTGGCTATACGCCCCGGAGATACCGTACATCCACTGGGAAAAACCGGATATGATGCCCAGATACAGGGTAAAGGTAGCCACCGTGATCTTTCCCTCCATCACCAGCGCCGCCAGCACGAAGTAGGCCAGGAGATCCCTGGCGCAGATACAGATCTGGTCCGTCAGCGTGGGAAAAAACCACCTCAGCTCCACCGCCCTGGTATACCTTTTCGCCCGGTCCAGAAGATCCGCACATTTATCCATAAACCAGTGCTCCATATGGTAGACCCGGACATCCTTTCCCGACCGGACATTCATCGTCCCCTGACGGATGTAGTTCTGCTGGCGGTAGATCTCCTCATTCTCGTCCCTTCTCCTGTCCGAGTATTTCAGCGCATGGTTTCTGAGCAGCACATCCAGCACAAACATGACGATCAAAATAATCAGGATACGGATATCCAGCAGCAGAACCGCCGAGCCGTACATCAAAAGGCCGAACACCTGGGTGATGATCGTCGGCGCCGACTGCATCAGGCTCTCCACGCCCACATTATTGCCTGCGACTGAGCGGGCCGCCTTCTGTATGTCCTGATGCCTGGCCGGAGGCTCTACCCTGGAGTAGTCTATGCAGAGGATCTTGTAGATCAATCCCCCCATAAAATCATCGCATCTGGTAAAAATCCTGGACACAAAGGCCAGATTTTTCACCAGAGAAGAGACCCACTGCATCAGGACATAGAGCCCTAAGATCCCCGCCATGATCCACACATAGGATGAGATTTGTCCCCGGGTGATGGCCGCGATGGCCACCGCAGGTATGGCCGTGCCCAGCACGGGGGTCAAGATCTCCAGCACCGTGTTGAGCGGCACCTGCCACCGGGTGTGGGGGTATTTCCGGAACAGGGCTTTCATCACATACCAGATGTTGCTCAGAACCGGGCGGTATTTCCCTTTTTCTTTGTCTGCCTTCATCTGTCTTCCTCCTTTTCTTCGCGGATATCAACCTTTTCGTCGAGTATAGCACAAAAGAAATCCAAAAGAAAAAATCGTGCACGAAATGAACAAAATCGTACACGAAAAGATAGCTCTTAAAAACCGTTCCTTACAGCGGCAGCATCACCTCCGTGGCAAAAACCCCCGGCTCGTTCTTCCGGTTCACATAGCCGTCGTACTTTTCCGCGATGGCGTCGATGCGGCGCAGGCCGTGACCGTGATTGCCGTACTTGCTGCTGATGAACTCACTCATCCTTCTGCGTTTCCTCTCCTCTGTGGCGTTGGACACGGAGATGTAGAGCTGTTTTTTGAATATGCCGATATAGAGCCGCAGGAATCGTTTTTCCCTCGGAATCTTTGCGCAGGATTCGATGGCGTTGTCCAGGAGGTTCCCAATGACGACGCAGAGATCCACGTCGGATACCTTCAATTCCTTCGGCACCGCGGCCTTGCATGACACCCGGATATCCTTTCTGTCCGCCAGAGAAATCTTGCTGCTGACAATGGCGTCCACGCTGACATTCCCGGTGCGGATGGCGATGTCGATGCTGTCCAGATCCTCCTCCAGGTGGTCTAAATAGGTGAGGGTCTCCTCCACCCGGTTCATGGACAGATATGCCTTGATGGTCTGCATGTGATTGTGGTAATCGTGCCGCCAGCCCCGCATGGTGCGGTAAATGTTCTCCACCTCATCCCGCTGGGTCCGCAATATCTTGTCCTGGTACTCCCCCAGCCGTCTCTCATCCCGGCTTCTCACGATGAAGAAGGTGAGAAATACGGCGAGTGCCACCAGAAGCAGCGTCACCGGGCACAGGACCCAGAGTACCGTCATCCCCTCGCTCATTCCGTCCCCTCCTCCCGCTGCCTGTAATACGCGATAAATGCTTCATTCAGTTCCCTGTACCGACCCTTGCTCACCGGCAGCACCGCGCCGGAATCCATGACCAGCTCCCGCCTTCCCAGACGATCCATGTGGCACAGATTGGCGTACAGTCCCCGACGGATCAGTATAAAATCATTTTTCTCCAGTTCCTCCGACACCGAGAGCAGGCTGGTCTTCCAGCGGTATGTCCTCTCCCCGGCACAGATCATCAGATAGTGGCCCATGGCCTCCACATACTCGATCTCCATAAAGGGAACCTTCCTTGTCTGGCCCTCATCGGAGAGCACAAGGTACGCCTCACTCCGGGGCAGGGAGGCAAAAATCTCCCCCATCAGGGAGAGGAACTCCTCCTCCTTCACCGGCTTGATGAGATAGCGCACTGCCCCCACCTCGTATCCCTCCAGGGCATACTCCCGGAGCCCTGTGATAAACAGGATCCGGGCCCGGGCATTCCCCCTCCGGATCCGTCTCGCCAGTTCCATGCCATTCATCTCTCCCAGCTGGATATCCAGGATGAAGAGATCGTGCTCCGCATCCTCCTCGGCAAACAGGCACTGCTCCGCGCTCTCATAGACATCCAGTGTGATCTTCCCGGGCCAGCGCTCCCGGAACTGCCGGATCAGGCCGGCGATATATTCACTTTGCGCTCTCTCATCCTCGCACAGAGCCACGCGAACCATACGGACACCTCCCCGTCCATCATTGATCTGCCGCAGCCTCCCTCTCCTTCATGGGAAGGATCTCCCTCTTATAAATGTACCGGAAGAAGACCGTACACACAATGACTGCGACAATTTCAGCTCCGGGAAAGGCAATCCACACATAGGCCAGACCACCCACCCTGGCAAGAAGGAAAGCCAGCGGCAGGAGTATCACCAGCTGCCGCATCACAGACACGTACAGACTCAGCATTCCGTGGCCCAGTGCCTGGAACATAGAAGAGGATATGACGCAATAACCGGCAAAGAAAAAGCTCAAACTGATTGTGCGCAGGGCCGGTATGCCGATTTCCATCATGTAGTCTGAGGCATTAAATATGCCCAGCAGCTTGCCCGGGATCGTCATAAACACCGCAAGCCCGATAAGCATCAGAGACACAGCATAGATAATGCTCAGCTTCGCCGTCTTCATGATCCGGTCCGGGTTCCTGGCTCCATAATTGTACGCCACGATAGGCACCATACCGTTGTTCAAGCCAAACACCGGCATGAAAATGAAACTCTGCAATTTGAAATACACACCGAAAACCGCTGTGGCCGTGGAAGTAAAGGCAATCAGTATCTTGTTCATGCCAAAGGTCATGACGCTTCCGATGGAGGCCATGATGATAGATGGCACACCCACGGAGTAAATCTCCCGTATGATCCGTCCCATAGGGCGGAAATTTTTTATGTTCAGATGTATCTCTGTGTTTTTCACCAGATTAAAGATCAGCGCCAGAATAGCGGCAACCACCTGACCGATTACTGTGGCCGTAGCCGCCCCGGCCACGCCCATTTTCGGCATACCGCAATAACCAAAAATCAGAATGGGATCCAGTATGATATTAATAATCGCCCCCGTCCCCTGGGTCAACATCGTATAAAAGGTCTTTCCCGTGGACTGCAGCAGTTTTTCCAGTGTCACCTGCCCAAACACACCGAAGGATGCCATAAGGCAGATGGTCAGGTAACTGGTCCCGTAATCCACGATTTCCCCTATGTCTGTCTGGGCCAAAAAAAAGGAACGGGATAGAAAGCCTCCCAGCAGCGCAAACACCACGTAGCTGCACAGAGCCAGAAAAATGGATGTGTTCGCCACCTGATTCGCTTTCCCGAAATTTTTCTCTCCCAGGCTTTTGGACAACAATGCATTGACACCAACTCCGGTCCCCGTCCCCACGGCGATCATGAGATTCTGTGCCGGGAAAGCAAGAGAGACCGCCGTCAAGGCGTTTTCATTGATCCGTGACACAAACATACTGTCTACAACATTGTACAGAGCCTGTATCAACATGGACAGAATCATGGGTACAGACATGGAAATCAATAGTTTGTTGATGGGCATAACACCCATCTTATTTTCTGTTAGTTCAGTATTTTCTGACATGATAATAAAAACCTCCTTCTTACTGAAAATCACTGTTGTCGTTGGTGGCATCGCCATCCCCGCTGACCGGGATGGCGTCGCCCAGATAGGTTGGCTCCGGCTTCCGTATCAGCCACAGAAATTCCTTCGCCCTGGCCAGTATCTCGCGAAACTCCAGCTGGTAGTAATTGGCATAGCGGATATCCTCCGCCGGCACCCCCACAGCCTTTATCCCCATACCCTCCGCATCATAGAGCGCCCGATACATGTGATATTTCTGCGTGACAACCGCCGCCGTCTCCACCTGAAAAACCTCCCTGGCACGGTACATGGATTCGTATGTAGAAAAACCGGCGTGATCCATAAAGATCTGCCGGGAGGGCACTCCCGCGTCTATGGCGTACTGCTTCATCACCTGCACCTCATTGTACCCCGTCCTCCCGTGATCACCGGACATGAGAAAGCGGTCGGACACCCCCGCGCGGTACAGTTCCAGCGCACGCTCCAGCCGGTCCCGCAGCATGGGACTGGGCGAGCCATCCTCCCGGACGCCCGCGCCCAAAACCAGAATACAGTCCGCCTTCTCCAGGGAGGAAAAAGACGTATCATCGCAGATATCATCCTCCACCGACGACCTGATATACCAGTTCACCGCAAACAGCACACACCCTCCCGCGATCCCCAGCAGAAAGCAGAGGATCACAATCCTTTTCAGCCAGCAAAATTTTCCATACCAAAGCTTTTCCATAGATTTCTTCCCCCCAGTCTGTTCCGGGAGTCACATCCGGCTCCCGCATTTAAGGTTTCAGCGCCGCCAGTACCGCCAGGAGATACCTCCACATCCGCTCAGCCGAGGAAATGCTCAGTCTCTCTCTGGTGGAATGGATATCCAGAATATCCGGGCCGAAAGAAACACAGTCCAGCCCCGGGATCTTTTCCGCAAAAAATCCACACTCCACTCCTGCATGAATGGCCTGGACCACCACGTCTTTTCCAAACATCTCACGGTAAATGGTCTTCATGGTCTCCCGCAGAGGGGATTCCTCCCTGTACTCCCAGCCGGGATACAGCCCTGACACATGGCCGACCGCATCAAACCGCCTGGTGAGGATCTGCATCTGTTCCAACAGCAGGTCCCTCCTGGATGCCACAGAGCTGCGCACCCCATAGCGGAGTACCGCCCCGGTCTCCCCGGACTGCACAACCCCCAGGTTTAAGGATGTCTCCACCAGTCCGCTGACGGAAGCGCTCATGCCGCAGACGCCGCAGGGAAGCGCAAGGATCATCTCCCACAGTTTTTGCGCGTCCTCTTTTTCCACACAGGAAAGCTCACACCGGCCCTGCTCCTCACAGTCTACGGCAAAGCCCGGATCCTTCACCCGCAGTTCATTGGCGATCTCCCTCCGCAGGGAATCCAGCTCCTCCGCGAGTACGGCCCGGTCCGTCTCCTGCATGACGAAAGTAACCACTGCCACATTGGGGATGGCGTTGTCCTTCTGACCGCCGGACACCTCATACAAATCCGCCGACATCTTCCCGGACAGGCGGTACATGATCCTGGCCAGCAGGACATTCGCATTGCCCCTCTCCCTGTGGATCTCCGTGCCGGAATGTCCGCCCTGCAGCCCGGAGACGGAGAGTACACACCGGACGCCCCGGACTATCCTGCGCTTCCACGGCAGCTCCGCCCGGAAGGAGGCTCCGCCGGCACAGCTGGTGAGAAGATATCCCTCCTCCTCCGAGTCGATATTCAGCATACGCTTTGCCCGGCACACGGAGAGGTCGATCTCCCGGGCGCCATCCATCCCCACTTCCTCATCCACCGTGAACACCACTTCCAGCCTCGGATGCGGAATATCTTCCGCATCCAGTATCGCCAGGGCGTAGGCCACAGCGATGCCGTCATCGCCCCCCAGAGAGGTTCCCCTGGCATAGACGAAATCACCGTCCACGCAGAGGCGCAGCGGATCTTTTTCCATGTCAATACCGACATCCTCATCCGCTACAGCCACCATATCCATATGCCCCTGTATCATCACCGGATCCGCATCCTCGTAGCCCGCTGTGGCCTCTTTTATGAGAATGACATTCTTCAATTTGTCCCGGTGATATTCCAGACCCCTGTCCCCGGCGAACGCCACCAGATAATCACTGATGGCGTCCACATGCCCGGATCCATGGGGAATCTGACAGATCTCTTCAAAAAACCGGAATACCCTGGCCGGTTTTAGCTCCTCCAACATACATATCATCTCCTGTTTACATATAAAATAAAATTATTCCGCCGCAGGATCTGCACGAATTTTGTCAGCCGCTCATAGAGAGGCTCCGCCTCTTTTCCGAACTGCTCCTTCACCCGCTTCCCGATCTCAAACACGGATCTCTCCCCGTCCATCTGCTCCCACACAAAGCTGCCGAAATCGTCCAGTTCCACATAGGTGTACTTCGGTTTTTTCAAAAGGATCTGCGTCAGTTTTTTTGTCAGTCCCCGGTGCCTCATGCGCACCTCGATCCTGCCGTTTTCCTTTTTCTCGTAGGGGAACAGCACATTGTGCTTCGGGATATAATCCAAAAAGTTCTCTTTCTCTCTCATACATTATGCCTTTTTCTTCTTCACGATGAAATACACCAGCGTGGCGATCAACAGGGCGAAGAATACCAGTCCGCCGATGTTGCCGAGATTCACGAAACCACTCAGATCCAGCTTGTCCGCCAGCGTCACGGAGCCGATGGGAATGATGGCAAATACAGCCAGCAGGATTCCCACGATCCCCTCTCCGGCGATCAATCCCGAGGAGTAGAGGACTCCGTTCTCCACCTGCTGCTTTCTCTCCTCCTCATCCTTCACCTTTCTCTTGTCAAAGAAGAAGCGCACCAGTCCGCCCACCATAATGGGGGTGCTCAGATGGATCGGCAGATACAGGCCCACCGCAAAGGGCAGTACCGGTATCCCCAGTATCTCCACCACAATGGCCAGGAAAACTCCCACAAACACCAGTGCCCAGGGGAGGTTGGAGCCCATGACTCCCTCCACCACCATCTTCATCAGGCTCGCCTGAGGCGCCGGGAGGGACGGTGTTCCATAGCCCCATGCCATATTCAGGAGGTAGAGCACACCGCCTATGGCAATGGCGGAGGCCAGAACGCCGATCAGCTCACCCGCCTGCTGCTTCGAGGGTGTGGCCCCGAGGATATACCCTGTCTTCAGATCCTGAGAGGCGTCTCCGGCGATGGCGGCGATGATACAGATGATGGATCCGATGGCGATGGCCATGACCATCCCCGTCATGCCGATATATCCCGCAGCCTTCAAAATCATGGTGGCGATCAACAGCGTCGCGATGGCCATGCCGGACACCGGATTGTTGGAGCTCCCCACCAGTCCCACCATGCGGGATGACACCGTGGCAAAGAAGAATCCGAATATAATGATAATGATGGCTCCCACCAGATTCACCGGGATCCACGGGATCAGCCACATGGCAATGGCCACAATCCCCACGCCGATCAGCAGGATATTCATCGGTATATCCCGGCTTGTCCGGTCCGTGGTCACATTTTTCCCAAATCCCTTCATGGCGTCCCGGAAGGTGCGGACGATCATGGGAAGGGACTTGATCAGACTGAGGATCCCTCCTGTGGCCACTGCCCCGGCTCCGATATAGCGGATATAGGTAGACCACAGATCACCGGGGGCCATCTCGCTGATGGGAACCGTGCCGGGATACATCACGACATTTCCACCGAACAGGGCGATCAGCGGCATGATCACAAACCATCCCACCGTACCTCCGGCCAGCAGATAGGAAGACACCTTCGGACCGCAGATATAGCCCACGCCCGCCAGAGCGGGAAGCACATCCATACCGATGCCGGATCCCTTGTAGCTCTTGATCTCATAATCCACTTCGCTGGGAAACAGTTTCAGGCCGTCTGCAATAAATTTATACAGCGCGGCGATACCCAGGCCGGCAAACACCGTCCCCGCCTTGGCTCCGCCCTTCTCACCGGCCAGAAGCACTTCCGCGCAGGCCGTACCCTCCGGGTACGGCAGCGTCCCGTGTTCCTTCACGATCAGCGCCTGCCGCAGGGGCACCATAAAAAGCACGCCCAGAATACCGCCGCACAGTGTGATCAGCGCGATCTCCACCAGAGACGGCGTCTCACCCCCGGTCTCCTGCGCCCACATAAACAACACGGGCATGGTAAAGATCGCCCCCGCCGCCACGGACTCACCGGCAGAGCCGATGGTCTGTACCAGATTGTTCTCCAGGATGGAGTCCCTGCGCAGTACCATGCGGATCACGCCCATGGACACCACCGCCGCCGGTATGGAGGCAGAGACTGTCATTCCCACACGCAGCCCCAGATACGCATTTGCTCCGCCAAAGATCACAGCCAGGATCACACCCAGGATGATGGATGTCGGCGTAAACTCAGGCACCACTTTATCCGCCGGGATAAAGGGCTTAAACGCTTCCTTCTCATTCATAAGTAACAAACCCTCCTTTTTGGTAATATAGCCATTTTACAATATTATCATCCAAAATGCAATCATTCAAAAAGTTATAAAAACCACTTGTGGATTTTCTCATTTCCTTTATAATAGAAAAAAGAGAGTAAAAGCAAGAGAGAAACGAGAACAAGGAGGGTATTCTTTATGCCAAAAAGAACAGACATTCACAAAGTACTTATCATCGGTTCCGGCCCCATCATCATCGGACAGGCATGTGAGTTTGACTACTCCGGCACACAGGCCTGCAAGGCTCTGAAAAAGCTGGGCTATGAGATCGTGCTGGTCAACTCCAACCCCGCCACCATCATGACCGACCCGGAGATCGCCGATGTGACTTATATCGAACCGTTGAACGTAAAACGGCTGGAGCAGATCATCGCCAAGGAAAAGCCGGATGCTCTGCTGCCGAACCTGGGCGGCCAGTCCGGCCTGAATCTCTGTGCCGAGCTGTCGAGCCAGGGTATTTTGGAAAAATATAACGTACAGGTCATCGGCGTCCAGGTGGACGCCATCGAGCGGGGCGAAGACCGCATCGAGTTCAAGAAATCCATGAATGCGCTGGGGGTGGAGATGGCGCGGAGCGAGGTCGCCTACAGTGTGGAGGAGGCCCTCTCTATCGCCTCAGAGCTGGGATACCCCGTAGTCCTGCGCCCGGCCTACACGATGGGCGGCGCCGGCGGCGGTCTGGTGTACAACAAGGATGAGTTAAAGACCGTATGTGCCAGAGGCCTCCAGGCCAGCCTGGTGGGACAGGTTCTGGTGGAAGAGTCTGTGCTTGGCTGGGAAGAGCTGGAGCTGGAGGTGGTCCGTGACTCGGAGGGCAGCATGATCACCGTCTGTTTCATCGAGAACATCGACCCCATGGGCGTCCACACCGGCGATTCCTTCTGCTCCGCCCCCATGCTGACCATCTCCCAGGAGGTTCAGAAACGCCTCCAGGAGCAGGCATACAAAATCGTGGAGTCCGTACAGGTCATCGGCGGAACCAACGTACAGTTCGCCCACGACCCGGTATCCGACCGGATCGTAGTCATCGAGATCAATCCCCGGACCTCCCGCTCCTCCGCTCTGGCTTCCAAGGCCACCGGCTTCCCCATCGCCCTGGTATCCGCCATGCTGGCCACCGGGCTGACACTGCGGGATATCCCCTGCGGCAAATACGGGACACTGGACAAATATGTACCCGACGGGGACTATGTGGTCATCAAGTTTGCCCGCTGGGCCTTTGAGAAATTCAAGGGCGTGGAGGACAAGCTGGGCACCCAGATGCGGGCTGTGGGAGAGGTGATGAGCATCGGGAAAACGTATAAAGAGGCCTTCCAGAAGGCCATCCGCAGCCTGGAGACCGGCCGCTACGGCCTGGGCTATGCAAGGGATTACAACAAAAAATCCAAAGAAGAGCTCTTACAGCTTCTGATCACCCCCTCCAGCGACCGGCATTTCATCATGTATGAGGCACTGCGCAAGGGGGCTTCCCCGGAGGAACTCCACGACATCACAAAAGTCAAGATCTATTTCATCGAGCAGATGAAGGAGCTGGTGGAATCCGAGACAGCCCTGGCACAGTACAGAGGACAGTTTCCGCCGGACGACCTGTTCATCGCCGCCAAGAAAGACGGCTTTTCCGACAAATATCTGAGCCAGATCCTGGATATCCCGGAGGAAGATATCCGGAACCGCAGGATTTCCCTGGGTGTGGAGGAAGCGTGGGAGGGCGTCCATGTCAGCGGCACAGAGGACAGCGCCTACTACTACTCCACCTACAACGCCGAAGACAAAAATCCGGTCCGCACGGAGAAGCCAAAAGTCATGATCCTCGGCGGCGGGCCCAACCGGATCGGACAGGGTATCGAATTCGACTACTGCTGCGTCCACGCATCCCTGGCGCTGAAAAAGCTGGGATTTGAGACGATCATCGTAAACTGCAATCCGGAGACTGTATCCACAGACTATGACACTTCGGACAAACTGTACTTTGAACCGCTGACACTGGAGGATGTGCTCAGCATCTACAAAAAGGAAAAACCGGTGGGCGTCATCGCCCAGTTCGGGGGACAGACGCCGCTGAACCTGGCGGCGGACCTGGAGAAAAACGGCGTAAAGATACTGGGGACTTCCCCCTCTGTCATTGATCTGGCAGAGGATCGCGACCAGTTCCGCGCCATGATGGACAAGCTGGACATCCCCATGCCGGAATCCGGCATGGCAGCCACTACAGAGGAAGCCCTCTCCATCGCAGAGGAGATCGGGTATCCCGTGATGGTCCGCCCCTCCTACGTGCTGGGCGGCCGCGGTATGGAAGTGGTATATGACAAAGACAGCATGGCCGGCTACATGGAGGCTGCCGTGGGGGTCACGCCGGACCGCCCCATCCTCATCGACCGGTTCCTGAACCACGCTCTGGAGTGCGAGGCCGACGCCATCAGTGACGGCACCCACGCTTTCGTTCCGGCGGTCATGGAGCATATCGAGCTGGCAGGTGTCCACTCCGGCGACAGCGCCTGCATCATCCCCTCGGTACACATCTCCCGGGAAAATGTAGAAACCATCAAGGAATATACGAGAAAGATCGCAGAGGAAATGCACGTCCGGGGTCTGATGAACATGCAATACGCCATTGAGAACAACAGAGTGTATGTGCTGGAAGCCAATCCCAGAGCCTCCCGGACCGTGCCTCTGGTATCCAAGGTCTGCAATATCCGCATGGTACCCCTGGCCACCGACATCATCACCTCCGAGATCACCGGCCGCACCTCCCCGGTACCGGAGCTGAGAGAGCAGAACATCCCATACTACGGGGTGAAGGAGGCAGTATTCCCCTTCAATATGTTCCCGGAGGTAGATCCTCTTCTGGGGCCGGAAATGCGCTCCACCGGCGAAGTCCTGGGACTGTCTCCCTACTACGGGGAAGCGTTCTACAAAACCCAGGAGGCCTCCCAGTCCACACTGCCCCTGGAAGGGACCGTACTCATCTCGGTAAACCGGAAAGACAAGCCGGAGATCGTAGAAGTCGCACGGATCTTTGCGGAATGCGGATTCCACATCACCGCCACGGGAAGCACCTGCGATCTGCTGAACCGGTCCGGCGTCCAGGCAGACAAAGTAAAGAAATTGTATGAGGGCAGACCCAATCTTCTGGACGAGATCACCAACGGAAACATCGACCTGATCATCAACTCGCCGGCGGGAAAAGAGAGCGTCCACGATGACAGCTACCTGCGAAAAGCAGCCGTCAAGGCCAAAGTACCCTATATCACCACGGCCGCCGCCGCCCTGGCCGCCGCCAAGGGTATCCAGTATGTAAAGAAACACGGAAACGGGGACGTCAAGTCCCTGCAAAAGCTACACAGCGAGATCACAGAAAAATAAACAATGCGGGGGAGCCGAAATGTTTACCGTTTCGGTTCCCCCTGCCATATTATTTCTCTTCCTGGTCAAATTGCTTCTCCGTTCCATCCCGGTAAAACACCTGATGCCCGAAGCAGCAAAGAACTCCGGTTTTCCCGACTATTTAAATTGACATGTCTTGGCGGGATGATCCTGGTTCTATTATGCGTTCTGATTTTCTTTATCGCCAGTACATGGACTCCGCCTGTGTATTACCTGTGACATGCGCAGTCAGATGTCCCTGGTCATATCAGACATCCGTGTTATACTATTCCCCTCCATAAGAAAAAGTGTAATCTGTCAGATCTGCCGAAAGCTCCGCTCTCTTATCACCATTTATCCACACAATTCCAATCTTGCTCCCCTTCACTGTAAAATATATGTCTGCATTCGGCCCAAATGCTTTTGACCTGTTGCGAAACCGTATTATTTCCAGCTGCTTTTGCACAACATCCCTTGACAGGGCAGTTTCAACTTCTTCCCGTTTTAGATTCGTCCTGTTGATTTCCTTATGACCGCCTTCTCCTGCCATATGTACCGCTTCATAATCATTGCGGCCAGCCAGCAGATCCAAATACCAAACCTGCGGTTTCCCTGGCATAAACATCTGGATTGCCCTTGCCAGGATCAGTTTGCGTTCATCCTCACCCAGCGCACTGAAAAAGGTTGCGTTGACCTGATAATAGATATTCTTTGCGCCATGAAGATCCTTTACATATCCTCCCCGTTTTACAACAATATCAATCAGTTTTTTAATTCTTTCATCCGGAAGAAGTCCTTTTAAATCCAACAGCGGTATCCCGTCATGACATCCAAGCATATTGACTACCCGGATCTCCTGTTCGGCCAGCTCTTCCGCCCATGCTTTCAGATAATGTCCATCCCCATGCTCCAGTGCATCAATAAGTAATCCCGGCAGGAAAAAGTCTTTGTATACAGACTCATCACCATTCTCCAATAAATCCTGAAACTGCGGCGACATAGCAGACGCATGGTTCAACACAAAATCAAGTTTTAGATCGAACCCCATGTCCTGCAAGTCCTCTATATCCTGTTTTGTGGCAAGTTCTTCATTCAACCCATAATCCACCACACAAAAACCTCTGTCCAGATCCGAATGATAGATACTCGGCAAAATGTACAAAGAAGAAAAGACATCTCTCATCTGCGGTTTTTTCAAAATCTCAATAATATCCTTTAATGTACCGCCCATGCTGTCCGGGTAAGCATTCAGCATCGGGCCATAGTTCGTTGCATCCATCTGTCTATCCCTCCCTCATGCCCATCTGTCTGCAATAATCCTTATAACTTAACAATTCGCCCTGCCTGCTCACAATAATCTGCGCTTTATGTGCCTGTTTTTTTAACATCTCCTGTTCGATTTCCAAAACCATGGTAGTAAACGGGCTGTCCACTGCACCGTCGCGGCTTCTGCTCCTACGGTGTGCCAATGTTTCCTGTGGGGTACTGTTTAACAGGATCGGAATATCTACTCCCTCAAATCGGTCACTGTTGCTATGCGTCCACTCGATAATAAGCACCTGTATCTCCCGCATATCCACCTCGTCAAACCACAATTCTCCTTCTGCTCTTCCCATCCTTTTCAATCTGACAGAATGACTGCCCTCCTTAAATTCTTTTACAATATTTCCGACCATTCCAAAATCAATTTCCTGTTCGGAGCCAAGATAATCTTCCAGCGCCCCTCTCCCGCCTTTTTCAAAGACAGCATGTCTTTTTGCGTCATTTTCTTTCGGAATACGATGCGGGTAATTATCACCGCTCATTACATAGGCGGGAATTCCGTCATTCCCAAGCATGAAAGCAAGAAGGGATGCGATTTCTGATTTTCCCACCCCGGAGCCGCCGCAGACAGCTGCCACCACCTTCTTTTTTTCCTGTAAAAGACTTTTGATTTTCTCTTTCAAAATTGGATAGATCAATTCCGCCTTATCCACATGATCCTGTCCAATCTCAATCTTATCCCCCGGCATATCACCCCTCGGAATATTTTTGTAAATATTCAGATCACTCATTTTCTCACCTCTCTGTTCTGACAAAGTGTATCTGTTCTGCCTGATAGGGATGCCGCTGGCCCGAAACAGGCATTCCCACCTCCATCAGGACATCTGCCGGATATACTTTTCCTGATTTCTGTTCCCTATACATTCTCCCGCTCTCCAACCCCTTTAAGCGTATATAGGGTACTGTCATATTTCCGTGCCGGTCCTGCATGACCACACTGAGAAGCACCTCTGACTTATCCTCCGACACGACCTCCCATGCCGCCATCTCATTTGTAAAGGGATTACTCAGCCGGAAATAATCTCCGTAATACACTAAAGGGGCATACCTGTGATAGTCCTTTATCTGCTGCCTGATCACTTCTCTGTCCTCCACAGACAATTCCGCAAAATCCAGTTCAAGCCCAAAAACGCCGGCCATCGCCACAACCCCTCTGGTCTTCATCGAAATACTCCGCCCCGTCTGGTGATTAGGAACATCTGACACATGAGAACCCACTACCGCCAGCGGGTAGCCGAAGGATGTCCCATATTGAATTTTCAACCGATCTATAGCATCTGTATTGTCACTGCACCATATCTGCGGCGTATAATACATCATTCCCATATCAAACCTTCCGCCGCCTCCGCTGCATCCTTCTATCAAAAGATCCGGATACTCTTCACACAGTCTCTCCAGAAAGCTGTACACCCCAAGCATGTAATCGTGCAGCACTGTTCCCTGATTTCTTCCTGAACAAGTATATACATCCAAAATACTTCGGTTCATATCCCATTTGAGATACTCAATATTACCCTGATTGAGCACACCGGAGATCTGCCGATAAACCGCCTCCACCACTTCCTCTCTGGAAAAGTCCAACACAAGTTGATTTCTGGCACGAATCGGTTTTTTCCCGGGTAGAGAAAAAACCCAGTCCGGATGCTCCCGAAACAGATTGCTGTCCTCACTTACCATCTCCGGTTCTATCCAAAGACCAAACTTCACACCCATGGCATTGACGTCACGAATCAGTTGTCCCAATGAACAGCCCAATTTTTCCTCGTTGACCTGCCAGTCACCCAGTCCACTGTTATCGTCATTTCTATTTCCGAACCACCCGTCATCCATGACCACCTCCGGAGCATAAAAGGACTGGCCGGGTTCCAATGGATAGGAAAACTGGTCATCACCAATGCCCAACTGCATTCTGGTCAGATTAAACTGGTCTAACTCCACCTCACCCGAAAAATTGCCACTGTACACAAAGGACATCCCATAACATTTTCCACTGTCCTCCGTTGTGTCCCTGTCCGCCAGGATCAACATTGGATTATACTGGTGGCTGCTCGTCCCCCGTCTGCTGCCGATCCAGCGGACCCCGTGAAGTACTTCCTCCCTCTGCACATTCCTCTCCATCATATGCCTTCCATAAAATGTAAACAGATCAAATTCTCCGCCCACAAAGTCAAGGCAGGCGCTCTGAAGTCTCTCCAGGCAGATTCTGTCCTTTCCTATGTTGCTGATCCTTGCACTTCTTGTAATGATATCCAGTTCAGGCAAAACCCCGTAAAAAAGTTCTGCCTGAATACCGGAAATTTCATCACGCATTGTTATGACCAGCGTTTCCGACTCATTTCTATCGGCATATACAGCCGGAAGTCCCGGCAGGGCATATTTCCCTCTATCTGTCCGATAGCCCTGATATCGCAGATCACAGCCATAAGTGCCATCTGCATTGAGGATATCTATAGCAGGAATTCTGTAATCCCCGCTCCCCCTGCACGGAAACTCCTGAGGCAGCACATCCATCGAATACGTCCGATCCATCCCCAGGTCATAGGGATTGCCCGAGAATCCCCTGTCATAATATGTCAGGAGATATTCCGCACTGCCCTCCATATGTCTTCCGTAATATAGATGCAACAGAAAGCCATACGGATCTGCTTTCATTTGGTATGTGGAATTCTTTGTATGAATGGTAAATACCTTTTCTGTTTCATCTATTACAAATGCCATAACACCCCTCCTACTTTACTGCTCCGTTTACCACACCGTTAATAATCTGTTTCTGACAGATCAGATAGAAAATAAGCATTGGCAGTAACGCCAGCAGATAGGACGCAAACGCAAGGTTGTAATTCGTCCCGAACTGTGACTGAAAATTAAGCTGTGCCAGCGGCAATGTATTGATGTCGGTTCCCGACATGATCACAAGTGGTGTCATAACATCATTCCATGTCCCCATGGCAGTCAACACGGTTTGCAATTCCAAACTGTGCTGTCTGTTTTACCAAGGGCATCATCAGTACGGCAAAGAGAACAAACATACCACTCACGATATAAAAGTATGCCCCCTTGAAGAGCTTATGTTTCGACATCTTTCTTCCGATCACATATCCTGCCAGTGAATGAAGAAAAATGCAGATAATAACTGTCACTCCGGTAAGCAGAATACTGTTCCCAAGTGAATGCCAGAAATCTGTTATCCTCATTGCCTCCGCAAAATTATCAAAACTGAAACTGCTTGGAAGGGACAGGGCGCCCGCCACGTCATTCGTCATTTCCGAGGGACTCTTAAATGCAATGATCACTGCCATATACAACGGGAAAAACACAGTCACACAGCCTAGGATCAACAGTATATTTATCGTACGGTTCGCTATTTTCCCTTTGTTGATTGTCCTGCCTTTTTTATCCGTCCTGATATCATTGTCCTTTTTTTTCATCATAATTGCTCCTCCTTCTTATTCAAAAAGCGCATCTGTAAAAATGAAATTACGACGATCACGATAAAAAACAGACTGCAGATCAATACCGGAATTCAAGACATTTTTCTCTGCCGTTCCCTGATACTCTTTTTCAAACTTTGTCTCCCCTTTATTAACTCTCTGACATACATCGGCAGGTGCCAGGTCTACTGCCAGTGCATTCCATGGTGCAAGGCAGGTCCATGTATCCTTAAAGCCAAAAACAAGCGGCTGTATCCCCGCAGCCTGGACAGTATCGCACAGCGACATAAACTCATCCCATGTCTCGGGAATTTCCCAGCCATGTTTCCGAAACATATCTTTATTATACAAAACGCCTGCCGCATTTGCCGCATAAGGAACCCCAAATGTCCCATCTGTCGGAACAAACTCCAGTTTTTCCAGCATATCAGTGTAGACGGGTTTTATTTTTTTCAGACCCGCATAATCCGAAACATCTTCCAGAATCTTAGAATCCACAAAGTAGGAATAATTCACATCGCCCCCAATCCCCAGGAGATCCGGGTAATCCTCCCGGATAAGCCGCGTTTTCAAAATAGTCATTGCATCATTCGGAGAATCAATTTTCAGGTAAATATCGTCATGTGTCTTGTTAAATTCCTCCTGCAGCTCCGCAAAGTAATCCGTTGCCTCCGGTTTGTATTGGAGCATGGATACCACCGTTTTTCCGTCCTCCTCTTCTTAGTTTTCCACCTCATAAATTTTCTCCTTCCCTTTACCTGATTTGCTCTGCTGTGTTTCATTCCGCGTTTTCCTCATTGTATCATGCCTAAATGCGTTTCAAAATGCCCTTATTTTTTCACTTTTATATCATTTTGCCACTTTTGGAGTGAATATGAAAAATCATGTGGCATTTTGGTATATTTAAGGTTATATTATATAGGAACCTGAATTTCTGATGCTGTATTATTAAGAAATGAGAGTGCCTTATGACAGACTTTATGTTTTCTATCTTTCCCAATCACACATTTATAGATTTGGGACTATACCAATTCGGGAGAGAACACTGCTCTCCCTCCCACTCCTTTGGCCCTGCTGCCCGCAATCATTACCTTTTCCACTACTGTCTGGCAGGCACAGGAAAACTTCTGGCCGATGACAGACAAGGCAATACCAAAACCTACCAGATCAAAAGCGGCCAGGGATTTCTCATTTTTCCGGATCAGATAACTACCTATATCGCAGATAAACATTACCCCTGGGAATACATATGGCTGGAATTTGACGGTCTCCATGTCAAAGAGGCATTGGAGATATCCGGTTTTTCACCTGACAAGCCCGTTTACCATGCGAGATTTAAGGATATCTGTGAATTTATGGTACAGGAAATGATCTATATTGTAGAGCACAAAGACACCTCACCATTCCACCTGATCGGGCATCTCTATCTTTTTCTGGATGCTCTCATGCACTCTGCCACCACCACAATCTCGCTGTCCGGAAACAAAATGCAGGATTTCTATATCAAAGAAGCTATTGCCTATATCGAACAGAATTTTCAGAATGATATTTCTGTAGAGGGAATTGCCAATATATGCGGAATCAATCGAAGTTATTCCGGAAAAATTTTTAAAGAGCGGCTGGGAAAAACACCACAAGAATTTATCATCAGCTATCGGATGATAAAGGCGACTGAATTATTAAAACTGACTGACCTGTCAATCAGTGACATTGGAAAAGCAGTCGGATATGAAAACCAACTGCATTTTTCCCGTGCGTTTAAGAACACTTACCAGATGTCGCCAAGAACATGGCGAAACCAAAATGCTGTTGAGAAAACTCACACAAAACCCTGACCATCATTTCATCTTTCCTTCCATTTCATCTTCATAATCAAAAACACACCGTTCATAGGCATTGATGACATGTGTTTCCCTGTACCTGTCATGGCGTTTGACCTGTCGTCCATAAGAGAGATGCATATGCCCGTGAAGGAAATACTTCGGCTGATATTTCTCCACCAGCCTGCGAAACGCCCGAAAGCCCTGGTGGGGCAGATCCTCCCCGTCATTGATCTGATACGCCGGGGCATGAGTCACCAGAATATCAAATCCCCGCTTTGAGAATAATTTCCATTTCAATCTGGCAATCCTCCGCTCCATTTGACTTTCCGTGTACTGATAGGTTCCCTGATTGTATCGCATCGAACCACCCAGCCCCAGAATCCGGATCCCCTGATACTCATAAATCTGATCTTCAATGCAGATACAGCCCTCCGGGGGAGTCTCCCGGTATCTCCCGTCGTGGTTGCCATGCACATACAGGACAGGGACTGTGGAGACAGTCACCAGAAAGGAAAGGTATTGCGGATCCAGATCGCCACAGGAAATAATGAGGTCGATCTCCTTCAGCTTGTCCCTTTCAAAGTAATCCCACAAATATTCAGATTCCACATCTGCGATAGCCAGTATCCTCATAAACCAGTTTCTTCCTTTCCGGGTATCGTCCCGATGACATTTTCCGCCAGCCAGTCCATATTGATGATCTGCTCCGGCGTCAGGCTCTGCTCCGGATCCTTTTCCACAACTCCCGTCTGGGAGAACAACACGCCGGAGAACGGGTTCAGTATGCCGGAACAGATATCGGTTTTCAGCAGTTCCGCCAGACGCTTTGTCCCCGCCGGAAGAATTTGGGAATAGATCACATCCACCACCTCTTCCTCCACTCCCCACCAGTAATTGATCGCCTTTGTCGCCGACCGGCTGTCATCATATTTCCAGGTGCCATCCATGATCGCCTGTATCAGTTTCTCATAAAATTTCCCCCAGTGCCACAGAGGCATGGCAAGATTTCTCGGATGGCCATCCCATTTTGTATGATAAATTCCAAAATAACGGGATTGCTCATAGGGAGCGATCATATCTCTGCCGGAGATACAGGAAACTCCCAGCTCTCTTAGCCTTTCCTCCATATTGCCCTCATTCATAAACGCCCATTCCAGATTGACCGACGCCCGCGGGTTGATCATCTTTGCCCCCAGCGCAAAGGCGTTGATATTGGCGATCATATCATAGTCAAAGGAATCTGCCACATAGGCCAGCCTGCCATCCTCTGCCATAGCCCCCGCAATAGCCCCCATCAAAAACTTTGCCTCGTGCATTCTCGGGTAATATGTACGGATATAACGGTGGGACGTATTCAGGGAACAGTTCAGAATCCGTATCTGCGGGTTTGCGATGGCCGCTTTCACACTCGCCTTCGCAAACTCAGGCGCTGTGGTAAAGATCAGATTGCAGTCGGATGCGATCGCTTTTTCAATCAGCGACTCCGCATTTTCCTTTGTCCCGTTTTCATAAAAAATCGTGCTCACCTCATTCGGGAATGTCTGTTCCAGATGAAACCGCCCGAGTTCATGCGCGTATGTCCATTCCGAGGTGCCCACTGTGTTTTCATAAATAAATGCGGCTTTCAGTTTCGGCTGGCCGGAGGGAAGCAGGCATTTTAGCAGCGGTTTCTTTTCCTGGTTCGGTTTCATCATCAGATTGACCTTATGATTTTCCTGGAGAATTTCAAATTCTTCCCAGCTTTTGGCAACCAGGCCCTTGATTTCATCCACCGTACTTTCATCGACCGTTTGATATCCGTACAGTCTGATAAATGACAAAAACGCATCTCCCGGCGTGATCTTCAGTTTGTTTCCACCCTTCGCCTCATATTCCGCCGCGAAACGCAAGTAGACGGACTTGAACTGCAGCAAGTCCTCATCCGTCCACACCTCATCCGGTTCTTTCCCCACTGCTTTTTGTAATTTTGCAAAACTTCCCTCATGGGAAAACCGGATATAGTTGATCGGTGCATTTTTGTAGAAATCCATAAATTCATAGTATATCCTGTTCTCCTTATCGTTTGTCCGCCTGGGTACAATGCGGGTCACTTCCCCCGGAATGGAAACCGCGCCAAAATATTTCATAACACTGACGCGCTTGTTTCCCTCTTCGATATAAAATTGGTACATATATTCATATGCCTTGACCGGCGTGTGGATCCCCTCCTCCAGATGGCTCTGGCTCAGTCTCATCCACTTATTCGCAAATTCTGTGTCGATCTCCAGTATGGGCATGAAGTTCCCTGCGAAGGAATTGCTCCGTCCAACTGTCTTCGTCCCCACGATCTGTGCCACGGGAATCTGGACCATCCCCAGCGGCACCTCCGAATAGGAATCTTCACGAGGCATAATATCATCTAAAACCTGCAGGGTGGGTTTCTCCTTGCGGTGTATCCGCGCCAGATAATCCCTCTTCCCCATTTTGTATGCTTTGTTGTAATCTTCTGTCTTCATAGCCATGATATCTCCTTATTCCGATAATACGGTTTTCACTCTACCTGCCGAATACCCCCAGCGATTTCAGCAGAAGCACCAGCAGAAGCACCGGCGCGATATAGCGGACCATCACAAGATACAGCCGTCTCCTCCCAAACCGGCACCCCGTCTTTTCCACCTCGTCGATCACCAGTTTCGGCTTCACGAACCACCCCACCAGCACACAGGTTCCGATGGCTACCAGGGGCATCAGACAGTTGTTGCTTATATAGTCCATGATGTCGAGGAGCTGCGCGTGGGCCCCGTTGGGCAGGACGATATCAAAATACCACCGGTTGTATCCGAAGCACACGGCGATCCCGGCCAGCAGGGCGATCCCTGTCTCCCACATCGCCGCCTTTCTCCGACTGATATGAAATTCATCCATAAAGCTGCTGACCACCGCCTCCATCACCGACACGGCGCTGGTCAGTGCGGCAAAGAGTACCATGGCGAAGAACAGGATGCCCACAAAACGCCCGATGCCGCCCATGGCGGCAAAAACCTTCGGCAGAGACACGAACATCAGCCCCGGTCCCTGGGCCCTCATCCCCTCCGGCCCCATGAACGTAAAGACCGCCGGGATGATCATCACGCCGGCCAGAAATGCCACCACGGTATCAAAAATCTCAATCTGGTTGATGGATTTCATCAGGTTGATGTCATCCTTCACATAGGATCCGTAGGCGATCATGATCCCCATCGCCACACTCAGGCTGAAAAACAGCTGCCCCATGGCGTCGATGAGCACCTCCACAAAGGATGACAGTGTGATCCCCGAGAGATCCGGTATGATGTAGATCATCAATCCCTGCAGCCCCGTGCGCGCGACCCCGTCCGCTCCCGTATGCCGGATCGTCAGTGAAAAGACAGCCACCCCCACGATCAGTACGAGGAGCGCCGGCATCAGTATCCTGGATATGGACTCAATCCCCTTGTTCACCCCCCGGAACACCACAAACGCCACCATGGCGAGAAAGACGATCATCAGCAAAACGGGCGATGTACCGGACGTGATATGATTGGTAAAGTAATCGTCCCCTGCGATGGTCTCCGGTGCGTCCGCAATAAACGCCAGCAGATATTTCACCACCCAGCCGCCGATCACACAGTAGTAGGGCATGATGATCACCGGCACCAGACAGGCAAGGACGCCCATGGGCCTCGCCTTCGGCGTGAGCGCGGCATAGGCTGTCAGAGGGCTCTGCTTCGTCTTTCTGCCTATGGCGATCTCTGTGGTCAGGAGCGTAAATCCAAACGTGAGTGCCAGAATGATATATATGACGAGAAACAGCCCACCCCCGTCTTTGGCCGCCAGGTAGGGAAAACGCCATATGTTTCCCAGCCCCACGGCGCTTCCCGCTGCCGCCAGCACAAAGCCAATCGAGCCGGAAAACGAATTCCGGCTTCCTCTCCTCTTCTCTTTCAATTTACAACTTCCTCCTTCTCCTCTTTTTCGCGGGTCTCCGCCTTCTGGGTTTCATTCCGTTCTCCGTTCGGAACCGGTTGATCTGCTCATGTATCGTCGTGTAATCCCGCTCAAAAAGCTCCCGGCACATCTGGGGTTTCAGCACTTCCTCCGGCACCAGATCCAGGATCTTTTCCATGACAAACCTTTTGCTTTTTTGCTTGTATGCACACATCTGATTCTCCGCCTGTATCCTGGCCAGCTCCGGCCGCCACATCACGGACAGCTGCTGCAGCCGGTCCACGGCGGGGTTGGGGCTCATGGCGCGATAGATATAGAAATCCACCTTGCCGTCCACTTCCTCTATGGTGATGATCCCCCACCAGTCGGGCACGTGTTCCATGATGTGCATGGCATGGCTGGTCCCCACGGCCACGATGTTGTAGTCAAAGTAGTTATTGTAATCTTTCACCTGGCGGGCCAGACGGACATAGGTGTCCGCGTCGCTCTTGATCTCAATCCCCACCAGGGCGTCCTCCGTCACCATCACCACGTCGGCCCGGGAGGAGCCGATCTGCTGTTCTTCCAGGATACGCACTCTGCCAAACTGCTCCTCGCAGAAGTCAAAGAGTGGTTCCCGTATATCCTTATCGTACAACATACCGCCTATCCCTCGACCACTTTCACAAAGAAACTGCGCTGCCTGGGCCCGTCGAACTCACAGAAATACACATCCTGCCAGCGTCCCAGGATGGGCTGTCCCCCCGAGAGGATCAGCGTCATGGAGGCCCCCATAGTGCTGGATTTCATATGGGCGTGGGAGTTTCCCTCAAAATGCCGGTACTGGCTGTCCTGGGTGGGATATACCTTCTCAAAACCGTAGATCAGATCCCTCACCACATCCGGATCCGCATTTTCGTTGATGGTAATGCCCGCAGTGGTATGCGGACAGTATACCACCACGATCCCATCCTCGATACCGCTCTTTTTGATGTCCTCCCGGATCTGTGGCGTAATGTCTACCATAGTCTGCCGGTCACGGATCCGAAGTTCATGTTTGAATAAATTCATCGTTTTTTCCTCCGCACAGGATAATTTATAAGACCAGGGACAAATGGCATTTGACCTTTTGCCCCTGGTCTCATTATATGGGAAACCCTGTCCGGAATCAAGTAAAACGTTTAAGTCTCTGCTCCATCTTCCTCCCGGGGCGGCACAATCTCCGGAAAACACAGGATACATTTGAACAGGTCGCCGTCCACCACAACCTCCATACTGCCGCCCATGAGCTTGGTCAGATCCCTGGCGATGGCCAGGCCGAGACCGCTGCCCTCCGTGTGGCGCGAACCGTCGCCCCGGACAAACCTCTCCATCAGCTCCTCATTGGAGATGTTCAAAGGCGCCCGGGAGACATTGCGGAAGATGATCTGTACCCTGTGCTCCCTCCCCTCCAGATTGATATAGGCTCTGGTGCCGGGCTGTCCATATTTACATATATTACTCATCAGGTTATCAAAAATCCGAAACAGATGCCGGTTGTCTGCCATGATATAAAAGGGCTGTTCCGGCTTTTCGATGACCAGCGGTATCTCCTTTTCTCCCAGCCGCTCCTCAAACTCCCCCGCCACCTGGGCCAGCAGAATATTCACATCGCAGAGTTCCGGTATCACCGTCACATTGCCTGTGGACGCTTTGGACGCCTCCATCAGATCCTGGATCAGTTTCCCCAGCCTGGCGGACTGGCGGTCCAGCACTTCCAGATATTCCTTCGCCCTCTCCCCGGCGATATCCTCTTTCTTCAGGAGATCCACATAGTTGATGATGGAAGTCAGCGGAGTTTTGATATCATGGGACACATTGGTGATCAGTTCCGTCCGGAGGTGTTCGCTCTTCATCCGCTCCCCCATGGCGATCTGCATACCGTCGTTGATCCGGTTCAGGTTATCTCCGTGCTTTTTCACCTCCCAGTACATTCTGGATGTGTCGATCTGGCTGTCCATATCTCCCTGCGCCATCTCCCGGCTCTTTCTCTGCAGCTGCGCCAGATCCAGGAACAGTTTGATCATAAGGGGGATCTCCACCAGCTTAAAGAGAAACCAGGCAAACAGCGCCCCCTCAATATCTCCGATGGCAAAGACAATGAGCTCCAGCAGGCTGATCCAGGCCAGGATCGCCAGGGCTTTGACAAAGCAGGGAATATTTTCCCTGGCGGAGCGAAAAAGCCGCCCGAACCAGTGCCACAGCCGACAGCAGAGAATGGTATGACCCAGATTCCCCAGGCCGGCCCGGCAGGACACCTCCAGGCAGACTGCCATCAGAAGCCAGAGCAGCAGAAAGCCCATGACGACGGCTCCCGCCAGCCCCAGATATCCCATGGACAGAGGTCCGTTCCAGAGCAGGAGCAGCATTTCGCCTCCCGCCCATACAGTCAGAGCGATCGCTATGCCAAAAACGGCCAGGACAAACACCATCGGCAGACGATGCCACAGCAAAATACAGGAGGGATCCGGACTCTTTTCCGCCCCTGCCCGGCTCTCCAGATAGCGCCCCCTGACACAGATTCCAAAGATTACCGCTGCCGCAATCACAAGAAATATACCCATACCGGGACCGATATACCGGTTGCGGTATAAAAATCCCATCCAGTTCTTTACCGGGGCAAACAGTCCCTTCGCCGACTCATCCAGGGAATCTTTCACCCGGGATACGATCCAGATCGTGACCCTGTCCACCCCGAATTCCTCATCCTCCTCCTCGTACCACGTCTCTATCGTTGACCCCTTGTTAAACAGACAGCTGAACAGTCCCGGATCCTCCCATGTCTCCGTATAGTAGTAACTGTATTCCTCCCCGTCATACATTGCCGCGTATTTGTCAACGCATGTAAAATCCTCCCTGCGGATCTTATCCTCCGAAATCGTCGGACTTTTATACAAATACTTCCACTCCATGTCCCCCTTATACGTTCCGTCCAGCACATCATTGATATTGTTGATGTCATATGACGTCTCCAGGACGGCATATTCCATATTGCTGTCCTCCCACATGTCCAGATCCTCTTTTTGGTCATTGACGATCGCATTCTCAAAAATCTGTGAAGAATATGTCTTCAGAAGACACTCCTGCTTTTCCTGAACCAATTCATCAAGAGAACTCCCGGAATACACCCCTGCAGCACCGCCCGCCAGCGCGAAAAACAGCAGCACACCGCCGATGGTTCCCAGCACCGCAGTGAGACACAGCAGGGGATACCTGGTCCTCCACGAACACGCAAATCCTTTCATCCCGATCTCACAATCCTTTCTCCTCCCACAGAGGAAACTATATTTCTCAGGTCATGGCGTCAAACTTGTATCCCCGGCCCCAGACCGCTTTCAGATAGCGGGGATTGGCCGGGTCATATTCCAGTTTTTCCCTTAGGTGCCGGATATGCACTGCCACGGTGTTCTCCGTCCCATAACCGGTGTCCTTCCACACCTTCTGGTAGATCTTTGCCGGGGAAAATGCCTCGCCGGGGTGCTCCATCAGAAATTTCAGGATGTCATACTCCGTCTTCGTCAGCGCCACCGGCTCGCCGTCCAGCGTCACCTCTTTGACTCTGTCGTCCAGGGAAATCCCCCCGCAGGTAAGGTTTCCCTCCGCCACATTGCTGCCGCCCAGTTTCAGATACCGGCGCAGCTGGGATTTCACCCTGGCCTGCAATTCGATGGGCTGGAAGGGCTTTGTGATGTAGTCGTCCGCCCCCACCGTCAGCCCCAGCACTTTATCCATATCCTCGCTCTTCGCCGTGAGAAAGATCACCGGCACATTGCTGATCTCCCGAATCCTCCGGATCGCTTCCATACCGTCCATCTCCGGCATCATAATGTCTAAGAGCACCAGATGGATCTCCTCCCGCTCCACAATTTCCAGGGCCTCCCTGCCGTTGTACGCCTTGAACACCTCGTATCCGTCCGCCTGGAGATAGATCTCCAGGGCAGAGACGATATCTCTCTCATCGTCGCACACTAAAATATGATACATTTGACTCCTCGTTTCTTTTTGCTGATTGATCCATGAATCCGGATGGCGGGGCATCTCCGCCGCCATCCATATCCTATTGTAGAGAAATAAAGATGAATATTCAATATAGAAACTGTTTAAGATTTGTTTAAGATTATTTCTTTC
This sequence comes from uncultured Eubacterium sp., assembly GCA_964484225.1. Classification (GTDB taxonomy): domain Bacteria; phylum Bacillota; class Clostridia; order Lachnospirales; family Lachnospiraceae; genus Eubacterium_F. The sequence goes on from CAZAEM010000016.1 coordinate 35,830, forward strand.
CCTGGCAGAACTCTCCAATTTTTTTGTCCATAAGCAGTATGTGGTTCCCCAGCCAGGCAAAGAGATAGTTCAGCAATTCCTCCAGATACGCCCACTGACCTATCGCATCCTCCCCCAGAGCCCGCATCTCTATACGCTCCCGAAAACTGTTGTGGGCGGCCTTCTGCTCCTCGAGATGGGGATAACCCACCTTCTCCATATACGCCTCCTCATGGGCAAAGTGAATGGTGGTATAATCGTTCAGTTGATCCAGAAGTTCCATGATCTCATCAAAAATTTCATGCTTGTATCTTCGCTCCATGAGCCGATATGTCTGTGCAATGATATCAAACAAAACCTGGTGTTCCTCATCAATATCCGGAATCCCTGTCAGAAATTCTGCCGTAAATCTGCAGAAATCTTCTTCTCTTTTGGCCTCATCCCGAACTCTGTGCACTTTCCCGATCAGCGTATCGCTTCCCAGAATGTGCTGATACAGCCGCTTGATCAGGTAGATCAGCGTATCCTCCCAGATCTGTCTGTTTTTGCTCCACACTCCCTTTGTCATGGACCACCCTTTCTATCTCGTTGAGCAGCGTAAACAGGTATTGATGTGCCACATCGATCTGCTCTACCCCTATGATACAATCCTCCGTAAATAGAAACATAGGCGTTCTCCCTTCTCATTGTAAGCGCCATCAGGCGCCTGATGGCGCGCAGGTCCATGCGACAAAACCGTCACAACCCGCATCAAAGCTTAACTGACAGGCGATTGCAAATAAATGTGCGCCAACTCCTTCATATCTTCCTGTGTGGCTGTAATTATGCGGTGCAGTTTCTACAATATCCACATCTGCAACCCCGCCATCTACCTTTACGGAAATTCTGCCCTGAACAATATCATCGCCCTTTAGAAACAACTCATATATATGATACCCGTTTTTCTCTGTGATACTCCAGTTAAATTTCCACTCTTTATAATCCTTCGGTCTTATCGGCGTTTCACGCATCCGGTATTCCGTTTCCACTTCCTCGCCGGTTCTTGTATCTATCAGGCAGTCTGTAATTTTGTCAATTCAAATATCAACTTCCATCTTGTATGTATCTCCTTTGTTCTTTTTAATTCTATCATATTTTCCTGAAAAATGCCACTAAAAACACGCTTTTCAGCAAAATGCGGGGAACGGGTCTCTCAGCTCCTTATTTTTGATAATATTCTGCCTGTGCCATCCAGAGAGAATGATACAGTCCATCCGTCTGCCGCATCAGCTGTTCGTGGCTTCCCCTCTGCACGATCCGGCCCTCATCGAACACGACGATATCATCGCAGAACCGGCAGCTGGACAGCCGGTGGGAGATGTAGACGGCAGTTTTGCTCCCCACCATCTCATTGAATGCGGAGTACACCTCAAACTCCGCCACGGGATCCAGCGCCGCCGTGGGCTCGTCCAGAAGGATGAAGGGGGAATCCCGGTACAGCGCTCTGGCGATGGCAACCTTCTGCCTCTCCCCGCCGGAGAACAGGATCCCGTCGTCTCCGTACTCCTGTGTGAGATAGGTGTCAAATCCTTTGGGCAGGGATTTCATCCTCTCTGAAAAATTCGCCTTCTCCATGGATTCCCGAAGTTTCTCCCTGTCGTAATCGTCTGTCAGCGCGATATTCTCTCCCAGAGTGAAAGCGAAGAGAGAGAAATCCTGAAACACCACAGAAAACAGCTGCATGTATTCCTTGTAATCAAATTTCCGTATATCAATCCCGTTCAGGAGGATTTCTCCCTCCGTGGGATCGTAAAGCCGGCACAAAAGCTTGATCATCGTCGTCTTGCCGGAGCCGTTCCTGCCCACCACTGCCATCCTCTCGCCGATCCGCAGTTTCAGAGAGAAGTCCCGCAGGGCATAGACTTCGCTGCCCGGATAGCGAAAGGACACGTGACGGAACTCAATCTCGTACTCGTCATCGCTCCGCTTCTCCACCGGCAGTTTGCCGCGGTAGAGGGATGTCCCCATATCCAGATACTCGAATGTGGAGCCGAGTCTCCGGGCCGTCAGCAAAAAATGCAGGCAGTCCCGGACCAGAGCCTGGCTTCCTGTCACCAGCCGCTGAAAACAGGCCACATACCGGACCAGCAGTCCGGCGCTCACCTGTCCCGCCACCGCCAGCAGGGTGACAAAAAAGTAGCACACGCCCTCGGCCCCCCGGCCAAACACCTCAGCACACAGACCGCTCCTGGCATCCGTGTGGGACATGCCATGATTCACCCACTTCATGAAAGCCATCCCGTGTTCATTCAGATACTCCCGCAGCAAAAGACCCCCGGCAAATATCTTGATGTCCTTATAGTTCTCCATCCCCAGACCCTCGTGCTCCGCAAAGGACCAGATCAGGTTTTTATCCTCCGGCTTTTCCGGTTTTATCTGCGTCCAGGCCACAAATTTCTCATCGTAATGCTTCTCCCCCAGTATACTGCCGAGGATCAGGATCACCAGACTGGCCCCGAACAGGAGCAGAATCCCCCTGTTTCCACCCATAAGCTGCCGTATGACCGGGATCAGCATACCCACAGCAAAAAGGATGTTGAACAGCTGGTACAGAATATATTCCGTCCTCGCGTAAGCCCCCCAGATACCCTCGCCCCAGTTCTGATCATCGTGGATCCGCTGGCTCAGTTCCCTGACATAGGGGCTGTCCAGATCCGGATAGTCCAGTTCCATGGACTTGAGCGCGCTCTTTGCGTACCATCTGTCATAACAGGTCTCTGTGACTGTATTGGTATATCTGTCCATCGCCCCGCAGATGAGACCGCCCACAAAGATCAGGAGAAGAATGGCCAGCGTCTCTGCCACCAGCTCCTCCGGCGCCCGCTTCTCCTGCAGTCCCGTCAACACGGTGGATGAGACATAGATGCCCAGATATCCTATAGCCACATACAAAAACTGCTTGACCGCCACCGCCGGGATAAATCTCGGTTCTGTTTCCTTTACCACCTCGATGAGCCTGCAGCACAGCTTCCATTTCTCCCTGAAAGAGATCTTATCATTCAGCCCTGCGCTCTTTACCTTCATATCGACGCCTCCTCTCCCTCTGGCCCCTCCAGATTGTAATAATAACTCTGCATCTCAAACATATGGGCGTACCCGCCGCCCAAAGCCAGCAGCTCCTCATGGCTTCCGCACTCCAGGATCCGCCCCTTCTCCATGAAAAAGATCCGATGGGAAAATTGTGTGCTGGCCAGGCGGTGGGAAATGAATACCGCCGTCTTCCCGCCGCAGAACTCCCTGTACTGCTCGTACATATCCCGTTCGGAGAGGGGATCCAGCGCCGCCGTGGGCTCATCCAGTATCAGTGCCGGCGCGTCCTTGTACAGTGCCCTGGCCAAGAGGAATTTCTGCTTCTGGCCGCCGGAGAGATTGACGCCGTCCTCCGACAGCGTCCTCGTCATATAGCTGTCCATATTGATGCCCCGCCTTCGGAAATCCTCCCACAGTCCCGCTTTCCGAAGCACGAGCTCCACCCGCTCCCGGTCGATCTCCGGCTTCCGCCTCAGCGCGATATTTTCATCCAGCATAAAGGGCAGGATCATGGTTTCCTGAAACACCGCCGAATACAGGGAGTACACATCTTCCCTGGACAGATCGTTGATATCACTCCCGTTGATCCGTATCACCCCGGAATCCGGCCGGTAGAGGCCCGTCATCAGCTTCACCAGCGTGGTCTTTCCCGCGCCATTCACCCCCACGACGGCCACCCGCTCTCCCCGGTGGATACAGAAACTGACGTCAGATATGGAGTTTTCCTCTCTGCCGGGGTAGGCGAAACTCACATGGTCGAACTCGATTTCCAACCCGTCCTCCACCGGCGGCAGGGGACGGCATTCCCCCTCCCTCTCCGCCGGAATATCCAGATAGGTCCGGATATGATTGAACTGGGCATTCCCGTCCCGAAGAGGCCCCACGTGGGCGATGAGCTGATTTACCCATCCGGAAAAGCCGGTGACCGCCCCAAAGTAGAGCATGAAATCCCCCAGTGACACATTCCCCTGCCAGGTCTGATAGATCAGATAGATGTAGGCGATCCCATCCCGCAGAAGATTCACCACGCAGCCGACAATCTGTGTCATAAACTGCTGGGTTTTCCGCCTCCGGATCACCCTGCGCTGATCCGCCAGAAGCTTTCGCAGCCGTTCTGCCAGCCAGTCCTTCATCCCGTAGACCCGGATATCCTTCCCCATCTCCGTCTGGCTGCACACCATCCTGGTATAGCGTCCGCGCCTGCCCGCCAGCGCATAGTCACCCTCCGTCTTCTTCCTCACCCTCAGCTCCAGATTCTGGAAAAAAGCCACGAGCAGAGCGCCTCCCAGCAGCAGCAAAACCACACCGAAATGCAGATTTGCCAGAACAGAGGAGTAAATAAAGAAACACAGGACACAGATGAGAAAATCCGGAATAATCCGGAACAGCCGGCTGGGGCCGGAATTGTCTCCCCAGTCCACACACCCGATGGCGTCATTGTAGGCCTGCCGGCACTCGCCGGATTCGCAGGCAGGATAGGGCAGATCCAGGGAGTGAAAATATACTTTTCTCATGAAATATCGCCTCATGGAATTGAAGTAGGCATACCGTCTGCCGTAGCAGTAGCCCCTCGCCCCCAGCACGGCAATCATAAAGGCCGCCGCCAGCCCCAGTTCCAGGGCGATCTCACCCACTCCCGCCCGGCGCTCCAGGAGATCCAGGGCGATCTTGGGAAGATAGATGCCGAACACCGGCGCCACCGTTCCCGACAGAATGATAAAGACAGAAAAAATCAGTATCCTCCTGTCGTAGACAAGACTCTCCCGGATCAGATACACGGTATTTTGGAAAGTATTGTAGTTCTTTTTCTCTATCTGCATAGAAAAACCTCCTTTGTGAATATATTAGCATAAATATACCCGGATTGCAGAAAATGAACGCTATGCGCTGCCGGGGCAGGAATTACTTTTAGAGACCTATATAATCCAGTTATTAGTCTTTGTGAATAATCTTTTCACCCGTTCCCCATCCCGCCTAAGCTGTCAGTATACACCAACTATCCGGAAAATCATGGACTATATGGAAGAACACCTGTCAGACATGATTTCACTGGACTCCCTCGCCGATATGTTCTCCCTCAGTAAATATTATCTGTGCCACACTTTTAAGGAAGAAACCGGCACAACGATTTTTAATTATCTGCTTCTCATGCGAATCTCCAAGGCGAAATCACTCCTCTGTGAAGGAAGAAACGTAACGGAGACCTGTGAATTATCCGGTTTTACAAACTATAGCAATTTTATCACGACATTCAAAAAACACACCGGTTATACACCAAAAAAATATGCCACACTGTTCCGCCAGGAAAAATGAAATATTGTCGTTATCTGCCAATATCCTCTCCGGTATTAAACATAATACTGCGCCTGCAGCGTAAACAATTCACAGTATTTCCCCTTATTTTTCATCAACTCATCATGGGTACCCGTTTCCGCCAGTTTGCCCGCGTCAAATACAAACACTTTATCACAAAATTTTGTACTTGCCAGTCTGTGGGAGACAAATATCGCACTTCTCCCCTTCGAAATCTCATGGAACCTTTGATACATCTCATATTCCGCTTTCGGGTCCAGAGCCGCCGTGGGCTCGTCCAAAATTACAAAGGGCGCCTGCTTCGTGATCGCTCTTGCCAGAGCAATTTTTTGTCCTTCTCCGCCGGATGGCTCGAAACCGCTCTCATCAAATTCTTTATAGACCTGTGTCTGTACACCATTCTGCAATGTGGCTAATCGCTCGGCGAATCCGCTCATTTTCAGGTTTTCTACTATTGTCTCATCCTCTATCTGACCGGTTCTGTCTAACGCAACATTTTCCTTTAAGGTTTTCGCAAAAAGCATATAATCCTGAAATACCACGCTGAATAACTGACAGTACGATTCGTATGAGATACTGCGAACATCCCTGCCGTTTACCAGGATGTTCCCTTCTGTCGGCTCGTATAAACGCAGCAGCAGCTTGATAAAGGTTGTTTTCCCTGCACCGTTTTCGCCAACCACGGCTACTTTCTCACCTTTCCCGATCTTCATATTCAAATTTTTAATCACATATTTTTCCTGTCCGGGATAGCAAAAGTTTACGTTTACAAATTCGATCTCCATCGGTGCAGCTTCTATTTCGCTCCCCGTCCCCTCTATCTCCGGCAGGCTCAGATACTTCTCCAGATAGGAATAATATTGACTGTAGTTTCTTATTTCCATGACCGTCTCTGTGACGGATGTCACGGAGGATGTAAATGAATTGATCGCATTCAGATACATGGTGAAACTCCCGATGCCAAACACCCTGTTTATCACACCGTGAATGAGGTACAGGTATGTCACGGTCAGTTGGATTCCCGAAGCGATGTTTGCGACGGTCTTAGTTTTCAGTGTATTTTTATTGATGCGGGTATAAAAATCCTCCAATATTTTATTCTGCATCCGGATCTTTTTCAACACCCATTTTTTCAACCCGTAGATCCGAACCTCTTTCGCAAAGCGGTACTCACCGCATATGGATTCCTCATAGGCCAGCTTTCTCTCATATTGAGGGCGTTCCAGATCCAGTTTAATATTCATCTTTTTTACTTTCGCATCCGTCCAGGCGTTTAACCCTATAATGCCGACGAAGACGAGGACGATGACAGGGCTTAATGTAACAATCACGCCGACTATACCACAGAGTACAATAATATGGGAAATCAGATTCGCCGCTTTATCCAGTATCCCAGCATAATCTGAACAAATACAAAATTCCATCCAGCATTTTCCTCACCTCTCCTTTGCGGCTATGTTAGCACAAATAAATCCGCAAAAAAAAATAAATGCACGAACGGTGCAGATGCCGGCACGAATGGTATCCGTCATACACTCAGCATGATCTCCGTGACAAACACATCCTCTTCGTGCTGGCGGTTCAGATATCCGCTGTACTTCTCCACCACCTTGTCCACCCGCATCAGTCCAAAGCCATGCCCCTCCGCCTTCGTGGACAGATAGGACGTCCCCTGCCTGCGGATCTCGTTTGTCATAGAATTTGCCACATAAATATAGAGCTGCTCTTTCAGAATATCGATATAAACCCGGATAAAACGTTTTTCCTCATCGGGCTCCTTCTCACAGGCCTCAATGGCGTTGTCCAGAAGATTGCCGATAATGATACAGAGATCCACCTCGGACACCGCCAGCTCTTTCGGGACGATGGCTTTGGCACTGACCCGGATCTCCTTTCCCCTGGCCACATTGAGTTTACTGTTCAGGATTGCGTCGATCCGCACATTTCCCGTCTTCACCACCGTGTCCACCGTCATCAGGTCCCTGTCCAGTTCATCCAGATATTCGCCCAGCTCCCCGTACTGTTTCATGGCAAGGTGTGCCTTCATCGTCTGGATATGGTGCTTGTAGTCGTGCCGCCATCCCCGGACCTGGCGGTACATCTCCCCCACCTCTTCATAGTGTTTTTCTATCAGCTCATTCTGATAGGCCGAAAGCCTTTTGTCCGTCATGCGCACAATGGCATAACGCACGACAAGAACCACTGCCGTCACAAGCACAAGCAGGGCTCCCACAGCGTAGAAAATCATAGTTCCCACTCCTTCCTCCGGCTGTAGTATTCAATAAACGCCTCATTGACTGCCTTCCATCTCCGGCGGCTCACAGGCAGCTTCTCCCCGGTCTCCAGCACCAGGTCCGATTTCTCCACACGCAGGACACAGGAGAGATTCACCAGATAGGAGCGGTGGCAGTTTACAAATCCCCGATCCGGAAGTGACTCCGCCAGGCGGCCGATGCCCTCCCTGACCCGGTAGACATGTCCCCTGACATGGATCTCCGTATAGTGAGCGAAGGCCTCCATATAGTAAATCTCATCTGTCAGAAGGCGGATGCTCTTCGCATTCTCCTCCCCATTTTCCAGAACATACAGCACCAGGTATGGCTCCTTCCTCTCCCTTTTCCATATCCGGTCCAGACAGGAGGACACTTTCTCCTCCGAGAGAGGTTTGATCAGATAGTGAAGGGCCGCGAGATCATAGCCGGTCTGCATGTAATCCGTGATCCCCGTAGTGAACACGATGGCCAGATCCTCATCCTCCTCCCGAATCCTCCTGGCCAGCGCGACACCGTCTATCCCCTCCATCTGTATATCGAGAAACAGGGCGGAGAGGCACCGGTTTTCCTCCCAGGAAAAGAGAAAGGAATCACCACCGGAAAATGTCCGGATCTCCACCTCCTGACCGGCGGAGCGCGCCCATTTCCGGATCATCTGCTCCAACAGCTTAGCATGGTTTTTTTCGTCCTCCACAATAGCGAACTGTAACATCTCCCGCCTCCGTATCTTTTTACATCCATACATCAAAAATCAGGCTTTCCTCACGGATCCTGATATCCCAGCAGCCAGGCATACCAGTCGGACAACTTCCCCGGCACCGCCTCATGCCACTGTCCCGTCTCCAGATCATACACCCTGTGCTTCAGTTTCTCACCCGCAAAACCGATAAAGGGGTAATCAAAAAATACAGGCTCCCCGTCCTCGCAAACCCTTTTGCCATATTTATTTTTGAAGACCTTTTTGTCTCCTTTTCCCTTTCCCAGCTGAGAAAGCCCGGATTCGTATACCGGATTCCCGTCCACGGCGTCCTCAGCGCTCAATATGGCAAAATAGACATGCTGCTTTTCAGACTGATCTCTCTCTTCTATCTCCAGTTCCAAAAACATATGGTCATTTTCCCACATAATATCTGACACAAAGGGATCCATGCCGGATCGCCACTCTCCCTCCTTTTCGAGGAGATCCCGGATCTGGTTCCTGGAGAGGAACACTCCCGTCTCCCCGGTGTTCTTGTCATAGCGGTACAGATCATAGGGCCCTTTTCCGAAGGGATAGCCCACCGAGGCGCAGGGATAATAGAAAATGCTCTCTTCTCCCGCCCACTCACAGATGCGGTAATTCAACTTTGCATTATAGCGCAGCCCCGGCAGGACAGCCTCCGCCATGATCTCCTTCACGGGATCGTAATAGAAAAAGCGGTCGGCATCATCGTCCATATTTTCCCCTGTCGTCACAACGCCATCATCGAGATATATGGCGTAATCCCGTCCCAGACCCTCCGATTTCGACCCGTCGGCGGCGACAAAGGGAACCGGAGTCGTCTCCCCCGTCTCCATATCATATTTCAGGAGCCTGTATCCGCTGTCCTCACTGTACTCCTCGTATACAACCCGGGAGTCATCCAGATACACTATGCTTCCCTCCGCTATCATATCCCCCAGGGTGACCAGTCTCTCCATGGAATCCACGCACACCCTGTCATCCCCCCGGTCTTCTCCAGCGGGATTTTATACAGATCATACTCTGCGTCTATATCATCTTCCCCCGATACCGGGCGGGTGAAATAGATCGCCTGGTCTGTCACCTTTTCCACACCCGCGATGGTCGTGTCCATCCCTGCCACCGGGATGCAGGCCTTCAGTTTTTTTTCACGGTCAAACTGGAGAATCCCTTCCTCCATGTCGACCTCTCCGGAATCGTCCGATTCCCCGTCATAGATCACATAATAATTTGTGGAATTTCCATCGTTGAGAAAAGGGATGTCCGATTTCTCTTCTTCTGATTCGGACAGGAAACTCCCGGATACAGATGATGCCTCCTCTGACTGCCTCACACCACAGCCGGTGAGAACGGCTGCGATCAGCAGAAGCAGACCGATCCTTTGATGACTTCCTTTGATCTTACCCCTCATATTCTCCTCCCTCTTAAAACCTGACATATCTATCATAATTTTACATAAAATAGCTGCATTTATCAAAATAAAACTGTTGCTCTTTTTCAAAAAGATTTGTCAATTTATCCGGTATTTTTTTCTCTCTGTATTCTTTCAATGCCTCTATATATATGTCTCTGTTCGTGTCTTCGATCACAACCGGCACAAGTCCATTCTTTAAACATTCCCTGAAAATAATTAATCGGCCTGTCCGGCCATTCCCATCCTGAAACGGGTGAATGCTCTCATATCTTGCATGAAATTCTGCCAATGTTGAGACATCCACACTCCGGCTGCCATACCACTCCATCAACAGACACATTTCCTGAGCCACATCCTCGGGTCTGGCCGTCTGATACATTCCAACCATATTAGGACGCTTTTTATATTCACCAATCGCATATCCATTGGCACGATCCTCAAACACCCCGGACTTTAACTCATAGTGGAATTGCTTTATCAGTTCAGCCGACAACGGTTCACTCAATGTATCCAGCATTTTGTTGAACATAAGAAAATGTCCATTCATTTCTTCAACATCTTTTGCCCTGTAGGAATCATCTGATTTTGGCAAAGTACCATTATCAAACAGTGATGCTGTCTGTTCCTCAGACAGCGTACTTCCCTCTATTTTATTTGAATTGTATGCAAGCAGCCGCTGCGTATAGGCATACACCCCCGATCTGTCAAATCTGTCCCGCTCTATTTTTAATCTCTCTGATAAAAACTCTAAAAAATCTTTGATCCTAATGTCTCTCATAACTATGGCACCTCTCTTTTTCATACCACAGACACCCATGGCACCACCGATATCCGACTTCACATCAGGGGGCGCACTCCGTTTTCCTCCATCGCAGCCGCCACGCAGTCTGCCAGCTCCGACACATTTTTCCCGTCCTCCATATGATCCTCCATCGTCTGCAGGATCAGTATCATCTGATGAAGAGGATATCTGTGCTTCTCAAACAATTCCACCAGCACCCGGCGCAGAAGAGAATAGCTGATCTTTTCCGGCACCGGCTCGGCCACCACCGGATACCGCTGCCGCACAGGTTCTACCATCTCGTACACGCCCTGGTCATTGAGGATCCGGGAAAAATACCGCCCTGCACAGCGCTGTACCTGAGCCATGATCTGCTCCACCGCACAGACGGCGTCCCCCTCCTCCAACTCCTTCTCCCCGTACACGGGGATACCGTGAATCAGAATACGGTATTCTCTCTCTGCGAGCGACACTTCATCCATCAGCCGTATCCCAGGCACATAAATCCCCCACTCCTGCGCCGCACGCTTCCGCATCTCATGTACTCTGGCATAACCGTCCTTCCCTGTCCTCCTGCGTCATCAATGATTTCCGTCCCTTCTCAAACTGGAACAGATAATCCAGAGAACAGTCCAGCACATTGGCGATCTGGTCCAGCATGGCCACATCCGGATAACTGCCTCCCCTCTCCCACTTGCTCACAGCCTGCTCCGTGACGCCCAGCTTGGACGCCAGGTTTTTCTGCGTCATACCCTTTTCATTTCTCGCGTTTCTGAGCCTCTCCTGAAAATTCGCCAAACTCATACCGTTCATCCTCCCCTTTTCACCCGACGGTTTCCCGCCCCCTCATCCAGCGGCGACGCAGGTTCATCCCACAGCAATATCTCCCTGCCGGACGCCGCAGATCGCAGCAGACCGACCCGCTGTTTTTCGTCGCCGGACAGATCCCCACAGGAGCGGTTCAAAAAGGAATCATCATGCCATTTTATCTTATCATTTCTGACCCCGGACATCAAGAGGTTTGTGCGGACGGTCTGGCTTTCAAACAGTCCTACATCGGAGGGCAGATAGGACATCCTGCCCCGGTTTCCATTCTCTCCCATCCCCTGGCAGAACAGACCGGCAAGAGACTTTAAAAGGGTAGTCTTCCCGGAGCCGTTGTCACCGATGACGGCCACCTTTTCTCCCTCCTCTATTTTCAGGTCTATATTTTTCAGTATTGTTTTTCCATTGAGTGACAGGGAAAAATCCTGCAGTTCCAGAATGTTTTCCCTGTCTTTCCCTTCCCGTCCGCAGGCCAGCAGTTCGTCCAGACGTCTCACCGGCACCACTCTCCCCGAAAAGCCGGTGAGAACCCTGACCAGAGTATTTACCGTTTCATCCAACGATGTGTAACGATTGTAACCGGCGTTGACCTCCGCCATAGATACGGCGTCCCTCCGGCGCAGATCCAGATATTCCCCGAAGAGCAGGAGAAAAATACTGTGAAATATTTCCGCCATGGAATCAAAAGCAGCACAAAACTTACTCTTTCGCAGTTCCTCTGCCAGGTAGATCTCTCTGGCTTCCCTGTATTTACTGAGAATAAATTCCTCCGTACCGTTCATGGTATGGAAGGTGTGAGAGGTAACCACAGACCTGAGATGATCAATACAGACCGTCTTCTTCCTCTCCAGACGGGCCGTGGCCCGGTTGACAAAAAGATACATAACAAGTCCGCGCGCCGCGTCAAAAAAAAACAAGCGCCCCCACCGTCGCCATGATCCAAAACGATTGTCCGGCAAAGAGATACAGAAGGATGCCCGTGGCGGCCAGACCGCTGATCACATCAATGGTGGAAAACCATAGACCTATGATATGTCCTGTACCGGCCACAATACGGTTGAAAATGTCTCCGCCGGAAAACCGGTTTTTCACATTGCACACCGGCATGGCGCTCACCTTTTTATAACCGTTTTCCGCTGCAAAAAAAGAGAGCTTCACCGCCCAGGAATCCCCGTAGACATTGATCCCGTACATGAGCAGTACATTCAAAAGAAAGATGCACATGCCCTTTCCCGCCGCCAGAAAGAGATCGGCGGCATCCCCGGCCTCCATCCCGCCCTGCAGGACAAAAATCCCCCCTGCCACACCGCAGAAAAGCACCATGCCAATATGGGAGAACCGCACGAGGATCCTGCCCATATTGGTTCGCTTTGCCGCCCGTATCTTCAGCGCGTTATCCTGCTCAATCAGGGCATCCAACGGCTTGTAAACGGTGTCCTCCGCCAGAAAAGGCAGTATCTCTACATGGTCATTGTACTCCCACAGACTCCCGTAGACTTTATTGGTACACTCCTGACTCTCTCTCTGACTCTGTTCGTTCCACCTCCCGGCCAAACCGGCCGGCCGCCATCACAAACACAGACGAGAGCAGGATTCCCACCACGCCGATCCATACATTGACGGACATGACATACATGACAGAAAAAACAAGAGACAGGGCAAGATAGGCGACATCTCCTGTAAATCCCACACTCTGCCCCGAGACAGAGGCCGCCGTATTCTGCAGGATCCCCAGCCGCTCCCTGGCATCCCCTGTCAAAAGAATATCCTCCATCCGCTGAAACAGGGAATCCTCCACCTCCATGGTCATCCTGTTGGAAATTTTTTTCTCACAGATGGTATGAAAATAATTTGCGACAGCCACGGCTAGGATTGCAGCCAGCAGTTCCAGGACATGCCGCAGCAAAGCACCCTCGTCAAGCTCTTCCACCGCTGCCAGGATACATTTTATCTCAAAGGCAAAAACAACGCTGTAGAATAACGCTTTCACGAGGGTGGTGACCGCCAGGGTAAAAGGGAGTCCGGCGCCGCAGCAGAACAGAATGCTCTTCCATGGTATTTTCTTCTCCTGCATTCTCTACCGCCTGTCCAGTTCCGTCATTTTTTCCCACAGCGACTCCTCACTGGTTTTCGTCCCACGGGAGAGAACAACTCCGTTGAAAACCAGAACAGGCAGAGAGTGAAATCCCCTCTCCGAGATCGCCTTCGGCTGATTCACCTCCACCACTTCCGTTTTGTTCGGGGACGTCTCCTGAAAACGGTACACCAGTTTCTGCAGGGTGAAATATTTTTCACAGCCCATTCCCAACAACTCAATCCGGTTCATATCCGCACCTCCTTTTTTTCTCTACCTGAATCCGTGAGCTTAGCCCCAAATCATAACCAGATAAGATAATCTGGCT
>CAZAEM010000017.1:0-48267 GCA_964484225.1 uncultured Eubacterium sp.
TATAACCACTATTATTGTGCATTATGTCAAATAAAAAGAATTCCCGGTGAGACTTTTGAATTATTATAGATTTAAATCGGCTGTGAATAGTAACAAGTTTACCATGCAGGGGCAAAAAAAATTCTTGCTATTTTCTGATATCTATTATATAATGGCAGGAGACGAGGGCGTCATATACACGAGCAGAGTACGTGTATATGACGCCTTTAGTAGTCTAAAAATCTCTTTCAGGAAGATCGAAAAAATGACTACAGCTAAAGTCAAAAGTGAATGACAAAAAGGAGGATTATCCATGAGTTCTTATTATGTTGAGGAAAGCAGGAGAAAACCTGTCGGTCTGTATCATCCTCGCTTTGAGCATGACAACTGCGGTATCGGTGCCATCGTGAACATTAAGGGGAAAAAGACCCACGACACCGTGAAAAATGCCCTGGAGATCGTGGCGAATTTAGAGCACCGGGCCGGGAAGGACGGGGAGGGAAAGACGGGGGATGGCGTGGGGATCCTCCTGCAGATCTCCCACAGGTTTTTCCATAAAACCGCAGAGAAGATGGGGATAGAGATCGGCGGCGAGAGGGAGTACGGCGTCGGCATGTTCTTCTTCCCCCAGGATGAGTTAAAGCGGAACCAGGCGAAAAAAATGTTTGAGACCATTGTCGAAAAAGAGGGCATGGAGTTTCTGGCTTGGCGGCAGGTGCCCATCGCGCCGGATATTCTGGGGAAGCGGGCACTGGAGTGTATGCCCTGTATCATGCAGTGCTTCGTGAAAAAACCAAGGGATATGAAGCCCGGTCTGGATTTTGACCGGAAGCTGTATATCGCCCGCCGGGTATTTGAGCAGTCCAACGAGAACACGTACGTGGTTTCTCTGTCCTCCCGCACTATCGTGTACAAGGGGATGTTTCTGGTGTCCCAGTTGCGGCTGTTCTTTGACGATCTGCAGGATGTGGACTACGAGTCGGCCATCGCCATCGTGCATTCCCGATTCTCCACCAACACCCAGCCCAGCTGGCAGCGCGCCCACCCCAACCGGTTTATCGTACACAACGGCGAGATCAACACCATACGGGGCAATGCGGACAAAATGCTGGCCAGGGAGGAGACCATGGAGTCGGAGCAGCTGATGGGAGAACTCCACAAAGTGCTTCCGGTGGTCAACACGGAGGGATCCGACTCTGCCATGCTGGACAACACTCTGGAGTTCCTCGTGATGAGCGGGATGGATCTTCCCCTGGCTGTGATGATCACGATCCCGGAGCCCTGGGCCAACAACCGCTACATCAGTGAGAAGAAGAAAGATTTCTACCAGTATTATGCCACGATGATGGAGCCCTGGGACGGGCCGGCCTCCATCCTGTTCTCCGACGGGGATATCGTGGGGGCGGTGCTGGACCGGAACGGCCTCCGGCCCTCCCGCTATTACATCACTGACGACGATCAGCTGATCCTGTCCTCCGAGGTGGGGGTCATGCCCATCAGTGAGGAGCATGTGGTGAAAAAGGATCGGCTGAGACCGGGCAAGATGCTCCTGGTGGACACGGTCAAGGGCGAGTTGGTGGACGACGATGATCTGAAAGAGAGTTATGCCAGCCGCCAGCCCTACGGGGAATGGCTGGACAGCTCACTGGTAGAGCTGAAAGACATCCATATCCCCAACCAGAGGATCCAGCACTATTCCGTGGAGGAGAGAAGAAAACTCCAGAAAGCATTCGGCTACACCTACGAGGAGGTGAAAGCCTCCATCCTGCCCATGGCGCAGGACGGGGCGGAACCCATTGCGGCCATGGGGCATGATACGCCGCTGCCGGTGCTGAGCAAGGAACCCCAGCCCCTGTTCAACTACTTCCGTCAGTTGTTTGCCCAGGTGACCAACCCGCCCATCGACGCCATCCGGGAGGAGGTGGTGACGGCCACCTACACTTATATCGGGGAGGATGGAAATCTTTTACAGGAACGGCCGGAGAACTGTCAGGTGCTCCGCATCCAGAATCCGATCCTCACGGACACGGATCTTTTGAAAATCAAAAATATGAGGATCAAGGGCTTTAAGGTGGGCGTCATTCCCATCACATACTACAAAAACACTTCCCTGGAGAAAGCCATTGACCGCTTGTATCTGGAGGCCGACCGGGCCTACAAGGACGGGGTGAATGTTTTGATCCTGTCGGACCGGGGGGTGGATGAGAACCATGTAGCGATTCCCTCTCTGCTGGCGGTGTCCGCCATGCAGCAGCACCTGGTGAAGACAAAAAAGAGAACCAGTGTGGCCATGATCTTAGAGAGTGCGGAACCCAGGGAGGTACATCATTTTGCCACGCTGCTGGGATACGGCGCCTGCGCAGTCAATCCCTATCTGGCACTGGATACCATCAAGAGGCTGATCGACAACGGGACTCTGGACAAGGATTACTATGCAGCCGTGGACGATTACACCAACGCCGTACTCCACGGCATCGTAAAGATCGCCTCCAAAATGGGGATTTCCACCATCCAGTCCTATCAGGGCTCCAAGATTTTTGAGGCCATCGGGATTTCCGAGGAAGTGACAAACAAATATTTCACGGATACCGTATCCCGCATCGGCGGTATCACCATGGCAGATATAGAAAAACAGGTGGAGAGCCTTCACACTGCAGCCTTCGATCCGCTGGGACTGGACAGCGATACCTCATTGGACAGTGTGGGGATCCACAAGTCGAGGAGCGGCAAGGAGGAGCATCTCTACAATCCGAAGACCATACATCTCCTGCAGCAGTCCACAAAACGCGGAGATTACAAGATGTTTAAGGAGTACTCCAGGGAGATTGACCGAGAGGATCTGTTTGTGAATCTGAGAAGTCTCCTGGGATTCCGTTTCCCGAAAAAAGGTGTGCCGCTGTCCCAGGTGGAGAGTGTGGATGAGATCGTAAAGCGCTTTAAGACCGGGGCCATGTCCTACGGCTCCATCTCCCAGGAGGCCCACGAGACATTGGCCATCGCCATGAACCGGCTCCACGGCAAGTCCAACAGCGGCGAGGGCGGCGAGAGCCTGGACCGGCTGACGGTGGGCGAGGACGGCCTGAACCGCTGTTCCGCCATAAAGCAGGTGGCCAGCGGCCGGTTCGGCGTCACCTCCCACTATCTGGTGAGCGCAAAGGAGATACAGATAAAAATGGCTCAGGGGGCGAAGCCGGGGGAGGGCGGCCATCTGCCCGGAGGGAAGGTCTACCCCTGGATCGCCAAGACAAGGCTGTCCACGCCGGGGGTATCCCTGATCTCGCCGCCGCCCCACCACGACATCTACTCCATCGAGGATCTGGCACAGCTGATATACGACCTGAAAAATGCCAATACCCAGGCAAGGATTTCCGTGAAACTGGTGTCCGAGGCCGGTGTGGGTACCGTGGCGGCCGGCGTAGCCAAGGCGGGAGCCGGCGTCATACTGATCTCCGGGTACGATGGCGGTACCGGGGCGGCCCCCCGCAGTTCCATCCACAACGCGGGCCTTCCCTGGGAGCTGGGTCTGGCGGAGACCCACCAGACGCTGATGATGAACGGACTTCGGTCCAAGGTGGTCATAGAGACGGACGGAAAACTGATGACGGGCCGGGATGTGATGATCGCGGCATTGCTCGGGGCAGAGGAATTTGGCTTTGCCACAGCGCCGCTGGTGACCATGGGCTGCGTGATGATGCGGGTCTGCAATCTGGACACCTGCCCGGTGGGTGTGGCGACGCAGAATCCGGAGCTGAGGAAACGATTTGCCGGGAAGCCGGAGTATGTGGAGAACTTCATGCGCTTTATCGCGGAGGAGGTCCGGGAGCTGATGGCAAAACTCGGTGTGAAAAAGCTGGATGACCTGATCGGCCGCTCCGATCTTTTGAAGATACGCGACGATATCAGGGACGACGAGAGGACGGCCCGGCTGGATCTGTCCGCCATCGTGGACAATCCATTTATCAAAGACAAAAAGCGCATCTATAACAAAAAGGACGCCTATGACTTTAAGTTAAACAAGACCATCGACGAGAAAGTGTTCTTAAAGAAATTTAAAAATGCGCTGGAGACGGGGGAGAAGACCAGGATCAGCGCAAAGGTCTCGAACATTGACCGGGCGCTGGGAACCAATCTCGGCGCGGAGATCACGAGGAAACTGGGGGATGATCTGCCGGAAGACACCTTCACCATAGAGTGCATCGGCAGCGGCGGGCAGAGCTTCGGCGCCTTTGTCCCCAAAGGGCTCACCCTGGAGCTGGTAGGCGACAGCAACGACTACTTTGGCAAGGGGCTTTCCGGCGGGAAACTAGTGGTGTATCCGCCGGAGTCCGTGCAGTACAAATCAGAGGACAATATCATCGTGGGAAATGTGGCACTGTACGGCGCCACCAGCGGCAGCGCCTACATCAACGGGGTGGCGGGAGAGAGGTTCTGTGTCCGCAACTCCGGGGCCAACGCGGTGGTGGAGGGCGTGGGAGACCACGGCTGTGAGTACATGACCGGAGGCTGTGTGGTTGTCCTTGGCCAGACCGGCAAGAACTTCGCCGCCGGCATGAGCGGCGGGATCGCCTATGTGCTGGATGAGAACAGCGATCTTTACCTGAAACTGAACAAGGAACTGGTTTCCTCCAACGCGGTGACGGACAAATATGACGTCATGCAGCTAAAGGATATGATCACCGCCCATGTGGAGGCGACGGATTCCGAGAGAGGGAAGGATATCCTGGAGAATTTCAGCGAGTACCTGCCGAAATTCAAAAAGATCATACCCCACGATTATCAGACCATGCTCCAGGCCATCGCCAAGATGGAGGAGAAGGGCATGGGGAACGAACAGGCGCAGATCGAGGCGTTTTATCAGATAAAGAGAGCACAGTGAGCCCCAGGGCGAGATATAAGAAAGGATGGAATGATATGGGTAAACCAACTGGTTTTTTAGATTATGAACGCGATAGCAACAGGGAGATCGAGCCCCTGGAGAGGATCAAAAATTTTGATGAATTCCATGTGCCGATGAGCGAGGAGGACAGACGGACCCAGGCGGCCCGCTGTATGGACTGCGGCGTACCGTTTTGCCAGTCCGGCATGATGATCAACGGTATGGCCTCCGGCTGTCCCCTGAACAATCTCTGTCCCGAGTGGAACGATCTCCTGTACAGGGGCAGCTATGAGCAGGCTCTGGAGAGGCTTTTGAAGACCAACAATTTCCCGGAATTTACCTCCCGGGTCTGCCCCGCCCCCTGCGAGGCGGCGTGTACCTGCGGCCTCAATGACTCGGCGGTGACCATCAAGGAAAATGAGAACGCCATCATTGAGTACGGCTATGAACACGGGCGGATGGAGCCGAATCCGCCCAAGGTGAGAACGGGGAAAAGGGTGGCGGTGGTCGGCTCCGGTCCCTCCGGACTGGCGGCAGCGGATCAGCTGAACCGCCGGGGACACAGCGTGACGGTGTTTGAGCGGGAGGATCACCCCGGGGGACTGCTGATGTACGGGATTCCCAATATGAAACTTGACAAATCTGTCATAGAACGTAAAATAAATGTAATGTCTGCCGAGGGTGTGGAATTTCGAACCGGTGTGAATATCGGGGTTGACAAAAAGGCTTCGGAACTGCGGAAGGAGTTTGACCGGGTCATCCTGGCCTGCGGGGCGTCCAACCCCAGGGATATCCAGGCACCCGGCCGGGACGCTCAGGGTATTTACTTTGCCGTGGACTACCTGACCAGAGTGACAAAGCACCTGCGGAATCCGGAATACCGGGATTATGTGGATGCCGGGGGGAAGAATGTGCTGGTCATCGGCGGCGGCGACACGGGAAATGACTGTGTGGGTTCCGCCATCCGCCAGGGAGCAAAAAATGTGGTTCAGCTGGAGATGATGCCAAAGCCGCCAAAAGCCCGCACAGACAACAATCCATGGCCGGAGTGGCCCCGGGTGCTGAAGACGGATTACGGCCAGCAGGAGGCCATCGCCCTCTTTGGGAAAGATCCCCGGATCTATGAGACCACCGTGAAGGAGTTTATCAAGGATGCGAAGGGGAAATTAAAGCAGGCTCAGGCGGTGAAGCTGAAGTGGGAGAGGGATGAGAAATCCGGACGCATGAATATGAGTGAGATCCCGGGGAGCGAGTATGTACTGGATGTGGATCTGGTGTTTATCGCCGCCGGATTCCTGGGCGCCCAGGAATATGTGGCTAAGGATTTCGGAGTAAACTTAAACAACCGCACCAATGTGGCCACAGAGGACGGGAAATACGGCACCAGTGAGAAGGGCGTATTCACTGCCGGGGATATGCACAGAGGACAGTCCCTGGTGGTATGGGCGATCCGGGAGGGCAGAGAGGCGGCCAGGGAGGTGGATCTGGATCTGATGGGTTACACCAACCTGCACTGATTTCTGACATGAGGAAAGGAGAATGGAGATGGCACATTACACGAAGGAAGATATCTTTCAGATGGTGGAGGAGGAGGATGTGGAGTTCATCCGCCTGCAGTTTGTGGATATCTTTGGCAGTTTGAAAAATATGGCGGTGACTTCCGCCCAGTTAGAGCGGGTACTGAATGATCATTATCTGTTTGACGGGGCGGCTGTGGCCGGGTTTGACACGGAGGACGTGGATGAACTGGTTCTGGTGCCTGATCTTGACACCTTCGCCATTTTCCCCTGGAGACCCCAGCGGGGACGGGTGGCCCGGTTCATCTGTGACGTACGGCACCTGGACGGAACACCGTTTATGGGGGATTCCCGCTATATACTGAACCGGGTGGAGAGCGAGGCAAAGAGCCAGGGTTACACCCTGAATGTGGGGCCGGAATCCGAGTTCTTTCTCTTTGACACGGCGGAGGACGGCTCCGCCACCACCAACACATCTGAGCAGGGAGGTTTCTTTGATATCGCCCCGGTGGATTACGGGGAGAACGTGCGGCGGGATATTGTGTTGGCGCTGTCGGAGATGGGATTTGAGATGGAGTCCTCCTACCATGCCAACGAGGCGGCTCAGCACCATATAGAATTCAAGTTTGACGATGTGCTGCACACGGCGGACAATATTATGACATACAAGCTGGCGGTGCGCACGGTGGCCAAGCGGCACGGCCTTCACGCCACCTTCATGCCGAAGCCCAGGTATGGGAAGAAGGGTTCCGCCATGCCCCTGAACCTCTTCCTGGAGAAGGACGGAAAAAATATTTTTGCGGACCCGTCGGAGGAATACGGCCTGAGCAGGGAGGCATATTATTTCATGGCAGGGATCATGAACCACATCAAGGGCATGACCTTTGTAAACAATCCGATCATCAATTCCTACAAGCGTCTGGTTCACGGATTTAACGCTCCGGTGAACATCACATGGTCCAGGAAAAACCGCACGCCGCTGATCCGGATTACCAGTACGGGAGTCATGGGACCCCGGGTGGTACTGCGCAGTCCCGACGGCGTCTGCAATCCCTATCTGGTCCTGGCGGGATGTCTGGCAGCCGGACTGGAGGGGATAAAAAACAGGATGGAGCCGCCCAAGAGTATGGATGAGCTGGCAAAAGACGGCGATGTGAAACTGGATATTCTCCCCCGCACCCTGCAGGAGGCCATCCATGAGTTTGAGAAGGATGATTTCCTCAGGGACGTGTTCGGAGAGCAGTTGTCAAATATCCTGATCGAGAAGAAGAAAGAGGAGTGGGATCAGTTCTGTGAGCAGGTCACAGCGTGGGAAGTGGAGAAATATCTGGATCGTATGTAGAGAGAGGTAAGGCATGTTGAGAATAATCATCGCGTTTCCCAGACTGGACGATGCCAAAAAGATAAAAAACATTTTGAATCGGAACGGATATGATGATATACTGGCATGTAACAGTGCATCCCAGGTGATCTCAGCCGCCAACGAGAGCGACGGCGGTATTGTGATCTGCGGATACAGGATACAGGACATGCTGTTCCAGGAGCTGTACGGCTATCTGCCCCGGGAGTTTCAGATGCTTCTGATTGCCTCCCCCGTCAGGCTGCAGGAGTGCTCCAGCGGGGAGATCATGTGTCTTTCCATGCCTGTGCGCGCCGGGGAACTGACCGGCACGCTGCAGACCATGATGCTCCGGGTGCAGCCGCCCGGAAAGAAAAGAAAACCGCAGAAAAAACGTTCGGAGTCCGATCAGAAGACCATTGATAAGGCAAAGGCGCTCCTCATGGAGAGAAATAACCTTTCAGAGCAGGAAGCGCACAGATATATACAGAAGCTGAGCATGGACGGCGGCAATGATCTGGTGGAGACCGCAGGGATGATCCTGGCATTAAACGAGACGGATCTGTAGGCATCCGCTGGGGGCAAAATATTTTTTGCCCCGGCATCATACGTTTACATACACGACATGGAAAAGAAAAAAGGAGGCTTGAGATGAAGGCATATTTGATTCTGGAGGACGGCACCAGATTTACCGGAAAGAGTATAGGGAGCAGGCGGGAGGCAGTCAGCGAGATTGTCTTTAACACTTCCATGACAGGCTATCTGGAAGTGCTGACCGATCCCAGCTATGCGGGACAGGCTGTGGTGATGACCTACCCGCTGATCGGCAACTACGGTATCTGTCGTGAGGATATGGAATCCGGGGGAGCCAGCCCGGACGGTTTCATCGTCCGGGAGCTGGCCCGTCTCGGCAGCAATTTCCGGAACAACCAGAGCATACAGGATTTTCTCATAGAGCAGGATATCCCGGGCATAGAGGGGATTGATACCAGGGCGCTGACAAAGATCCTGAGGGAGCAGGGCACCATGAACGGAATGATCACTACGGATGCCGACATAGATCAGGAGTCAGCTCTCCAAAAGATCAAAGCCTACAGCGTAAAACGGGTGGTGGACAGAGTGACCACCCGGGAGGTTCTTTCCTACCAGCCCGGCGACCTGGGTACGGATGAAAAGGTTCCGGTGGAAAGAAAAGTGGCCGTCTTGGATGTGGGGACGAAATACAATATCGCCAGGTGTCTTCTGAAACGCGGGTGCCATGTGACCATTTATCCGGCGCGCACGAGAGCAGAGGATATTTTATTGTCCGGGCCGGACGGCATCATGCTGACAAACGGGCCGGGGGATCCCAAGGAGTGTCAGGATATCATTGAGGAGGTAAAAAAGCTTTATCAGTCTGATGTGCCGATCTTTGCCATCTGTCTCGGGCATCAGCTGATGGCTCTTGCAAACGGCTGCGACACGGAGAAAATGAAATACGGCCACAGGGGAGCCAACCATCCGGTAAAGGATCTGGAGACGGGAAAGGTCTATATCTCATCCCAGAACCACGGATATGTGGTGAAAAGGGATTCCATTCCGGAGAATGTGGCAGATACGGCCTATATCAATGTCAACGATGGCACGGTGGAGGGATTGAAATACCGTAACAAAAGGATACTCACGGTACAGTTCCACCCGGAGGCCTGCGCCGGGCCCAGGGATTCGGAAGAGTTGTTTGACAGATTTATCAAGATGATGGAGGACAGGAAATGCCTAGGATAGAGGAAATAAAAAAAGTTTTGGTCATCGGATCGGGGCCGATCGTCATCGGCCAGGCAGCGGAGTTTGATTACGCCGGCACCCAGGCCTGCCGCTCTCTGCGGGAGGAGGGGATCGAGGTGGTGCTGATCAACTCCAACCCGGCCACCATTATGACAGACCGGGATATCGCAGACAGAGTTTACATCGAACCGCTGACGGCGGATGTGGTAAAGAAGCTGATCCAAAAGGAAAAACCCGACAGCGTCCTGCCCACACTGGGAGGCCAGGCGGCCCTGAATATCGCTATGGAGCTGGAGGAGTCCGGTTTTCTTAGGGAGGCCGGGGTCCGGCTGATCGGCACAACTGCCCTGACCATCAAAAAAGCGGAGGACCGGCTGGAATTTAAGAATACCATGGAGAAGATCGGAGAGCCCATCGCGGCCAGCACCGTGGTGGAGTCGGTGGAAGCGGCGGTGGATTTCGCCGGAGAGATCGGATATCCCCTGGTGATCCGCCCGGCCTATACCCTGGGCGGCAGCGGCGGCGGCATCGCAGGCAATGAGGAGGAGCTCCGGGAGATCTGCGCCGGCGGACTCCGTCTCAGCCGTGTGGGCCAGTGCCTCATCGAGCGCTGCATCGCCGGATGGAAGGAGATCGAGTACGAGGTGATGCGGGACCGGAACGGAAACTGCATCACGGTCTGCAACATGGAGAATATTGACCCGGTGGGAGTACACACAGGAGACAGCATTGTGGTGGCACCCTCCCAGACACTGGGGGACAAGGAGTACCAGATGCTCCGCTCCGCAGCGTTAAATATCATCACGGAGCTGGAGATCACCGGCGGCTGCAACGTCCAGTTCGCCCTGCACCCGGAGAGCTTTGAGTACTGTGTCATCGAGGTAAATCCCCGTGTGAGCCGCTCGTCGGCTCTGGCCTCCAAAGCTACGGGATATCCCATCGCCAAGGTGGCGGCCAAGATTGCCCTGGGATATACACTGGACGAGATCCCCAACGCCATCACCGGCCGGACCTTCGCCAGCTTTGAGCCGGCCCTAGACTACTGCGTGGTGAAGATTCCCAGGCTTCCCTTTGACAAATTTATCAAGGCGAAGCGGACGCTGACCACCCAGATGAAGGCCACCGGGGAAGTCATGAGCATCTGCGACAATTTTGAGGGGGCGCTGATGAAGGCTCTGCGGTCCCTGGAGCAGCACATCGACAGCCTGGATATCGGAAGGTACAGCGACCGGTCCCGTGAGGAGCTGCTGGAGCGGGTGGAGATCGTGGATGACCGCCGTATCTTTGTCATCGCCGAGCTGATCCGCAAGGGCGCTGCCTATGAGGAGATCCACGAAATTACGAAGATAGATCAATGGTTTATTGACAAGATCGCCCATCTGGTGGAGATGGAGAGCAGGCTGAAGACGGAGGAGCTGACGCCGGAGCTATTGGCCGAGGCCAAGAGGATGGAATTTCCGGATCACATCATCGCCGGGTACGCCGGGATGACCGGGGAGGAAGTGCGTACCCTGCGCCTTGAACACGGTATTGTGGCGGCCTTTAAGATGGTGGATACCTGCGCGGCGGAATTTGAGGCCTCCACGCCCTATTACTACAGCGTGTTCGGCAGTGAGACCGAGGTGGAGCAGAAGAGAGGAAAGAAGCGAATCATGGTCCTGGGCTCCGGCCCGATCCGCATCGGACAGGGGATCGAATTTGATTACTGCAGTGTCCACAGTGTCTGGTCGCTGGCGGAGAGAGGCTATGAGACCATTATCGTCAATAACAATCCGGAGACGGTGAGCACGGATTTTGACGTGGCGGACAAACTTTATTTCGAACCGCTGACGCCGGAGGATGTGGAAAATATAGTGGATGTAGAGAAACCGGACGGCGCCGTAGTGCAGTTTGGCGGTCAGACGGCCATCAAGCTGACGGAAGCCCTCTTGAAGATGGGGGTGAAAATCCTGGGAACCAGCGCCGCC
This sequence comes from uncultured Eubacterium sp., assembly GCA_964484225.1. Taxonomy (GTDB): domain Bacteria; phylum Bacillota; class Clostridia; order Lachnospirales; family Lachnospiraceae; genus Eubacterium_F. Next base: position 11,443 of record CAZAEM010000017.1, read on the forward strand.
GATGTGGACCGGGCGGAGGACAGAGAACTCTTTGACGAGATCCTGGAGGAGTGTCATATCCCAAGGCCGGCGGGCCGGACAGTGTTCACTACGGAGGAGGCGCTGGCCGCGGCGGAGGAACTGGGATACCCGGTGCTGGTGCGCCCCTCCTATGTGCTGGGAGGCCAGGGAATGCAGATCGCCATAGGGGAGGACGACATCCGGGAGTTTATGTCCATCATCAACCGCCATGTCCAGGAACATCCCATCCTGGTGGATAAATACCTGATGGGGAAAGAGGTGGAGGTGGACGCGGTCTGTGACGGAGAGGATATCCTGATACCGGGGATCATGGAGCATGTGGAGCGTGCCGGCATCCACAGCGGGGACAGTATCTCAGTGTACCCTGCCATGAGCGTGAAGCCGGAGATCCAGAAGGTTCTGGTGGACTATACCTGGAAGCTGGCCAGATCCCTCCACGTGGTGGGGCTGATCAACATCCAGTTTATCGTATACGAGGATAAAGTGTATGTCATCGAGGTGAACCCCCGCAGCAGCCGCACGGTGCCATATATCAGCAAGGTGACGGGCATTCCCATCGTCTCCCTGGCGTCCCGGGTGATCCTGGGAGAAAAGATAAGGGATATGGGTTATGCCACCGGACTGGCTGAGAAGGCAGATTATGTGGCGATCAAGATGCCGGTATTTTCCTTTGAGAAACTGCGGGGAGCAGAGATCAGTCTGGGGCCGGAGATGAAGTCCACCGGGGAGTGCCTGGGGATAGGCCGGACATTTAACGAGGCGCTTCACAAGGCCTTTATGGGTGCGGGAATCTTTCTCCCCCGGTACAAAAAGATGATCCTCACAGCCAACGACAACGCCAAGGAGGAGGCGGTGTCCGTGGCAAGGCGTTTCGCCGCGCTGGGCTATGAGATCTATGCCACCAGGGGAACCTGTATGTTCCTGAGGGGGGCAGGTCTGAAGGATGTGATTGGTGTCAACAAGATCGAGCAGGAACCCCCCACACTCATGGATCTGCTCCTGGGCCACGAGATTGATCTGGTGGTGGATATCCCCAACCAGGGGGAACACTCCCACGATGGATTTCTGATCCGCCGCACCTCCATCGAGACCGGCGTGACCTGCCTCACCTCCATGGACACCGCCAATGCGCTGCTGACGGCGCTGGAGGATTCGGGGAAAGGCGAGATGGAGCTGGTGGATATCGCCACGATAGGGTAGTTACAGGATATTAAAAAAAACTGTTGTGTCTGCAGGTAAGTCATGCTATAATGTCCTGTGGTGATGAGTGTGGAAGCACTCACTTTTCCAGACAATGATTCGCATAAGAAAAAGTGCGAAAAGGAGCGTGAAGAGATGAACAAAAAAATATTGGCGAAGATATTGGCGGCTGCGATGGTCATTTCGTCCATTACCCTGCCGGAGGGTGCCCGGCAGGTGAACGCGGCAGAGACGACCCAGTACCGGGAAATGCTCACAAATGGGGATTTCTCTTTGACCGACGAGGGTACGTCCGGCTGGGCTGGGATTGACAGCGAGGATAAAGCACTTACGAAAGTGGAGATTGACAAATACACATTATGTAACTTCTAAGGCGAGCGGGGTGACAAGCGATAATGTGTTGGAGCTGAACGGAAGGAGTGACAAATATCCGGAGACTATCTACCAGTCTGTACCGGTGCTGCCGGGTTCCACAGTGACCATCAGCTTCTGGTACACGCAGAGGACAAAGGGTGAAGAGTGGGGCACACAGTCGATGCTTCTGTCTGTGGTGCCGGCAAAGTATAATGACGGTACGGCGGATGTGGCAACGGACAGTCTGACCCGGACGATGTTTAGCGATAATGCGCTGCCCGGCAGCAGCGGCACTTTGAAGATAGAATCAGGGAACGCGAGCATCAGCGAATCAACAATTACGGCGGGAACAGAGTGGAGCCGGATCACAGGGACATACAAGGTGCCGGGTAATGTCTATGAGGTTTACGTGGGTTTTCACGGTGTGTCTCCGACAAAGGGCGGAGGCAATATCCTCGCCGGGGCTTCGGTAAAGACAGCGCTGTTAAATGACGTGTATGTATCTTTCACAGGGAGTGATACGACGGGCGGGGGTACAAAGGATGCTCCCTTTGCCACGCTGGAACAGGCATTTTCCTGGGTGGCAGACGGCGGGACGGTTCATGTGATGAACGACCTGACGCTGGAAGATGCGGGAGTGACTTTTAGCGAGAGCAAGGCAGTGACTGTACTCTCGGACAGCGATGGGGATTTATCCGATGACGAGGCCTACAGCATTCAACGAGGCAGTGCGTTTGCCGCACCAATGCTTGCGGTTTCGGACGGCTCTCTCACCCTGAAGGCTCTCACGCTGGATGGGCAGAAAGAGACATATGACAGCTTTAATGTTACCGGTACCAGCACCGGAATCAATGTGACCGGCGGGACGCTGACGTTGGGCAAAGGATTTGTCCTGCAAAACAGCTACAATGAAGCGGGTAACTATGCCTCCGCAGGACTTCGGATTTGCGGCGCTGACGCTTCCGCAAGTTTGGAGGACGGGGCAAAAATCCGCAACAATACAAGCTATGACGGTCCGGGTGTCATGGTGCGCACTGGGACGTTTACGATGAACGGCGGGACGATCAGCGGAAACTATTCGATCGGGTACGGCTCGGGGGTTTACCTCTCCGGAAGTAATAGTGCAAATACAGCAGTAGCGTATTTAAACGGCGGCACGATTACAAACAACTACGTGAGCACTGCTAATAGTGGGGGCGGTGGCCTTATGGTGCATAACAATAGTACCGCTGTCCTCAATGGGGTAACGATCAAGGGAAACGGCGTGTGCGCAAACAGTGCGGAATACGCGGCGGGCGTGTACCTGTACGGCACAACGAACTCCAACCTGACGGTGGCAGGCGACACGGTCATCAGCGGTAATACGGGTGGAGCGACGTTTACGGAAAGCAACAATACCGTAGCTGCCGGCAGCTATGCCAGCAATGTGTATCTGGCAGAGGGCCGTACAATAACCATAGGGGATGAACATCTGGGTCGGAATGCAAGAATCGGCGTCTACACGGAGACTACCCCGACCGATACTAAGGATGTGCAGATTGCAACGAACGCAAATGTGAGCGACAGAGCGTATTTTATGTCTGACAATGCGACGGAGGCGGGTGTGCTCTACTGCAGCGGCAGTGCAGATTCCCCTCGGGAGGGACATCACAGCAGCAGCCATGCGGCGAAGACTTTGTGGCTTTCCACTGCGGCGGCGGAGGGAGACATGAAGATTGACCTCACAAAAGAGGAAACCAACACGCAGCAGAAAGATAACGAATACATTTATCAGCTGGGTAATGCGTCTGTGACAGGGAAAAACGGGAGAACCTTTGAGATTTCTGTCGACAGCGGTTACTTTACGGTGGATACAGATGCTTTGCCGGAAAATGCTGCGTTTTATTCATCGCTGGATGTTGGCGGGGCGATCGGCACGGATCTTTCCACCAGTGCGCAGTACACTTATTTGAGCCTGAGGACAAATGGGACAACAGCAGATGATCTGCAGACATTTTTGCAAAATGATATTACTTTTCATGCCCCGGGAGCCACGGAGGCGGATGTGGAGCAGACAGTTACCGTGGTGGCAGAGAATGCGGACATCCCAGAGGGGACGGAAGCGTTTCAGGGGCATTATTATCAATTTGTAGAAAACTGCGACATTAAGTGGTCGGATGCGTACGGGGCGGCAAAAGCTTCAAAGTACAATGGTCTGACCGGCTATCTGATTACAGTGACAAGTAAGCAGGAGCACGAGTACATTTACAAAAAGTTCGGAAAGAATGGCTGGATGGGTGCAAGCCGTGCAATAGCCACAAACGGCTACGATAAAGAGACATATACCTATTCGGGAAATGAAACCAGCTATGACTGGTACTGGGTGTGTGGACCGGAGGCTGGGACAAGTTTTGGCACACAGAGTGTGAGCGGAGGCTTTGCCACAAAGAGTGATGCATACTCCAACTGGAAGGCTGGAGAGCCAAATGGTAAAAATCTTCCGGGCACTGCCAATGAGGGCTTCGGACAATATGGTTATGGAAGCGGAGGCCTCTGGAATGATCTTCGCAATCAGGGAGGCGGCTGCGGGTACATTCAGGGATATTATGTGGAGTACGGCGGGTATGAGACGGATAGTGATAGTCTGACCGTCGCCCCGGCATCGGACAGCAAAACGATCGGGGGGAAGACAGAAGAAACGGCGGGAACAGCTGTGGATCCCAAGGTGAAGAATGCCGCCCGCACGGCGGATACTATAACAATCCCAGCCGGCAGCAGCGATACCGCCCGCGACTACGCCGTGATGGACAGTAAGGGAAATATCATTGGCTGGCAGACAGGTACAGGAGTGAACGGGGTGGCACTCGTTTTCACAGGGCTGGATCCGGAAGAGACTTACACCGTCCTGGAGTCTGTCGCTCAAACTGGCACTGGTGAAACAGGTGCAGAGCACAAATATACAACGGATGGTGCACAGGTTCTCCTGCCGGTGCCGTCGACAGAGCAGGTGATGGCGGGAGACACAGAGATAGATGCTGATGGGAAGACAACCACCTCGATTGTCATTTCCCCGGCGGCCAAAGGACTGCTCTATCAGGCGGTTTCAGTTGATGAAGAGGGAAATGAAACAGTGGTCGGTAAGGGGATCGAATCGGAAGAAGAAATATTGGATGCGGATGGGAATGTGATCGGAACTATCACGACGGTGACCATCTCTGGCCTGGATCCAGGGAAGGAATATACCATTCAAGTGGTGGATAGTTCCGGGAAAGTCACAACGGACGGACCAACCATCCTTGGGCCGGTTGCGCCTGTGGACAGTAAAGAAATTAAGCGTGAGACCGAAAGTTCCGGGCCAACGGACATCATAACTGTTTCAAATACAAAAACGAATCAGGTCTATGCACTGGTGGATGAAAACGGAAATTATATTAAAAATGATGGAACGCTGAATACCGAAAAGGATGAGGCGGGAAATGATATCAACGTGCCGTATTGGGTATCTCCTGATGAGGCTGGCGCGACGCTCACATGGTCGGGACTTGATACCTATACCACTTACCGTGTACTGACGGCAGACAAAAGTGATGCGGGCGATTCTCCGGTGGATGATGCGATCCCTGCTGAGACGGTGGTTTCATATTCCTGCCAGGCTGAGGGTTCCATTGATGCGGTGACTGGAAAGGGATGTGTGAAGATTGGCCCTCTGTCCGAAGACGGGAACTATCAGATCATGTCTGCATCTAATATCAATTGGTCCTCCGTCACAGTGACTGACGCAAATGGCAATATAGTTGCGGTGGATAAGGACGGAAAAATTACCGGCACTGCAGGGGAGATTTTGAACGTGACCGGACTTACGCCCGGGTGCGACATTGTGTTTATGAAACTGGACGATGAATCGGGGGAGGAGATTTTGACTGCCAGCACGACCATCCCAGCCATTCATTCCGATCAAATCAAACCTGATTATGACAGTGAAGCCAAAACAGCTTCCATCACAATTGACCCGGCTGTGTCCGGTGTAAACTACGCGATAGTGGACGCTGAGGGAAAACTTGTGGCCGATTCGAAGATGGGAACCGGCGGGGCATTGACCTTTGAGGGGCTTGAGCCGGGAAAAGAATACCAGGTCGTAGTTCTGGAGAATGCGGAGAAAGCAGGCGAGGATGCCGGAAATCAGGCGATGAAGTCCGCTGTATCCATCGTCACGCCGGATGCGTCGGTGGATGATGCGCAGCAGCAGGTGAAGAAGTGCATGGAGGATCTTGAAGCTGCGGCGAAGGATGTGCAAGTGACAAACGAAACTACAAAAGAAGAACTCCTTCAGGCACTGACAGACCTGCTGGGCGAGCTGGGATATGCGGATGCGAAACTCAGCTTTGAAGAAGACAGCTTTGAAAAGGACAATGCAACAGAGACAGCTGCGGGGAAAATCAAGGTCAGGGTGAAGCTCACACTTGACGGGAAGTCGGTCACGCAGGAAATGGAATTTGAAATCGGCCAGCTTGAAGCAGTCGAGCCTGCAGTTAACTCTGACCAGCTTACTGTGGGCTATGACAGTGAAACCAATACGACTTCTATCACGATTGATCCGACTGTGTCGGGTGCAAACTATGCAATAGTGGACGCTGAGGGAAATCTTGTGGCAGATTCGAAGGTGGGAACCGGCGGGACACTGACCTTTGAGGGACTTGAACCTGGAAAAGAATATCAGGTCGTGGTCCTGGAGAGTGAGAAGAAAGCAGGCGAGAATGCCGGAGATCAGGCGATGAAGTCCGCTGTATCCATCGTCACACCGGATGCGCCGATGGATGATGCGCAGGAGAAGGTGCAGGAGTGCAGGACGGCTCTTGAAGCTGCTGTGAAAGAGATAACGGTGACGAATGACACTACGGAAGATGCGCTTCTGAAGGCATTGAGAAGCCTTTTGGATAAGCTTGGATACTCGGATGTAGACATAAGCTCTGGTGATTTCACAAAGACCAATGCGACAGGAACGGCAGCGGGGAAAATTTCCGCCGCGGTGACACTTACATACAATGGAAAGACCATTACACTGCCATTGAACTTTACAATAGGCCAGATCAGTATGAATGAAGTAGAATCTGACACTGCCAGCGAAGTCGCTGCACCATCCGAATCGACGCAGAAACAGGTTGAAAAACAAAAAGACCTGGGTCTTCTTCTCGCAGAGGGCGCCGGGGTGAAGAAAAAAGTCCGGATTTCATGGAAGAAATATGACGGGGCAGAAAAATACGAGGTTTACTGGAATCGCTGCAACGGATCGAAAAAGTACAGGAAGCTGACTACCACGAAGAAACTGACGGCTGTGCATAAAAAGCTCAGTGCAAAGAAGTGCTATAAGTATTATGTAAAGGCATACCAGATGACAAGCGGGAAAAAGGTCTATGTGGCCAGGTCACCTGTCATTCATGTGGCGATGAAGCACTGCAAGAGGACGAACGTGAAGAAAATCAGAGTGAGCAGGAAAAAAATCTCCCTCGCAAGGGGAAAAACCCATAAGCTGTCTGTGTCTGCAATTGCCGTAAATAAAAAGAAAAAGCTGGTGAAGCATGCGGCGAAGTTCCGTTACTACACTGCCAGCGAAAAGGTGGCAACAGTAAACAAAAAAGGAAAAGTTTCAGCCAGGGGTAAAGGCACATGCTGCATCTATGTGGTTGCGAACAACGGCAGGTACAAAAAGATAAAGGTAAATGTGAGATAAGATATTGATCCAGAAGGGGGTTGTCAGGTTGGCAATCTCCTCTCTGCCTTTTTGAATAATTCCAAAATTGCATTTACAACAGAATGAAATTATGTTATTATACAAAAGTTAATATCAGTACCGTTGCTCAGATCCTGGACACTCCGACCGGGTCTTGGCAGTCGGCAAATAAAAAATCAGGAGGTTCATCCATTATGATGACATCAGAAAAGAAAAGAGAAATTATCGAAACTTACGGCAGAACACCGAATGACACCGGTTCGCCGGAGGTTCAGGTGGCGCTTTTGACAGAGCGGATCAACACCCTCACCGAGCATTTGAAGGAAAACAAGAAAGATCACCACTCCCGCCGGGGGCTTCTCAAGATGGTTGGTAAGAGAAGAGGTCTTTTGGATTATCTCAAGAGAAATGATCTTGAGGGGTATCGCGCGCTGATCGAGAAACTGGGATTGCGTAAATAATTGCATGGATTGGGTGTTTCCATATCTCTTGGATATGGAAGCATCCTTTTTACTTATATGTATGAATGGCAGAGGAGTGATGGAGATGAAAAGAGACCGGGGGCAGGCGGTAGTCTGTCGGGACGGGAAACTGCTCTTGATTGAGCATGTCATGCAGGGAAGGGATTTCTTCAATCTTCCCGGAGGAGGACTGGAGGAGGGGGAGACCCCCGAGGATGCGGCGCTCCGCGAACTGTATGAGGAGGCCAATGTCCGGGGGAGTATTGTGCGCCCCCTGGCCATCGAGTACAAGCCGGATCTAAAGAGCCGTATCTTTACTTTTCTCATAGAGATTCCCGAGGATGCGGAGCCGGTCAAGGGGATCGACCCGGAGCTGAGTGAGGAAGAACAGACCATCGTGGGCCTGTCATGGCTGTCCCTGCGGGAGATCCCGGAGCGGGACAGAGCCTATCTGTTTGGGGCCGGACTGATGCGGATACCGGAGTTTCACGATGAGGTGCTTCTCTGGAAAGATGACGATATCAGTTATCCCTCCGTGGAAAAACCGTGACCAAAGATTGATGTTTGCATTTTTCAGAGAATATGTGTATAATGGTAAGGTATGAAAAAACGGAGATTGTACCGAGACTTCTGAAAAGCTCATTTTCCGAAGTGATTTTTTCAGATGTTTCGGGGTCTCCGAATAAAATATGTAAGGAGATTGGAAATGTATAAGACATTCACTATGGAACTTGCCGGCAGGACACTGTCTGTAGATATCGGACGTGTGGCTGCCCAGGCAAACGGCGCTGCATTCATGCGCTACGGGGACACGGTTGTGCTCTCCACGGCCACGTCTTCCGAAAAGCCCAGAGAGGGGATCGACTTTTTCCCGCTGAGCGTGGAATACCATGAAAAGATGTACTCTGTGGGAAGAGTCCCCGGAGGCTTTACCAAGAGAGAGGGGAAACCGTCGGAAAATTCGGTGCTCACCTGCCGTGTGATCGACCGGCCTATGCGCCCGCTGTTCCCCAAGGATTACCGCAACGATGTGACGCTGGAAAATCTGGTGCTGGATGTGGATCAGGACTGTGCCCCTGAACTGGTGGCTATGCTGGGCTCCGCACTGGCGACCAGCATCTCGGATATCCCCTTTGACGGCCCGACGGCGGCTACCCAGGTGGGACTTGTGGACGGAGAGCTGGTGTACAACCCCACCAGTGAGCAGAGACTGGTATCGGATCTGGCTCTGACCGTGGCATCCACCAGGGACAAGGTTATTATGATTGAGGCTGGGTCCAACGAAGTGAGCGAGGATGTTATGATCCAGGCAATCTACGGGGCTCACGATCTGAACAGACAGATCATTGAGTTCTTTGACAAGATTGTGGAGGAGTGCGGAAAAGAGAAACACGAGTATGAGCATTTCGACACGCCGGAGGAACTCTGGGACGATATGGTTTCCTTCATCTCACCGGAGACCATGGAGGAGGCCGTGTTTACGGATGTAAAGCAGGTGCGCGAGGATAATATCCGGAAGATCAAGGATCAGCTGGAGGAGCGCTACGCCGAGGAGCATGAGGACTGGATCCCCCACATCGACGAGGCTGTTTACAAATATCAGAAAAAGACCGTCCGCAAGATGATCCTGAAAGATCAGAAACGTCCCGACGGCCGTGAGATCAAGCAGATCCGTCCTCTTCACGCCGAGATAGATGTGCTGCCTACGGTACACGGCTCCGGTCTGTTTTCCCGTGGCCAGACACAGGTTCTGAATATCACCACGCTGGCGCCTCTCTCAGAGAAACAGAGGCTGGACGGCTTGGATGACAATAAAACCAACAAGAGATATATTCATCACTACAATTTCCCCTCATGGTCAGTGGGTGAGACCAGACCGAGCCGCGGGCCGGGCCGACGTGAGATCGGACATGGAGCCCTGGCAGAGAGGGCGCTGATCCCGGTGCTTCCGGACGAGGAGGAATTTCCCTACACCATCCGCACGGTATCGGAGATACTGGAGTCCAACGGCTCCACATCCCAGGGAAGTATCTGTGCCTCCACTCTGTCTCTGATGGCGGCCGGTGTGCCGATCAAGGCTCCCGTGGCGGGTATCTCTGTGGGACTGGTCACCGGTGATTCCGACGACGATTACCTGATCCTCACCGATATCCAGGGACTGGAGGATTTCTTTGGGGATATGGATTTCAAGGTGGCCGGAACGAAAAAGGGTATCACAGCCATTCAGATGGATATCAAGATCCACGGCCTCACCAGAGAGATCGTAGAGCAGGCAATCTACCAGACCAAGGAAGCCAGAGAGTATATTCTGGACGAAGTTATGTTGAAAGTCATCTCCGAGCCGAGGAAAGAAGTGAGTCCGTACGCTCCGAAGATCCGGCAGATCATGATCGATCCGTCGAAGATCGGTGAGGTGGTCGGACAGAGAGGAAAGACGATCAACGAGTTGATTGACCGCACAGGCGTCAGGATTGATATCACCGATGACGGCGCAGTGTCTGTGTGCGGTACGGATAAAGACGCTATGGACGAAGCCATCCGCCTGATCGAGATCATTGTCACCGACTTTGAAAAGGGACAGATCCTGGAGGGCAAGGTGGTCAGCATCAAGGATTTCGGCGCATTTATTGAGTTCGCTCCGGGCAAGGAGGGGATGGTCCACATCTCCAACATCGCGAGACGCCGCATCAACCATGTGGAGGACGAGCTGACTCTGGGCGATATGGTGAAGGTGATCTGCCTGGGGAAAGACAAGCTGGGCCGGATCAGCTTCAGCATCAAGGATGTGCCGAAAGAGTAGGGATCTTCGGCGAAGATAGAAAGTCAAATGTGATGGAGACCCTTTTTGCACTTGTGTTTTTTGAGTGCAGGAGGGGTTTCGGTTTTTGAGTTATATTCTAAGGAGGCACAAAATGAGAGTGGCATTGACTCAGATGGATATTGCCTGGGAAGACAAAGACAGCAACCGGTCAAAATGCGTGGAGATGGTCAGGGAAGCCGCGGCGGAGAAGGCAGATATCCTTCTCTTTCCGGAGATGACGCTGACGGGATTTTCCATGAATGTACCCGCCATCGCCGACAGGGAGCGGGAGACGGTTCAATTCTTTTCCGGCCTGGCCAGGGAGTACGGGATTGCCGTCGGTTTTGGCTATGTGACGTCGGAAGCGGAAAAGGGCCGGAATCATTTCTGCGTGGTGGACCGGGAGGGAGAGACACTGGAGGACTATGTGAAGACGCATCCGTTTACCTACGGGGGCGAGTCGGATGTCTACGAGGGGGGCAGCCGGATATGCCATTTCTCTCTGAACGGGTTTCTATGCGGAATGTCCATCTGCTATGACCTGCGTTTCCCGGAATGTTTTCAAAAACTGCCCATGGATACCGACGCCGTATTTGTCATTGCCAACTGGCCGGAGAGCCGCATCGATCACTGGTACACACTGCTGAAGGCCAGGGCCATCGAATTGCAGACCTATCTGGTGGGGATCAACCGGACAGGCGTCGGCAACGGAATCCGGTATGTGGAGAGTTCTGTGGCCTACGACGCCGCGGGACAACAGGTACCCTTTGAACTGCCTTTGCAGGGCGGACTGAAAAATCTCTATGTGGATCTGGACCGGGAGGCGAGACTGGATTATGTAAAGCGTTTCCCGACCCGGTGTGACCAGCGGATGTGTCTGTAGTGGAATACGGCGAATAATTTGTTTATATCAGCCCATACTATCTTTAGAATATTGGCAAGGAGACGAAATGTATGGGTAATGAGGAAAAGAAAGAGCAGCAGAACACGGAGGAAGAGCAGGATATTCAGGATATCCGGGAGTACGGGACGGTGGAGGAGGATCAGATCCAGGTCATCTCCGTCATCGGAGAGATCGAGGGACATGACTGCCTGTCCCAGAATGCAAAGACGACGAAATATGAACATATGCTCCCTCTCCTGGCGGAGGTGGAGAGAAAAAATGATGTAAAGGGCATTCTCTTTCTCATCAATACCGTGGGGGGAGATGTGTCCTGCGGGCTGGCGCTGGCGGAGATGATCGCCTCTCTCAGCAAGCCCACGGTATCGCTGGTGATCGGGGACAGTCATTCCATCGGCGTGCCCCTGGCGGTGGCTACGGATTACTCCTTTATCGTACCCTCCGCCACCATGATCATCCATCCTGTGCGGATGAGCGGACTGGTGTTGGGCACTCCCCAGACCTACAGCCAGTTTCAGCAGATACAGGACCGCATTCTTGGGTTTATCGCCGGTCACAGCACGGCGGAGAAAAATCATCTGGAGGAGTTGATGATGAACACCAGTATGCTCTCCAGAGATCTGGGGACTGTGCTGGTGGGCAAGGAGGCTGTGACCCACGGCCTGATACAGGAGGTGGGCGGAATCAGCAGAGCCTACGGGAAGTTGATGACGATGATCAGGGAGTGAGTGCTGCAGGGAAAGAAACGGCAAATAATACGGACAGGAGATGAGGGGGATGTTGTTTCGCAGGAAGAAGGTATCTGCGGTGGATTATGACAGGGAGAGGTATCAGCCCATCATACGGCAGAGTATATGCACCGGAGAGCAGTCAGGCGGCCTGAAGGACAGACAGACCGGCAGATTTGAGGAGGTCATGCTGATCCGCGGGGAGAGGGATCTGGAGGAGTTTAAGCAGATGTATGATGTGGAGAAGGTGGACAAGGAGTATTAGGAGGAAGGAAAAATGAAACAGAGGAAGAGAGCAATAGCGGCAATTCTGTCTTTTGCCGTGGCGCTGACCGGTTTTTTTGCCAGTCCGGGAGCCGCGAAGGCGGAGGACGCGGCGCCATCGGAGATTGAGACGGCGGAGATCTATCTGCAGTATCTGAGTGATGATGAATGGACCCAGGAGATCGGATTTATGGATCTGAGCTACAGAGTGACGGTGGACGGGAACGGTGAATACCAGATCGGTTTCGTGGCCGCCGCCGGGACGGATAATATATACCGTCTCTGCCTGCATACATATAAAGATCCGGATGAGCTGCCCTCCGGCATGAAAATCACACCCATGACACTCCTGGTGGGGGACAAAACGTATTCCATCGGAGCATGTGTGGAGGATGATCAGTATGGCTATCGGGTCAGCATTCAGGATCTGCTCTATGAGAGAGACAGTATCGAGGGGGATGTGCCCGTGGCGGCAGGAGAGACGGTCACGCTGAAATTCCGCATTGAGGGAATGGAGCGGGAGGGGACGCTGGGGATACCCCCGTCCTCACCGGCTCCGACGGAGACTGTTTCGCCCCAGGATACGGATCAGCCGGCCCCTGCGGAGACCGCGGCTGCAACTAAACCGGCCAGTACCCCAAAACCTGCCGGCACGAAAAAACCTGCCGTAACAGAAAAACCCTCCGCCACTTCCACGCCGGTCACAAAGAAACCAAAAAAAGTGAACCTAAAGAAGGTGAGAGCCATCGGGGGCGGGAGAGCCCTGGTCACATGGAAATGGTTCATAAGCCAGGACGGGTTTCAACTGCAATATGCGCTGAACCGCAGTTTTGAAAAAAAGAAAAGGAATCAATACAAGGATTTTGTGACAGATACCGTGACAGTAAAGAAACTGAAAAAGGGAAAATACTGCTATTTCCGTGTCCGCGCGTTCAACGGCTCCGGATCCGGGAAAAAATACGGCAGGTGGAGCAAAGTGAGGAAGTGCAGGGTTCTGTGATACAGAGTGAAGTTTATTGTGTAGAGGAATGAGAGTATGGCAGCAAAAAAGAAATCGAACAACCATAGAAAAAATAGTTCAGGAAATTCCCGGAGCAGTCAGAAAAAGGGAACCACGGCAAAGAGAGCCCCGGCCAAAAAAACTCCGGCAAAAAAGGCTCCGGCAAAAAAATCCGGGAAGGCAGCTGAGCAGAGCAGCCCGCTGACAAGGGAGATCCTGTTTTTGGCGGTCCTTGTATTTTCTGTGCTGGCGCTGCTGAGCCTGTTCCACATGTGCGGAGTGTTCGGGGAGGTGCTGTCCGATCTGCTTTTCGGACTCCTGGGGGCCATGGCCTATATTTTCCCGTTTTATCTTGTGATCGGGTGCGGTCTGTATCTCTCCAACAGCGGGAACCGTTCCCTGCGCCGCCGGGTTCTGTTCTCTGTCGGATTGTACTGGTGTCTCTGCGGTCTGTTTCAGTGGGTGGTGAACGACGACGTGAGCAATGTGTGGGAGATTTACAATGTGTGTCTCGAGGGACACGGGGGCGGGGGATTTTTCGGGGGACTTCTCGCCTATGAGCTGGCCAACGCCCTGGGGCGTGCCGGCGCCCTGATCGTGATCCTGGCCCTGATGCTGGTGTTCTTTATGCTGATCAGCGGAAAGCTGTTCTTTTCTTCCCTGCGGAAGCTGTACGAAGACCGGGAGGGGAGTGAGGAGCCCGAGGAGACGGTAATCTACGGGGACGGGGTGGCGGATACGGCAGGCCAGCAGCCGATGCAGGTGTATAAATTTGAGACAGATGACGTCTCAGTCACCGTAGAAAAGCCGGTGAAGAGGGAGAATAAAAAGGCAAAGGCAGAGAAGAAGACAAAGCGCAGACCGAGGAAGACGGCAGACCTTGAGGAAGTGGTGCCGTCAGAACAGCCTGCGCAGGACATGAGCGACATAAACATTATCCGCGGCACAGAGGAAAGGGAATCCACGGTTTACAAGGAGGAGCTGGAAAGCAAGTTCGGCGGAAAGAAGGCAGAACCTGATTCTACATACATAGAAAACGAGAGCAGGACAGGCGCTGAGGCGAATAATTCTACATATGTAGACAACAAAAAAGAAACTACAAAAGTAGAAAAAAAGAGCCGGAAGAAACCGAGTGAGATCACAAAGGAAGACGCCCGAGAACTGGCCCAGGTTCAGAGCGAACTGGACAAGGCGGCGGTCAAAGAGATTCCCTACCGGTTCCCCTCTCTGGATCTGTTAAACCGGCCGAAGTCCGGGGGAAAAGGCATGGACAACGATGAACTGCGCGGCACTGCCATGAAGCTTCAGGAGACGCTGAACAGTTTCGGCGTCCGGGTGAAGATGGGGGATATCAGTCTCGGGCCCAGTGTCACAAGATATGAACTGATCCCGGAGCAGGGGGTCAAGGTCAGCCGCATCACCAGTCTGGCAGACGATATCAAACTGAGTCTGGCCGCCTCGGATATCCGTATCGAGGCGCCGATCCCCGGCAAGGCGGCGGTGGGGATCGAGGTTCCCAATCCGGAGCGGAAGATGATCACCCTGCGGGAACTTCTGGAGAGCAGCGAGTTCACCAGGGCGAAGTCCAGAGTAACCTTTGCCGTGGGGAAGGATATCAGCGGAAAGACCATCGTGACAGACATCGCCAAGATGCCCCATCTGCTGATCGCCGGAGCTACGGGATCGGGAAAATCCGTGCTCATCAACACGCTGATCATGAGCATTATTTACAAGGCGGATCCCAACGAGGTGAAAATGATCATGGTGGATCCGAAAATGGTGGAGCTGACAGCCTACGAGGATATCCCTCACCTGATGATCCCGGTGGTGAAGGATCCGAAAAAGGCTTCGGCGGCACTGGGATGGGCTGTGGCGGAGATGACCAACCGCTATCAGAAGTTTGCCGACGTGGGCGTCCGGGATATCAAGACATACAATGACAGGGTGTCCAAAGCGACAGACAAGAGCGACCCGGAGTGGCAGAAAATGCCCCAGATCGTCATTATCGTGGATGAGTTCGCTGATCTGATGATGGTGGCGCCGGGGGAGGTGGAGGATGCGGTATGCCGCCTGGCGCAGCTGGCCAGGGCGGCGGGCATCCATCTGGTTCTGGCCACCCAGCGCCCCTCCGTAAATGTCATCACGGGACTGATCAAGGCCAATATTCCCTCCCGGATCGCCCTGTCCGTATCCTCCGCGGTGGATTCCCGGACGATCATCGATTCCGCCGGAGCGGAAAAACTGCTGGGAAACGGGGACATGCTGTTTGCCCCGCAAAATCTTCCCAAACCCATCCGGGTACAGGGTGCTTTTGTGTCGGATGAGGAGAGGGATAAGGTCGTAGAGTTTCTGAAGTCCCAGGGGAACGGCCCCAGCTACAACGATGAGGTGACCAGACATATCGACACGGCGCCTGTGCCGGGGGCTAAAAACGGCGGCGGAGCCGCCGGAGGGGGGCCGGAACGGGATGAACTGTTTGCGGAGGCGGGACATTTCATTATTGAGAAGGACAAGGCCTCCATCGGACTGCTGCAGAGGATGTTCCGCATCGGGTTCAACCGGGCGGCCAGGATCATGGATCAGCTGGCGGAAGCCGGTGTGGTGGGCCCGGAGGAGGGCACGAAGGCCAGGCAGATCCTCATGTCGAAAGAGCAGTTTGAGAATTATCTGGAGGCAGGCGAATGATATGGCTTGTGGTAAACGGATTCTTAAAGAATGTAAAATTTGACGAACTGGCGGAGATGTTTGCGGAGGCGGCGGCCGAACGCTCCCTGGAGCTGGAGATAAAAAAGAATACGGATATCCTGGCGGATACCGGAGCGGGAGAGCAGGCTCTGCCGGAGGCGGTGATCTTCTGGGATAAAGACGTTCTTCTGGCCAGATATCTGGAGATCAGGGGGATTCCGGTATTTAACTCCAGCCGCTGCATCCGGGTCTGCGATGACAAGAGAAGGACTCACCTGCAGCTTTTGCGGGAGGGGATTCCCATGCCGAGGACAGTCATTGCCCCTATGACCTATGACAGGACGGATTTTTCGGATGTGGAGTTTCTGCATACGGTGGAAGCCGGACTGGGATTTCCTCTGGTGGTGAAGGAGGCCTTCGGCTCCTTCGGCGAGCAGGTTTATCTGGCCGGAGACAGAGAGGAGCTGCGGCGGCTTGTGGAGAGGATTTCCACCACGGAAATCCTTTTTCAGGAATACATAGAGGAGAGCCGGGGAAGGGACGTCCGCCTGCAGGTGGTGGGAGACCGGGTCATCGCCGCCATGTACCGCCATTCCGAGACGGACTTCCGGGCCAATATCACGGCGGGGGGCAGGATGGAGGCCTACACGCCCGATGACAGAGAGCGGGAGCTGGCGTGTGCGGCGGCGCGGGCCGTGGGGGCGGATTTTGCCGGGGTCGATCTCCTTTTTTCCCGGCGGGGTCCCATAGTCTGCGAAGTAAATTCCAACGCCCATTTCAGGAATCTCTTAGACTGTACCGGTGTGAACACGGCGGAGGCCATTATAGAATACGTGGAGGGAGCGGTGTGCGGGAGATGAGGGCCTGGCTGATATACGATGAGAAGGGGAGGGAAAAAAACGGGGATTACATCGCCCTTCACCGGGAGGTGGGCAGAAAGTTCGGCGTGGATATCCGGCTAAAGATGGCGGAAGAGCTGATGGGAGGGATTCCGGTGGACAGGCCGGATTTCGCCCTTGTGAGGACGATCTGTCCGGAATTGTCGAGAAGGCTGGAGGACAGGGGGATCCCGGTGTTCAACCCGTGGAAGGTCTCGGTGATCTGCAACGACAAGGGAAAGACCATCGAGTATGTCCGGCATAACACCGACGTGCGCTGTGTGCCCACGGAGCGGTATGAAAACGGAGCTTTGTCCCATGCCCTTCTGCGGGACGCCGGGCCGGACTGTGTCGTCAAGGCGGTGGAGGGACACGGGGGGACACAGGTATTCTCCGGGCGGGAGGATTTCTCTGTCATAGAGCGGGGGATAGGACAGTCGGATTTTGTGATACAGCCCTTTGTCCGGGGGCCCGGCGAGGACGTCCGGGTCTATGTGGTGGGACGGGAGCCGGTGGCGGCGGTGAAGCGCCGGGCGAGATCCGGTTTTCGGGCCAATTTCTCCCTGGGGGGATGTGCGAAGCTCTACCGTCTGAAGCCGGAGGAGCGGAAGACGGTGGAAAAGATATGCGGGATCTTTCCCTTTGGCATGGCGGGTATTGACTTCATCGTGAATGAGAGAGGCGAACTGCTGCTGAATGAGATCGAGGATGTGGCGGGGGCCAGAATGCTCTATCAGTGCGCTCCGGACACGGATCTCCTGGAGAGATATTTTTCGTTTATCCGGGACAAATTATTGCAACGGTGATCGGCATGTGATAAGATGTCCTCAGTGCAAAGCACTGAGGATATTAAGCGCGACATTGATTGATTTTTAGGATACAAATTTGGAGGTGTGAGATGAAAACAGATATTGAGATAGCTCGGGAGGCGGAGCTGAAGCCGATCCGGGAGGTGGCGGCTCTGGCGGGGATCCGGGAGGATGAGCTGGATCTATACGGGAAATATAAGGCAAAACTCACCGATGACCTATGGGAGAGGGTGAAGGACCGGCCCGACGGGAAACTTGTGCTGGTGACGGCGATCAATCCCACACCGGCCGGGGAGGGCAAGACCACCACCACCGTGGGTCTGGGACAGGCCATGCACAGGATTGGCAAAAAGGCAGTCATTGCCCTGCGGGAGCCTTCGCTGGGGCCCTGTTTTGGCCTGAAGGGGGGAGCTGCGGGAGGCGGATATGCCCAGGTGGTTCCCATGGATGAACTGAATCTGCATTTCACGGGAGATTTCCATGCCATCACTTCGGCCAACAATCTCCTGGCGGCCCTTCTGGACAACCATATTCAGCAGGGGAATGCCCTGCGCATCGACCCCAAGCAGATCGTGTGGAAGCGGTGTGTGGATATGAACGACCGTGTGCTCCGGAATATCACGGTAGGTCTGGGACGCAAGGCAGACGGCGTGACCAGAGAGGATCACTTTATCATCACCGTGGCGTCGGAGATCATGGCGATCCTCTGCCTGGCAGAGAATATGAGGGATCTGAAAGAGCGGCTTGGCAGGATCATCGTGGCATACTCCTGCGACGGGAAACCTGTGACGGCGGCGGATCTGAATGCGGTGGGGGCCATGGCGGCCCTTTTGAAGGACGCGCTCCGGCCAAACCTGATCCAGACTCTGGAGCACACCCCGGCGCTGGTACACGGCGGCCCATTTGCCAATATCGCCCACGGGTGCAACAGTATCCGGGCCACCAGGACGGCTCTGAAACTGGCGGATTACACCATCACGGAGGCGGGATTCGGCGCGGATCTGGGGGCGGAGAAGTTTTTGGACATCAAGTGCCGCATGGCCGGTTTGAAGCCGGACGCCATCGTGCTGGTGGCCACCGTGAGAGCGCTGAAGTACAACGGCGGCGTGGCGAGGGAGAACCTCGGCGAGGAAAATCTGGAGGCATTGAAAGCCGGCATTGTAAACCTGGAAAAGCATATCGAGAACGTGGGAAAATACGATGTGCCCTGTATCGTCACCCTCAATCAGTTTGTGACGGATACGGAGGCGGAACTGGCGTATGTGAGGGAGTTCTGCGAGGCCAGGGGATGTGAGTTCGCGCTGTCAAAGGTCTGGGAAAAAGGCGGCGAAGGCGGTGTGGAGCTGGCGGAGAAGCTGGTGGAGACCCTTGAGACAAAGGAGAGCCGCTTCCACTGTCTGTACGAGGATTCCCTCCCGCTGAGAGAGAAGATGGAGACCATCGCCAGGGAGATATACGGAGCCGGGGAAGTGATCTTTGAGCCGGCGGCGGAGAAGCAGATCGAGCAGATCGAGAGTCTGGGATTCGGCAATATGCCTGTCTGTATGGCAAAGAACCAGTATTCCCTGTCGGATGACAAATCGGTGCTGGGACGGCCGGAGAATTTCCCCATTCATATCCGGGAGGTGTATGTCTCGGCGGGAGCGGGTTTTGTGGTGGCTATCACGGGTACGATCATGACGATGCCGGGGCTTCCTAAGGTACCGGCGGCAGAGGGGATCGACGTGGATGACGGGGGAAGGATCACCGGTCTGTTCTAGTGAGGTGAGAAGATGAATAAATATATTGTAGCCGGACTGATCTGTCTTGCCTGTCTCATGGTGGGATGTGTTTCACCGGACTTTTGGAGCAAATATCAGAATAATATTTCGGGAACAGCGGTCTCCGGTGCGGTGTGGACGCCGGTTCCCACGGAGAAAGAGGGGGCGGCAGCGACGCATTCAGCAGTCACCGGCAGCGGGATACACTCTGCCAACAATGTCACAGGAGAGATGCAGAGCGCGGAATACTGGATCGGAAAGACCATGGCGGCAGACAAGGTCCTCATGTCAGGGGATGATATACAGGCATTTAATGAGAAGATGATGGAACAACTGTCTGCAAATACGGAGACAGAGTACTACAATCTCATGTCCTACAACAGTGAACTGGACGGGGAGACATTGAAAAAGATGATCACCCGCACTGATTTTTCGAAGGAAACCTGTTACAGAGGGGATGAGGCTGTGACAGACAGTCAGTGGAAGAACTACGCAGGGAATTGCGATCTGGATTCCCTGGCTGACTTAAACACCCTGCAGTACGGTGTGGTCTGCAGCAGGGCGGATGTGCGTGAACTCCCCACCGCGGATGTGCTGTCCACAGAAAAGGGCAACAGCATGACGGATATACTGCAGAACACGGCATTGGCGGTCAATGAACCTGTCCTGATCGCGCACAAAAGCCTGGATAAAAAATATTTCTACGTGCTGGCGGAGGAGTACGCCGGATGGGTGGAGGCGGAGAAGATCGGCCTCGCATCCTCCCGGGAAGAGTGGGTGAAGGCGGGAGAGATGAATGATTTCCTGGTGGTGACAGGGGATAAGGTGTACCTGGAGCCCAATCCGATCAACGCGCTTGTGGACCGTCTGGAACTGACCATGGGCACCCGTGTGGCCATCGCCTCCGCAGAGGAATACGGGGCGGTGGTGGACGGCAGAAATGTCTATGACAACTACGTGGTGAAGGTACCTGTCCGGCGCGGGGACGGCAGCCTGTCCTATGAGATTGCCACCGTGCCGGTGGGAAAAGCCGTTCACCGGGGTTATCTGGAATACACCCGGGCCAACGTGCTGAGACTGAGTTTTTCCCTTCTGGGGAATTACTATGGATGGGGAGGCTCCTTCGGCTCCAGGGACTGCTCTTCCATGGTGAGGGATATCTATGCCTGCTTTGGCTTCCGGCTGCCGAGAGACAGTGACGCCCAGGCGGCTGTCCCGGCCTCCGGCCGCATGGATCTGTCCGGACTGTCGGACAAGGAGAAGAGACAGAAGCTGAATTCCCTGGAGGCCGGCACGATCCTGCAGATGTCCGGTCATGTGATGCTCTATCTCGGCTGTGTGGAACAGCGGTACTATGTCATCAGCGCCAACGGACAGTTTGTGGATGTGGGGGAAGAGCCGGAGGGACAGAATGTTTCTACCAGGGCTGTCACGGTCAACGATCTGGAGGTGAAAAGTCCGTCGGATGGGAAGACCTGGATGGAACGGCTTCTCACGGCCCTCCCGATTTCCTGACATTTTTCGCCGTTCCGTATATTAAGTGAGATCCTGTCCGTGACAGAATTCATAGAAGGCTTTGGGGGAAATCTGCTCCATTTTCTGGAAAGCCCGGTAAAAAGTGGAGTAGTCCTTAAACCCCACCTCATAGTAGACGGAGGAGGGGGAGACGCCCTCTGTCATCTTCTGCTTTGCCATGTTGATGCGCTTTAACAAAATATAGTTGTGTACGGTTCTCGCCGTCTGTTTTTTGAAAGATTTCGTCAGCGTGTATTTGTTGATATAAAACCGGTCTGCCAGGTGATCCAGCGACAGAGGCTCCATATAATGTTCGTTGATATAGGCCAGGATCTGGTCGATCAGCGGGTTGACGTGGGTGGCCTGCCGGGATGACATATCCTGAAGGATGTGCTGGTTGATCCTCGTCATGATCTCCAGTATCCGCGAGCGGTTCAGAAGTTCTTTTCCGTAGTAATCCTCTTTTTTGCTCATGTATACGGCCAGCATGGCCCGGAAAATTTTTTCATGGTCCTCCTCGGAAATATGAAAATGATATCGTTTCTCCTTCATAGCCATCTGGATGGGCTGGAGGAGAGAGTGCTCGTTGAATTGGAAGGAGGAGAGACAGGCCTCGGTGATATACATGTAGATCCTGTCATAGGACTGCTCGGGATTGATGGGGAGCAGCTGGTGGATGGCGTAGGGGGGGATGACCACCACATCCCCTTTCTTCAGCGCGTAGATCGTGTCTTCTATAAACAGTTTTACCGAGCCGCTCAAAAACATGTAGATCTCATAGTAGTCGTGAGAATGGGCGTAAACCTGAGGAAAATGATCGTTGGTGGACTTTGTGCACTCATAGTAGTAGTCTGTCGAGATGGGGTGGTCGGATTCGTGTAAAAGATATCTCATTTTTTGCTCTCCTTCCTCCGGGGCATTTTTTGTTTCTATTCCATTATAGAAAGGATGGCCTCATTCGTCAAGAAATGCAATGTGAATTTTTCGATATGCAATCGTGAAAAAACAGGCTGTATTGTAAAATTATCTGTAGATGCCTTGGGATCTATGCGCCATAAGGCGCAAGCATTTTTTTATGATAGGAGGATGAGAAAAGGTGAGAAAACACAGGCACTGGTTTGGCCGGGCTCTGGCAGGTTTTCTGGTTTTGGGAATGTCATTCTCATTGACCGGAAACGTGGGCACTGTACAGGCGGCCAAAGCAAAAAAGGTAAAGAGTATCTCGGTTTCCAAGCCGGAGACAAAGACACTCGCCCTGAAAAAAGGTGAAAAATTTTCACTGAAAGTCAAAGTGTCACCCTCGGGAGCGGCGAAGAATATATCCTACCGTTCCAGTAAGAAAGCCGTGGTATCGGTGAGTAAGAAGGGTGTGCTGAAGGCAAAAAAGGCGGGCAAGGCTGTGATCACAATATCCAGCAAGACGAAACCGAAAAAGAAGCAGAAGGTTACTGTGACAGTATACAAAAAATTCCAGAAAGTGAAGAAAGTGTCACTGAATCAGAAGAACGCTTCCATCGCGGTGGGAGATAAACTTTCATTGAAGGCCTCCGTCTCGCCGAAGAAGGCGACGGTGAAGAAACTGACCTATGTCAGTTCCAAAAAGTCGGTGGCCGCAGTCAGCAAATCGGGAACCGTGACGGCCAAAAAAGCCGGAAAGGCTAAGATTACGGTCTATGCGGAGGACGGCAGGGGAGCGAAGGCGTCCTGTCAGGTGACGGTGTCCGAAAAAGCGGTATCACCGGCATCGTCGGCACCCTCTGCGTCCGCTGTCCCATCGGCGCCGGCGGCTTCCCTGGCTCCGTCGTCCAAGCCGTCGATCGTTCCCACAGCGAAGCCGGAGGATTTCCCTATCGTATCGGATAAATCGACGGTTTCCGTCTACATAGACAAGGACGGAGAGGATTACGACGGGATGAGTCTGGTGGCCGATTCCTTTGCCGGGGATATCGCTCTGGTATCCGCTCAGGGTGCGGAAGCCAGGGTGACCACAGATACCGGGGACCTGGGAGAGTATGCTGTCATCGTGGGTTCCATCGGAAACAACGCGGTGATCGATTCCCTGATCGCATCCGGGAAGATAGACGTGTCCGCTGTGAAGGGCAAGAGGGAGACCTACCGTCTCCAGACCGTGGACAATCCGCTGAACGGGGTCAAGAGAGCTATCGTAGTAGCAGGCAGCGATAAGCGCGGTGCCATCTACGGGCTGTATCACATCTCCGAATTGATGGGAGTCAGCCCCTGGGTATACTGGGGCGACGCCGTGCCGGAGAAAAGGGATACCATTCTGCTGGACGGAGGGGAAGTGAACGTGACCTCCAAGGAACCCTCGGTGAAGTACCGCGGTATCTTCCTCAATGACGAGGCGCCGTCCCTGAGCAGCTGGGTAAAGAACAATTTCGGCGATTATAACGAGGATTTCTATGCCCATGTCTTTGAGCTGATTCTCCGCTGCAAGGGAAATTACCTGTGGCCGGCCATGTGGAACAATATTTTCAGCACCGATGGAAAATCTGAGCCCATTGCCAATGCAAAGTTGGCTGACCAGTATGGCATCATCATGGGGACCTCCCATCACGAACCTATGTGCCGTGCCGGTAACGAGTGGGGAAACGAGTATAAGAAATACGGCGATGCCAAAACCTGGGATTTTGCAGAAAACGAAGAGGCCATCACGAATTTCTGGAAAGACGGTATTGCAAGAAATAAGGACTTCGAAAATGTGTATACCCTGGGCATGCGCGGCGAGTCCGATTCCGCTCTGAGTGGAACTGTCGAGGAAAATATCGAGCTTCTGAAAAAGATCATAACGACACAAAAACAGATACTGGCGGACAACAATCTCTCCGATGCACCGCAGGTTCTGACGGTGTACAAAGAGGTGGAAAACTTATGGCATGGAACGGATAAGATGGAGGGGCTGAAGACCTGGGATGGCCTGGACGATGTGATCATCATGCTCTGTGATGACAATTTCGGCAATATGCGTACCCTGGCTACGGACGACACCATCAACCGCGACAGCGGCTGGGGCATGTATTATCATTTCGATTACCACGGCGGCCCCACGTCCTATGAGTGGAACAATACGATACAGCTGAACAAGACATGGGAGCAGATGTCCATGGCCTATGAGCACGGCGTGGATGATATCTGGATTGTCAACGTGGGGGATCTGAAGCCCATGGAGATGGATATCTCCTATTTCCTGGATCTGGCATACGACTATGATACCTGGGGAAAGGACGGGGGCGACAAGACAGGTACATATATGACGAACTGGATAAAGCAGCAATTTGCCTCCTCCCTCAGTGAGGAACAGACAGAGGCGGTGAAGTCTCTGGTGGAAGATTACAAATGGTTGAATGGTTCCTGTAAACCGGAGTCCCTGAAAGAGACTACCTATCATTCAGTGAACTACAATGAGGCCCGGGAGATGCTGGTGAGGGTGGATCAGATGATGGAGAAGGCAGAGGAGTGCAAAGCCTTTATCCCGGAGGATCTGCAGGCAGCCTATTACCAGCTGGTTTATTTCCCTACGGTGGCTTCCGCCAATGTAGCGAAAATGTATCTCGCCTACGGCCTGAATCAGTATTACGCGGGGATCGGCAGCACGGCGGCCAACCTCTACGGCAGTATGATGGAACAATGCATTGCCCGTGATAAGGAGTTGACGGAAACATACAATAATGATATGCCTGGCGTGGGAGATAAGTGGAAGGGTATGATGAGCTCGGACCACGTGGGATTTATCAGCTGGCAGTCCACGGGATGGTCCTATCCTGAGGCCACATGGGTGAAGCCGGAGGATGAGGCGAAGATGATTGTGACGCTGCAGGGACAGGCAGAGGCTTTCACAGAGGGAAGCTGCACGCTCTCAGATTTCACAGATATCAACGATGAATCCTATACCGTGTCCGTGTCGAATACTTCCGGCGTAGGGCTGGACTATACCATCGTGCCGGACGCCGACTGGATCCAGGTGTCGAAGGAGAAAGGTCATGTCCGGACCCAGGATACATTCCAGGTGTCTGTGGACTGGTCAAAGGTGAAGGAGAACAAGAGCGGTAAGGTCACTCTGGCCTGCGGCGATCAGACGGTGGTTGTGAACGTCAATGCGAAAGTATACGATACCGCCGGTCTCAGCGACAAAACCTATGTGTATGCCAACGGGTATGTATCCATCATGCCGGGCAACTACGTGAGCACAGGAGACGGAAAGAACGGAACCCGGATCAAAGTGATCGATGAATACGGAAAGACCGGACAGATGATGAAATCACTCCCGACAAACGCGCAGATCAGCGACACGGTGGAAGATGCGGCCTACGCCGAATACCTTGTGTCGGTGCCAAAAGCGGGAACATACAAGCTGACTGCCTACACCGGGCCGTCAAACAATATTGACCGGGACAGCGTCAGCATCTATTTCGGCGTGTCGGTAAACGGCGGAGCGGCAACAAAATGTAACACACTGCAGAGCGACTTCGCTGCCGGGGAATACAGCGGTTCATGGGCCAGCGATGTGACAGACAACGGGCGGGTGACAGAGACAGAGGTCACTCTGCAGGAGGGTGTCAACAGGGTGCGCATCTACGCCATTGATCCCACTTTCCTGCTGCAGAAGCTGGTGATCTCAGAGGAATCTGTTCAGCCCTCACATCTCGGTCCCCAGGAGAGCTATTATGTAGGGAAGGAAAAAGCAGAAAAAACCGGTTATGCTCTGGATGACAGCTATGTTCTTCCGGGAAGGATCAACGGATATGACTGTGAGGACAGTGAGACCGGGGAGGGAACGCTGAAAGCCAAGGCCGGAGAATCCTACACCTACGATGCGGTTGTGACGGAGGAAGATATGTACCATTTCAGCGTCACGGCAAAGTCATCCAACGGTGCAAAGGCAAAAATCCTCTGGAGAGGAAACGGTGATAAGGAGGATGTGGAAATCGGAACTCTGACATTCTCTGACACAGAAGAGGAATGTACTATCGGCCGTGGACAGCTTCTTTCCCCCGGATTTGGAAAGGTCACGCTGTCCATGGTGAGCGGCGAGGCGGAGATCCGGGATCTCGGTGTGACGATAAAGGAGAAGTTTGACCTGCCGGGATCCATCAACGCAGTGAACTATGACGGAAGTGCCGACACGGCGTCAGGCATATTGAGTGCCAATGCAGGCGAGAAATATTCCTACTATGGAGTCGTGGAAGAGGAGGATGTTTACCAGTTTGCCATCCGCGGGAAATCATCGGATGGAGCAGTGGTGAAGCTTTACTGGAACGATGAGGAAGTCGGTTCCGTGACGCTGGACACGAAGCAGAAAAAGCTGGTAGTTCCCACAACTATGAGCCTGGCTGCCGGATCCGGCATGATCCGCATGGTGGTAGAGAGCGGGCAGGCACAGATCAGCAGTATCCAGATGGATCTCTTTGACGAGGAAGAAAAATCGACAGTGACGGTGAAGGCATCCACTGAACAGGAAGGGTATGAAGCGGCCCAGGCTTACGATGGAGATAAATTGACATCCTGGAAGCCTGCGGACAGCGACACCCAGAAATGGGTGGAACTGGATTTCGGCGCAGATTACTATTTTGACCGGTTCAGTTTGAGTACGGCCGGAGAGGGAATCACCGGTTATGAGATGCAGGTGGATGAGAACGGCACCTGGAAGACTGTGTATACCGGAACGGAAGTGAAAGACGGCGAAGACATATTCATCCAGGGAAAAGAAGCGATTCGGAGCCAGAAGGTGCGCTTTGTATTTAAGGGCACTGTGCAGGAAGTAAACGAGATCGGCCTGACACCATATACCAACTGGGCTATGGACGACAAGGTGACGCTGAGCGGTGAAACCCGTTCCGGCAATCCCTTCAACGTTCCCAACAGCGTCATCGACGGTGACAGGATCACAAAGGGACTGGAAGAAGAAGCTGGCGTCAGCATTGAGAGCAAACGTCACGTTGTGAAAATGGAGTTCTCAAAGGAGCGCATGATCGATACCGTGCGGCTTGTCACACTGCAGGATGCGGAGAGCGAGGCGGCAGGGACCGGCGGGACTCCCGATCTTGACATGACATCCAGTATGGGTCAGTTTTCCTACAAATTCTCCTACTATGACGGAAATGAATGGAAGGAGATCGGTGAGACAGTCAGACCGGAAACGGGAGATGACCCGAAAGTCATCAGCGAATTTTCTTTGAAGCGCAAGGTAAAGGCATCCGCTATCAAGGTGGAGGTGTACACCAACCGCTGGATCCGCATCAATGAGCTGGAGGCTGTGGAGACACCAAAATTTGAGATTGCGGAGTAAATCAGTAAATAACACTGTTGTCGCAATAATGTTAAAACAGGTCCATGTGACGTCTGTCACATGGACCTGTGCGGCATCAGCTGAAGGGAGGATATGTATGCGGCAGCATCTCGTTATTTTAAATGATTTTCTGGAAAAACTGAAAGACAGACACATAACATCAATTTTAGATGCGGGCAGCGGCAGAACCAGTCTTTCCGCAATTGTCAGCCATTTCCCCGAAGCGGAAATAAACGCTATTGTTTATCCCGGAGACAGGAGAAAACTGGATACGATCATTACACTGAAAGAAGAGTCGAAAGCCAATATGCAAATATGGGAAAGGGATATCTGCCATGAAGCGATTTCTGAAAGCTATGATCTGGTTGTCGCTCATTTGCTGTTGGGGGAAGCGGCCACGTTCGGAAACCGGTTTGAGTTTATGCTGGAACAGCTGCTGGCTATAAACTTCCGGTATCTAATTGTCATTGACTATCTGGAGGATCCCCATGTGGATGAGCAGAAAATCTTGCTTGCATTCCAACGGCGCGGCTTTCAAATCCTCGAAAAACAATGCCTCGAAAATGAAGATCCACAGATTTGGGAAGACTTTACCGGGAAACATAATTTTGGATATCTAATTTCGGATTTTTGATGATGCCGCACAGTTTCAGCGCCTCCGCGTAAACTTCTGTTCACAGTAGAGACAGCGGTAGATGCGATTTTTCTTGTCGGTGAGTTTGAAGCGGTGGGGCAGTTCCTGTTCGATGGACGTGATGCACCGGGGATTTTTGCACTTTATGATGTTGGTGACCATCTCGGGCAGCTCCAGTGTCCGCTTTTCACAGATCCTGTTGTCCTTTATGATATTGATGGTGATATTTTCATCCAGAACTCCCAGAATGTCCAGATTTACAGTGATGGGGCCCTCGATCTTGATGATATCTTTCTTTCCCATCTTATTGCTCCTGGCATTTTTGATGATAGCCACAGAGCAGTCCAATTTTTCCAGTCCAAGATAGTGGTAAATCTCCATGGCGCCGCCGGCCTTGATGTGGTCGATGACCACGCCCTCGTTTAATCCTCCGATATTCAGCATAAAAAACACCTCCAATCATTGTAATCACACTTGCAGTCCCAGCAATGTCATAATCAATGCCATGCGCACATATACACCGAACTTTGCCTGTTTGAAATACACCGCCCTTGGGTCGTCATCCACGTCTGTGGAGATCTCATTGACCCTGGGGAGGGGATGAAGCACCAGCATATCCTCCGGCGCCAGCTTCATTTTTCTTGCGTCCAGGATGAAACTGTCTTTCAGGCGTATGTAGTCCTCCTCGTTGAAGAAACGCTCCCTCTGGACCCGGGTCATGTACAACAGATCCAGATCCGGCAGCACATCCTCCAGGACAGAGACCTCCCTGTATTCAATGTTTTTGGCATCCAGGGTATCCTTCCGCAGATAATCGGGAATTTTCAGCTCCGGGGGAGAGATCAGCACGAATCTTACATTGTCATACCTTACCATGGCCTCTATGAGTGAGTGGACGGTGCGCCCGAATTTCAGATCGCCGCACAGCCCGATGGTGAGATTGTCCAGATGGCCCTTGAGATTTTTTATGGTGAGCAGATCGGTCAAAGTCTGGGTGGGATGGTTGTGTCCGCCGTCTCCGGCATTGATGACGGGGATCCCGGCGTGAAGGCTGGCCACCAGCGGAGCCCCCTCCTTCGGATGCCGCATGGCGCAGATATCCGCGTAGCAGGAGATCACCCGTATCGTGTCCGACACGCTCTCGCCTTTGGCGGCAGAGCTGGAGTCCTGGGAGGCAAAACCGAGTACCTGTCCGCCCAGGCTGAGCATGGCCGACTCGAAACTCAGCCGGGTGCGGGTGCTGGGTTCGTAAAAGCAGGTCGCCAGCTTTTTGCCCTTACAGACTTCAGAATATTTATCCGGTTCTTTGATGATTTCCTCGGCGAGACAGAGAATGTCGTTCAATTCCTCCACCGATAAATCCAGAGCATTCATAAGATGTCTCACAATGATCCTCCATTTCTGCCATCCGGGCATGGCGGGTATGTTCTTATGTCTAATGATGTTGTATCATATTTTACCTCATTTGTCCGGGGATGACAACAGAAAAATAATATTTGCAATATAGAGTAAAAGCAAGTATACTATTATACGGAAAAACGAGCAATCACAGCAAGAAGGAGGCCATATATGGTAAAATTATATGACGGCGGTGCCTATCTGGTAAACGGCATAGACCTGATTCCGGATGACAGAGATGCTCTGTCCGCCCTGAAAAGCAAAACCGGAGTAGAAACGACAAAAGACGAGGCGGCAAAGGGGACGATGGCGTATGGGATCCTGGATTCCCACAACACCTCGGACAATATGGATAATCTGAAAATTAAATTTGATAAATTGACTTCCCATGACATTACATTTGTGGGTATATTGCAGACGGCGAGGGCTTCGGGACTGGAAAAATTCCCTGTCCCCTATGTACTTACGAACTGTCACAACAGTCTCTGCGCGGTGGGCGGGACCATCAACGAGGATGACCATGTGTTTGGACTGACCTGTGCCAAGAAGTACGGCGGGATCTACGTTCCTCCCCATCAGGCAGTCATCCATCAGTTTGCCAGGGAGATGCTGGCGGAAACCGGAGCCATGATCCTGGGTTCGGACAGTCACACGAGATACGGAGCCCTGGGTACCATGGCGGTGGGAGAGGGAGGCCCGGAGATCGTGAAACAGCTTCTGGAGCAGACCTATGACATCCCCATGCCCGGTGTGGTGGCGGTCTATCTCACGGGGACGCCCCGGAAGGGAGTGGGCCCGCAGGATATTGCACTGGCCATCATCGGCGCGGTGTTCAAGAATGGCTATGTAAACAACAAGGTGATGGAGTTCGTGGGGCCTGGCATTGCTAACCTGAGCGTGGATTTCCGCATCGGGGTGGACGTGATGACCACGGAGACCACCTGTCTCTCCTCTATCTGGCAGACGGACGATAAGGTGAAGGAATTTTACGATATCCACCGGAGAAGCGGTGACTACAGAGAACTGAAACCGGCCCGGACGGCCTACTACGACGGGGTGGTTTATGTGGATCTGTCCCAGGTGAAGCCGATGATCGCCATGCCTTTCCACCCGAGCAATGTGTATTCTATTGAGGAGTTGAATGAAAATCTGGAGGATATCCTCCGGGATGTGGAGCAGAAAGCGAAGGTGAGCCTGGACAACAACGATATTGATTTCAAACTGACGGACAAGATCCGGGACGGAAAACTCTATGTGGAACAGGGTGTGATCGCCGGATGTGCCGGCGGCGGTTTTGAGAATCTCTGCGATGCGGCGGATATTCTCCGTGGAAAAGCCATCGGGGCGGACGAGTTCTCCCTGAGCGTCTATCCCGCATCCCAGCCCATTTTTATGGAGCTGGTGAAAAACGGCGCCGTGGCAGATCTGATGTCCGCCGGGGCTACCGTGCGGACCGCCTTCTGCGGACCCTGTTTCGGGGCCGGCGACGTCCCCAGCAACAGGGGGCTGAGCATCCGCCACAGCACGCGGAACTTCCCGAACCGCGAGGGATCCAAGGTAACCAGCGGGCAGATCGCCTCCGTGGCGCTGATGGACGCCCGCTCCATAGCGGCCACTGCGGCGAACCAAGGATATCTCATAGCTGCCACCGATGTGGATGTGGAATTTACGAAGCCAAAATATTTCTTTGACAAGTCTATCTACGACAAACGTGTCTTCAACGGCGTCGGAAAAGCGGATCCCGGTGTGGAGATCAAATTTGGCCCCAATATCGTTGACTGGCCGAAAATGCAGGGACTGACGGATCATGTGCTCCTGAAAGTGGTATCCATGATCCATGACCCGGTGACCACCACGGATGAACTGATACCCTCCGGGGAGACTTCCTCCTACCGGTCCAATCCCCTGGGCCTTGCGGAATTTACTCTCTCCAGAAAAGATCCGGCCTACGTGGGGAAAGCGAAGGAAGTGCAGAAAGCAGAGAAAGCCCGCATTGCCGGCGGCGATATCTACGCAGAGGACGAAAACCTGAGAAGTGTTTATGAGATGATTCGGGAAGAATGGGATGTGATACCGGAGGAAACGGAGATAGGCAGCGCCATCTTCGCGGTGAAGCCCGGAGACGGCTCCGCCAGGGAGCAGGCGGCCAGCTGCCAGAGGGTGCTGGGCGGCATGGCCAACATTGCCAGAGAGTACGCCACCAAGCGCTACCGCTCCAACCTGATCAACTGGGGTATGCTCCCCTTCGTCTATGACGGGGACTTGGTCTTCGACAAAGACGACTACATCTTTGTCAAAGACATAAAAAAAGCCATCACTCAAAAGGAGGATGACATCTCGGCCTATGTAATAAAACCCGGAGCCGGACCCGGCTCCATGAAAGAGATCACCCTCCACCTCGGCTCCCTGACCGACGATGAACGGGAGATCATCCGCAAGGGCTGCCTGATCAACTACAACGCGAAACGCTAAGTCAAAAAATGATGCCCCCCGGGAACCTCGATTGCGAAACAATTGTGGTTTTCCGGGGGGATTGCTCTCTCTGCCTCTACTCCGATTCCGAAATAGCGCTGGTAGGGCAGTTGTTGACACACTGTCGTACATCTTCCTCCAGGTCCGCAGGCACTACGTCCACCTGGGCCTCCGCTTTGCCGTCTCCGTTGAAATCAAATACGGTATTGCAGGTGGAAACGCAGAGCCCGCAGGCGATACAGGCATCCTGGTCTACAAATGCTTTCATGTCTTTCTCTCCTTTTTGCCTTTTTTATCAGTGTAAACATTTACCCGGAATTTATTCATAAATAATGATGCCAGGGCCAAAAGGTATCTTGCCGCCGGGTGCGCATATGGGCGGAGAGGACGGTGAAAAATAGTTCTTGAAGTATCAGAGGGCGTTTTGTATAATTAAAGAGGTGATGTGGAGTGAAGAAAGACCCATTTAAGGAATATATAAAAGAGTCCGAACCGGCAAAAAGGGAAAAAGGGTATGCGTGGCATACAGCCATTGGCCTGCAGGCAGTTGATGGACTTAAAACATCAGAATATCTGGTGAGCACTGCCGTCCGCAATATTGAAGGTGAGATATCCTTTGCAGAAGCAAATGTGCTTCTGCAGACCTACTATGAGGAAAATCCTGCCTGTGATACGGAAGAACGTACAGAGGAGGCGGACAAGGTCTCTGCCAGAATTGCTGCGCTTTTGTCGGAGCGGGCTTTCAGTTTTACACCGAATGAATATCTTTCCATTCACAGAAGGCTGTTTGCCGGCATCTATTCTCATGCGGGATGTATCCGGGATTACAATATTACAAAAAAGGAATGGGTGCTGGATGGGGCGACGGTGCTATATGGCAGTGCAACAGAGCTGAGAGCGACGCTGGAGTATGACTTTTGTGAAGAGAAAAAGTTTTCTTATCGAAATCTCTCAATGGACGAGATCATTCATCATCTCGCCGTGTTCATATCCGGATTGTGGCAAATCCATGTATTCGCTGAGGGCAATACCAGAACGACCGCGGTATTCTTTATCAAATATCTTCGCACACTGGGCTTTGATGTGACAAACGATATTTTTGCTGAGAATGCGTGGTATTTTCGGAATTCACTTGTCAGAGCGAATTACAACGATTTGAAAAACGGCATTTATGAGACGACGGAATATCTGGAAATGTTTTTGCAGAACCTGCTGTTGAATGAAAATCATCCGCTTCATAACCGGGAACTGCACATCAGCGAAGCTTTCATAAAAGAGGAGGACGAACAGTCATGAAAACAAAACCTAGGAAACCAATGGCACTCTTGTTAATCGGGGCGATGCTGCTTGGCGTTCTGCCCTTGACCGGCCATTCGGTGAGCCGGGCCTCCGGGGAGGGTGTAAGTAATCCCCGCATCACGGACGACGTCAGTACATGGGACTGTGTCTGGTTCGGCAACTACTGGCAGGGTGACACCAACGGCGATGGGAAAGCAGACCAAAATGACAGGAAACAGCCTATCAAGTGGCGGGTGCTCTCCGTGGACGGCGATGATGCCTTCCTGCTGGCGGACAAGAACCTGGACTGCCAGAGATATAATAATACACCCACCGATGTAACCTGGGAGACCTGTACCATGCGCAGCTGGCTGAACGGCTACGGAGCATCTGCCAACGTCTGTGGGACGGATTATACAGAAGATAATTTTATGGCTAATGCTTTTTCTTCCGGGGAACAGTCTGCAATAAATTCTACAACTGTAGTGAACGAGGACAATCCGGAATATAAAACAGAAGGTGGAAACAGCACGCAGGACAAGGTGTATCTGCTATCTGTCGGGGAAGTGACAAATCCGGCATATGGGTTTACAACATCATATAGTGAAAAGGCTAAAAGCAGAAGAGTAGAAAATTCTGATTATGCGAAAGCGCAGGGTGCATGGACAAGTACATCTACAGAGAATGCAGGAAAGGGATATTGGTGGTTGCGGTCACCGGGCCTCAATAGTAGTAACGCTTCCGGCGTGGGTAGTAACGGTGACTATGTCTGTGGGAGCGGTAGTGATGTTCACAACAATGATTATGCCGTGCGTCCGGCTTTGCATTTGAATCTATCCTCTGCTTCCGGCTGGTCATACGCCGGTACCGTTTCCTCGGAGGAGATAGCTGACGAGCAGGCGTCGCCTACACCGGAAGAGAGTCCGGAGCCGACTGCGGCTCCAACGACGACTGTGCTGGCAACACCAACAGCATTTCCAAAACCAATTGTGGTTCCAACGTCGAAATCGACGGTTTCTCCAACCGTTGCGCCGGTGCCGATTGGATCCCCAACAGCCAATGTGATTCCAGCGACACAGCTGACGGCTTCTCCGGTTGTCTCACCGGTACCGATCGAGCCCTCGAAACCAACGTCAGCACCGACGACTTCTCCCGCCGCATCGGAACTGCCTGTGGCATCCGGGAAACCGGCAGCCCCCTCAACAGGTTTACCGGGTGTGACTCCGACGGCGACAATCAGCGGGGAAAAACAGCAGGACAATGGTACAGAGACAGGAAATTCCGTCTCTTCCCCGGGAAAACCGGTGATCAAATCAGTGAAAAGTAAAAAGGGAAGAAAGATAAAGATCACACTGAAGAGAGATGTAAAGGGTGCTGCGGGCTATCAGATTCAGTACGCCCGAAACAAGAAATTTACAAAGGCAAAAAAATCAGAAGATGTGGGCAAATGGACCTCGGCAAAAACCATTGCCGGATTGAAAAAAGGGAAAACGTATTATGTCCGTGTGAGAGCCTATCAGAAACAATCCGGTAAAAAGATATACGGGAAATGGAGCAGGGCAAAGAAAGTAAAGATTAATAAGTAAGATGTTTGCAAAGGTGTGTCAGAGAGGCTGTCTGATGCACCTTTGGCGGCACTTCGAGCTGCGCATTACATGCATGACTTTAAGGAGGGAGTGTATGACAGAACAACATCCTGTCAGACGCGGCAGACCCGGTTTGACGGAAGCAGAGCGCTCACAGATGATTACCCTGTGCAGCCAGGGGCATTCTATGCGGGAGATTGCTGCCATGACAAACCGATCCGTGGGGACGGTGCATCGGGTGATCAAAGAAGCCAGGACAAAGACAAGACTGGTTCATGTGTATATGGACAGAGATAAACCGTCAACTATCGTTGACGCCTGTTCTTTAGTCAGATCTGTCCGGATCATTAACCTCACAGATGACCTGACCAGTCGTGCATTCGGAATAAACGAGCATCCGGACTGGGAGGATTATCTGTTTTTTTTGGAGGATCGGTGTATGCCCAGGACGCGTTACGGTATTCGGGAAGAACTGCGCAATCTCGGCCTGACCTTCTATGACCCTGTCGCGATCATAGACAAGACACAGGGGCGTGTTTATGGCGATGGGCAATGGATGTTTCGTCTGCAGGAGGAGGAGATCATACAGGTCGATCAGTTTTTTCGCGAAAAGGCTGCCGACAAAGCGAAAATGAGGTTGCTGTTGTACAGCATTTGTATTGAAGCCAGCAAGGCGGTATCGGGAGGAGCGATATGATTGCTATTGAAACCTTAAACGACAAGGGAGAGTGTATGGTTACCACTTCTTCCAAGGGAAACCAGAATAAATGGCTGTATAAAGGCCGCTGGTATAAAGAGGATTCACTGGGTTATGAATCCCTTGCAGAGATCGTTGTCTCCAGACTTTTATCCATGACGAATGTTTCATCGTATGTAAAGTATGACTATGAAGCGATCAACAGAAACGGTATCATATATAATGCCTGTGTATCAGAAAATTTCCTGACAGATGAGGACGACAAACTCATATCTGTTGCGAGATTGTTTCGCACATTGAAAGGTTATGAGATAGAAAAAGAAATATTAAAATGGGAAAACACGGCCGACCGGATAGAGTTTGTAGTGTCCGAGCTTGAGAAAATCACAGGAATTGCAGCATGGGGAACATACCTGTTGCAGTTGATAACGATTGATACACTTTTTTTTAACGAGGACAGACATTTTAATAATATTGCTGTAATACGGAAAAAGGATGGGACATATCGAACTTCACCGATATTTGATCAGGGAGCGTCCCTGTTTTCAGATATCACTTATGACTATCCCCTGAGCCGGGATGTAGGCGAACATAAAAAGAGGATCAAGGCAAAACCCTTTTCCGATGATTTTGATGAACAACTGGATGCCTGCGAGATGCTATATCCAGAGAATCGATTCAGGGCAAGTTTCGGAATAGAGGACCTGTTGGAGATTTTGAATGAATACAAGGATATATATGATGACATGATTTTAGAAAGGATCGAGAGTGTAATGCGCAGGCAGATAAAAAAATACCAATATTTGTTTATCAATCCTCCTCAATGACATGCACCTCAAGAAAATCAAAGTCTATATTTTCAATAAAATTGTCCGCATAAAACCGGGTTTTATCCGCCCGCTTGAACTCTGCGATGTTCTTGTCCAGCCAGATGGGTTCTGACAGATCGAAGGCAACACAGAATTCATGGATGCCGGCGAACACTTTTTTTGTGCGGTTCAACGAAGTATCAGAATTTTCATATACCATATCTTTTACAAGGCGGTTTTCTCTGAATATTTTTCCCCAAAATCGAAACATAGCTGGATCTTCCTCCTTTTAAATTCGCTGGTAGCACATGCCGCCCGGCGAGGGACTATCCTGCATCTTTGATGCAGGATGCCGCCCGGCGAGGGACTATCCTGCATCTTTGATGCAGGATGCCGCCCGGCGAGGGATGTGAGTCATATTACGTCACTTCGCTCCTGACTCACATCAAAGATGTGAGTCATATTACGTCACTTCGCTCCTGACTCACATCAAAGATGTAAGTCATATTACGTCACTTCGTTCCTGACTCACATCAAAGATGTGAGTCATATTACGTCACTTCG